>DGIZ01000149.1 GCA_002386585.1 Brevundimonas sp. UBA4609 | reverse complement strand
AGGCCAGGAACAGGGGCCGGGCGCTGTCGCCGCGCAGGGCGCGCCGCAGGGCCTCTGTTTCCAGGCGGCTCAGCCGGGCCAGGGCGTGGATAAACAGGTCCAGCTTCTCCTCCCTCAGCGCCCGCATCAGGGTGGAGGGGCGCAACTGTCCCGCCGCATGCAGCTTGGCGGCCAAACGGGCGGCCGCCTCGTCTGGGGTGATTCCGGCCGCTTCCTGGGCGGCGGCGGCGACCGCCGTCGCGAGAGCCGGGGCGTCCAGGCTGAAGCGTTGGGATATGGCCTGCCTCAAGGCGTCGCCGACCCAGGCGTAGAGCCGCAGGGCCTGATCCTCGCTCAACTGAGGATGGCGCGTCAGCGGCGCGCGCAGGGCGGCGATGGAGCGCGCCTTGTCCACCAGGCGGGTCATGTCCCGCGCCTCCAGCCGCGCGGTCCGGTTGACGGCAAGAGCGGTCATGACGGCGGGTTCGCCGCGATCCAGGATGACGCGCGCCGGTCCGGGTCCCAGGTCCGGCCGCAAAGCCACCTGAACCTGATGCTCCAGCGAGGCGTCCTGCAGCAGAGCCAGAAGATCCGCGTCCAGCAGCAGGGGGCTGGCGGCGATCACCGGGCGGGCGATTTCGATTGAGTCGGCGGCGAGCAGGCGCATCAGATCCGCCGGCGCCCAGGCGGCGTCGGCCAGCCTCTCGGCCAGGACGCGCCGAATGTCCTGTTCGGCTGCGCGGACCATGGCGATGAACACCTCGGTCAGGGCTGGCGGCGCGTCCGCCTGGCCGCCGACCGAATGATAGAGATCAGCCACGCCCAGCAGCAGGCGCTGTCGCTCCTGTGGCGGGCGTCCGGCGGCCAGGTCGATCAGTTGATGAAGGCTGGCCAGCGGCAGGGGATCGCCGGATCGGGACGATGCGAACGCCACGATTGAGTCCACGGAACATCCCCCGCTGATGCGGCCGCGCCGCGCAGCAGGCAGTGTTCGCTCGCGTCGATGAAAACAGGGTTAACCAAGTCTTCCGTTTTCGGTCCCCTCACGGCGTTCGGCGACTTGACGCGGGGCGGAGGCGGAGAGAGGTTTCACCTGAACGCTGATAAGGGGAGAAGGCCGATGACGGACGCAGCCTCGCTGAAGTCCCAGGTGTCCGAGGCGGAGTGGAAGGCGCGGGTCGAACTGGCGGCTCTCTATCGTCTGGTGGCGCTCCACGGGTGGGACGACATGATCTTCACCCATGTCTCGGCCCGCGTGCCGGGACCGGAACATCACTTTCTGATCAATCCCTACGGCTGGTATTTCGATGAAATTACAGCATCTTCTCTGGTAAAGGTCGATCTGGACGGCAATGTCGTTCAGGACACGACCAGCTTCATCAATCCGGCGGGTTTCACCATCCATTCGGCGGTCCATGCGGCCCGCGAAGAGGCGCATTTCGTCATCCATCTGCACACGGTGAACGGCGTCGGCGTCGCGGCCCAGAAGGAGGGCCTTCTGCCGATCAGCCAGAACGCCTGCCTGTTGCAGCACCAGGTCGCCTATCATGGCTATGAGGGGCTGGCGCTGAATCATGACGAGCGCGAGCGCCTGGTGGCGGACCTGGGCGACAAGCCGTTGATGCTGCTGCGCAATCACGGAACGCTGGCGGTCGGAAGCACGGCGGCCGAGGCCTGGATCGGCATCTTCTTCCTGGAGCGCGCCTGCGCCCAGCAGGTCGCGGCCCTGTCTGCGGGGCGCGACAATGTCCTGATCGCGCCCGACGCGGCGCAGGCCGAGACCAGGGAGCAGGGCCGGGGCATCGGCTTCGTCTCGTCCCTGGCCTGGCCCGGCGCCCTTCGCCAGTTGCAGCGAAGATCGCCCGGCTACGACGTCTAGGAAGGACGGGCCGTGCGGGGGAGAGGAAGCATCGGCCTTCTGGCCGGCCTGGCGGCGCTGGCCTCGACTCACGCGGCGCAGGCCGGCGCCTGGAACCTGCCGAAGGGGCAGGGCGAGGTCATCGTCAAATACGAGAACATCCGCGCGGAAGAGTTCTACGCCGCCGACGGGGACCGGGTCGACCTGCCCGGCGGTCGCCGGGATATCGTGGCCAGCGTGTTTGCCGAATATGGACTGACGGATCGCCTCACCCTGCAGGCCAAGGGCGAATGGCAGGACGGCCGCGATGAATTCCTCGATTATCAGGGGCTGGGTCCGATCGAACTGGGCGTGCGCTGGCAGGCCTACCGTGATGATCGCAACGTCGCCGCCGTCTATGTGGGCTATGCGGAGGGCGGAGCGGGACGCAACGCTGGCTACGCCCCGCCCGGCGCGGGCGACAGCGACTGGGAGGTCCGGTTGCTGGCGGGGCGGTCTTTCGAGCGCGCCTTCGTCGACCTCCAGGCGGCGCGCCGCTGGCGCGACGGCTTGCCGGACGAGGTTCGCGCGGACGCGACGGCCGGGGTGCACATCAATCGCGACTGGATGGTGATGGTCCAGGCCTTCGGCGGGGCGGCGGATGGCGACGGCGGGGCGCGCTGGCTGTCGCTGGAAGGTTCGGTGGTGCGCCAATTCGGGGACTGGCGGCTGCAGGCGGGGTGGCGCCACGCGGCGGCCGGGCGTGAAATTCCTGCGGGCAGAGGGCCCGTCATCGGAATCTGGCGTCGATTTTAATCCGGAATTCCGCGACGGAATCCGAGGTTCCTCACGTTACAGATACGTTATTTGCGTAATGGCGGTGAGCCGTTAAGCGGGGGCGCTTGTTGTCGGGGAGACTGCGTCGCGTGTTCAAACGCCATTTTTTCATTATCGGCGCGGCCTGCTTATTGGGGCTGATGGTCGTGGCGGCGGTCGTCAGGATCGCTTTCAGCGGCGGCGACGCAGCCCATCAGCGCGGTCCGGGGGGACCCGGCGCCGGGCGCGGCCAGTTGGTGGCCGAGGTCGTGGCGCAGCGGCGAGAGTTCGCTGATCAGATTCGCGTGCTGGGCGTCGCCCGCAGCCGTCGTTCGGTCAACATCACCTCCAACACGACCGAACTGGTGACCCAGGTTATGTTCACCGACGGTCAGTCGGTGGCGGCGGGGGCGCCCCTGGTCGAACTGCAGGCGCGCGAGGAAGACGCCGACCTGATCCGGGCGCGCGCCCAGCTGGAGAACGCTCAGCGCGAGTACGACCGTTATCGCATCCTGGCCGAGCGCGGCGTGGC
>DGIZ01000231.1 GCA_002386585.1 Brevundimonas sp. UBA4609 | reverse complement strand
GCCGGCGCCGCGCGCCCGGCGACCGGCGGCTCGAGCACGGCCTGCCTGCGCCACACCGGCTCTGAATGGCGTCAGGTGTCGGGCGACATGAGCCTGGCCGCCTGCGTTCAGGCTCTCTACTCGGGCACCTGCGTGCGCCCTGGAGAGGCGAACTACGGCCGCTGGGGCGACACCACCCTGCGGCTGGTGCCGCGTCGCGTGGAGCAGTCCACCGACAACAACCGCTTCCGCACCCTGGCCCAGCAGGACCGCAACTGCCAGTTCCCGGAGCTGTGACGAGGATGCGTTTTTCCCTCATCGGATTGGCCGTCGTGCTGGGATCGGCCGCCCTGGCGGCCTGCAGCGCCCCTCAGCTTCAGGCCCCCTCGGACAAGGGCGTCTGCTATCACGTCGGCGAACCGGCCGGCGGCGCGCCTCGCTTCAACGTGGTGGCGCGCGACCAGCCGCAGATCGAGTTCTGCGCCGCGCGTCTGGAAGAGATGCGCCTGAAATTCCTGAGCATGGGCGGCAGCAACAATGAGATGGTCGGCGCCTATCAGGGGCAGTTCATCTTCATCGACCGCACCGGCGTCAAATTCAGCAAGAGCCTGGACGGTCCGCGGTTCTTCGCTCTGGCGCGGACCGGCGACGGCCGTCTGGCCATTCCCGGCGCCATCCAGCGTCAGATGGACGGCCGCCCGATCGCCGTGGCCCCGAACTAATCCGCCCCGCGTGGGGTGAACGAAACTAGAACATCTCGTCCGTTTCGGCTAAGGAGCGGACGACAAGACGAATAAAGGACATCGGTCATGGCGGGCAGCGTCAACAAGGTCATTCTGGTCGGCAACCTGGGGCGCGACCCGGAAATCCGCTCTCTGAACAACGGCGACCGCGTCGCCAACCTGCGTATCGCCACCTCGGAGACCTGGCGCGACAAGGCGACCGGCGAGCGCAAGGAGAAGACCGAGTGGCATTCGGTGGTCATCTTCAACGACAACATCGTCAAGGTGGCCGAGAACTATCTGAAGAAGGGCTCGACCGTATACGTCGAAGGCTCGCTGCAGACCCGCAAATGGACCGATCAGCAGGGGGTGGAGAAGTACACGACCGAGATCGTCATCCAGCGCTTCAACGGCCAGCTGACCATGCTGGGCGGTCGCGGCGACAGCCAGGGCGGCGGTGATCGCGGCGGCTACGGCGGCGGTCGCGACGACGACTATTCCTCGGGCTTCTCGACCGGCGGCGCCAACAAGCCCTCGGGTCCGAAGGAAAGCTACGACCTGAACGACGACATTCCGTTCTAGGCCCGGGCGCGAAAGGGCGCGGCGTGGGGCAGGGGGCCTATAGCTATCGCGACGACCCGGCTGTGCCGTCCTTCCCGGACGACCGGCCGCTGGTCCTGTTCGACGGCGATTGCGCCCTGTGCTCTCATTCCGCGCGAACGCTGCTGAAGCACGGACTCCGGTTCCGCCTGGCGCCGACGCAGTCGGCGTTGGGGCGAGCCTTGTTGTTGCACTACGGCCTGTCGCCGGATGATCCCTCAACCATGCTGGTGATTGAGAACGGGCGCGCCATCGGCCGCTCGGACGGCGTGCTGCATCTGGCGGCGTCTCTGCCGTTTCCCTATCGGCTGGCGACGGCGGGGCGGCTGATCCCCCGGCCGATGCGGGACGCGGTCTATGGCTGGGTCGCGCGGCATCGGCGGCGCTTTCCCGGTCAGGCCTGGTGCGCCATGCCGCCCGAAGGCGTGGACATGTCGGATCGAGTGCTGGGGTGAGGTCATCATGAGCGGGCGTGTTCTGGTCCTGGGGGCCAACGGCTTCATCGGCTCGCATCTGGCGGCGGCCCTGTCGGCAGCGGGCCGGACGGTCCGGGCCGGGGCGCGACGACCCGCTGAATCCGCCCGCCGCGCGCCGGCTTTCGAGTGGGTTCAGGCTGACTTCGCACACCTGACATCCACAGAGGCCTGGGCGCCGCTGCTGGATGGCGTGGACGCCGTGGTGAACTGCGTCGGGGTGTTGCAGGACGGGGCGGGCGACAGCACGACGCTGGCCCATGTCGAGGGGCCGCGCGCGCTCATTCAGGCTTGCGAACGGGCGGGCGTGCGTCGTCTGATCCACATTTCCGCCGTGGGCGCCGATGATGCGGCGGGCACGGCCTATGCCCGCACCAAGGCTGAGACGGAGCGACTGGTCCGCGCCTCCGATCTGGGCTGGCTGATCCTGCGCCCGTCGCTGGTGGTGGATCGGGCGGCGTTCGGCGGGACCGGCCTGATCCGGGCGCTGGCGGCTTTCCCGCTGTTCAGCCCGGTGGTGGGCGGCGATCAGGTCTTCCGCCCCATCGCCCTGTCCGATCTGGGCGAGGCGGTCGTGGCGGCGCTGAAGCCCGGCGCGCCCGTGCGTGAGACCTTCGACATGCCGGGGCCGGAGGCGGTCAGCATGATCGAGACGGTGCGGCTTTATCGCGGGTGGCTGGGCCTTTCGCCTGCGCCGGTGGTGCGGGTTCCGCGCGCGCTGGCCGGCCCTGCGCTGATGATCGGCGACGTGTTGGGACGACTGGGCTGGTCCTCGCCCATCCGCAGCACGGCGATCCGCCAGATGGATCACGACGTGTCCGGCGTCGACAGCGGCTGGGCCGAGCGGTTGGGTGTTCGCGCTCGCGGCTTCCGTCGGTTTCTGGCCGAGACGCCCGCCTCGGTTCAGGATGTCTGGCACGCGCGTCTGTGGTTCGTGCGGCCGGTCGCCGTCCTGACGCTAGGGCTGTTCTGGCTGATCACTGGCCTGATCAGCTTCGGGCCGGGCTGGAGCGGGGCGATCGCCGTGCTTCATGAAGGCGGTTTCGGCCGCTGGGCCGGGCCGATCGCCTGGTGGGGCGCACTGCTTGACGTGGTGCTGGGGCTGGCGCTGTTCGTGCGGCCGTGGACTGCGCGTGTCGCGATCCTGATGTGTCTGGCCACGGTGGGCTATCTGATCGCCGGGACGCTCAGCCTGCCGCACTACTGGATCGACCCGCTGGGGCCGTGGCTCAAGGTGCTGCCGATGATGGCCCTGTGCCTGTTCGTGGCGGCGACGGACGCGAGGCGCTGATGTTGTATCTGACCCTGAAGATCATCCACATCCTGTCGGGGGCTGTGCTGTTCGGTACGGGGGCGGGCATCGCCTTCTTCATGCTGCGCGCCCACATGAGCCGCGATGTGGCGACGATTGCGGCGGTGGGGAAGATCGTGGTGCTGGCCGATTTCGTCTTCACCGCCAGCGCCGTGGTGGTTCAGCCGATCAGCGGCCTGGGCTTGATTCATCTACAGGGATACGCCCTGACCGAGCCGTGGCTGCTGGCGGCCTACGCCCTCTATGTGCTGATCGGCGTCTGTTGGCTGCCGGTGGTGTGGATGCAGATGAAGATGGCGCGTCTGGCCCAGACGGCGTCGGATGCAGGCGAGCCCCTGTCGTCAGCTTATCATCGCCTGTTCCGAGGCTGGTTCATCCTGGGCTGGCCTGCCTTCGCCGGGGTCATCGGCATCTACTGGCTGATGGTGGCCAAGCCGGCTTTCTAGCGCGCGAAGCGGCCTTTCTCGGCGGCGTCGGCCAGGGCCTGACGGACGGCGGCGGTCAGTTCGTCCATGGTCTGCACCTGACGCACGCCATAGGCCCGGGCGGTGATGTCGACGTTGCCCTTGCGCCAGAAGCCTTCGGGGGCCAGCACGATCAGCTTTCCGCCGCGCGCGTGCAGGCCCATTTCCAGCAGGCTGATCGGGCTTTGCGTGCCCGGCGCGAAATATATGACGATGACGTCGGCGCTTTCCAGCGCGGCCAGCTCCCACTCGACCTGACGACGGAACTCGGGCTCGTCCGTCTCAGGCCGCCAGGCGGGGTTCCAGTCGGGACGGCGCGGGTTCAGGATCGTGACGTCCATGTCGGACAGGGCGCGCGTCAGCGCCGCCTGCCAGTCGGGCGCGCCGCCCATGTCGATGCTGCCGCCCAGAAAGACGCGAGGCCGGGCGTCGTCGATGGGCAGGGGCTGGGGCGAGATCACGACCGTCGGTTGGGCCGTCGCGGGCGCGGCGGCGATGCAGGCGGTCAGGACGGCCAGGGAGGACAGTAGGGCGGACAACAGGGCAGGGCTCTTCATCGTGCCTCTATAGCGGGTTCGCGCGGGCGAGGCAGGGGCGACGGCCAAGGGGGATGGCAGGGTAACCTGTGGTCATGCTTCGTGAGAGGCAAAAGGTCGCGCCCTGTGGCAAGCATGGAGGCGTGTCCAGTTCATCCTCATCCCCGCACGCGCTGACGCCGCTCGAGATCGCCGCCATCGTGGCCGTTCTGGTCATCTGGGGCGTGAACAACGCCGCCGCCAAGGTCGCTACCGAGGTGCTGCCGCCGCTGATGACGGGCGCCTTGCGCTTCGCCATCGCCGCCGCCTGCCTGGTCTGGTTCGTGCGGCCGCCGTTTCCGAACTGGAAAAGCCTGCTGATCATCGCCGTGGTGGGCGGGCCGATCCACTATGGCCTGATCTACCTGGCTTTCTGGCTGGCCAATGACGTCAGTCCGGTGACGGTTTCGACCCAACTGTGGATTCCGCTGACGTCGCTGTTCGCCTTCCTGCTGCTGGGCGAGAAGATTTCGAGGATGGCGACGATCGGCCTGGTGATCGCCTTCCTCGGCGTGGCGTGGATGACGCTGGATCCTCATGCGCTGCAGGACTGGAAGGCGATTCTGGTGGGCGCGCTGGGCGCCTCGGCATGGGCGCTGACGACGGTGATCGCGCGGCGCACCACCTCCATTCCGCCGCTGAAGATGCAGGGGCTGCTGGCGCTGATGGCCTTTCCGGCGCTGACGCTGGGCTCGGCCCTGTTCGAGAGCGGCCAGTGGGAGGCCGCCAGGGCGGCGACGCCGCTGGTGTGGGGCACGCTGCTGTGGGCCGGGTTGATCTCGTCGGTGTTCGCCACCAGCCTGGTCTTCTGGCTGGTGCAGCGGCGCGAGGCCGGGCGGGTGACGCCCTATCTGCTGGGCTCGCCGCTGGTGTCCATCCTGATCGGCTGGCTGTTCATGGGCGACGTGCTGACGCCGCAGATTCTGACCGGGGTGGCGATCGCCCTTCTGGGCGTGGTGACGGTGGCCCTGGGGGAGCGCGGCCTGCGCGCCGGCGCTCCCGCCAAGGTTTGAGGTTGCTTATTGCGCCTTGATGACGGCGCAGGCCACGCGGTCGCCCGCGCCGCCGATCGGCTGGCTGGAGTGGTCGTCTGCGTTGGCGTGGATCACCAGCGCCGAGCCGTCGTCGTCCAGCAGCCACTGGCCCGGACCCTTGTCCGCCAGACGGGCGTGGGTGGTGAAGACCTCTGCGTTCACCGCGCCCTTCGCGTCAGCAAAGACGTTAGGCAGGTCGCCGTCGTCCGGACCCTCTGCGTTCAGCAAGCCGTGCGGCTTCTGGGGATCGCCGTGATTGATGTGGGCGCCGGCCGAGGTGAAGGGCGCTTCGCACTGGCCCGTGGCGTGGATGTGGATGCCGTGCCAGCCGGGCGTCAGGCCTGTGGCTTCGACCTTGATCAGCAGGCCGGTGGCCCCTTGCGTCAGGGTGGCCTTGCCGGCTTCCGCGCCCTGGGCGTTGAGGATGGAGACCTGGGCCGTCTGGCCCGGCGCAGCACGCTCGGCGGCCTCGGCCGGGGCTGCGGGCGCGGCCTCCGAAGCCGGCGGCGTCGCCGGGTTCTGGCTGCAGGCGGCCCCGGCGACGAGCACCATGGCGAGGGCGCTGGGGACGATCAGTTTCGAAGTGGCTAAACGCATGGCTTTCCAGTCCTTTTCGACATGGGGATTTCAGCGGCGTTTCTTTGCCACCACGGCCCCCGGGTGATAGAAACCGGAACAGCGGATCACGTTCCGATTCCGGCCATTTAAAGCCTGATTTCATTGACCGACGACAGCTATCATAACGCCGCCCCCTCGGCGCCGGGCGATATTTCGACCATCACCATCGAGGATGAGCTGAAACGCTCCTACCTCGACTACGCCATGAGCGTGATCGTCAGCCGCGCCCTGCCGGACGCGCGCGACGGCCTGAAGCCGGTGCATCGTCGCATCCTGTATTCGATGCACGACCTGAACATGACGCCGGAGCGCGCCTATTCGAAGTGCGCCCGCGTGGTCGGCGACGTGCTGGGCCGGTTCCACCCGCACGGCGACGCCTCGGTCTACATGGCCCTGGTCCGCATGGCCCAGGACTTCTCCATGGGTCTGATGCTGGTCGACGGCCAGGGTAACTTCGGCTCGGTCGACGGCGATATGCCCGCCTCGATGCGTTACACCGAGGCGAAGATGGCCCCGGCCGCCGTGGCCCTGTTGACCGATATCGAGAAGGACACGGTCGACTTCCAGCCAAACTATGACGAGAAGGAGCTGGAGCCCGTCGTCCTGCCGGCGCGGATTCCGAACCTTCTGGTCAACGGCGCGGGCGGTATCGCCGTCGGCATGGCGACCAACATCCCGCCGCACAACCTGCGTGAAGTGATCGACGCTTCGGTCGCCCTGCTGGACGATCCGAACGTGTCGGACGAGGCCCTGCTGGACATTGTGCCGGGACCGGACTTCCCCACGGGCGGCGAGATCATGGGGCGCACGGCCCCGCGCAATGCGCTGCGCGACGGGCGCGGCTCGGTCATCGTGCGCGGCAAGGCGTCGATCGAAGAGATCCGCAAGGATCGCGACGCCATCATCATCACCGAACTGCCCTTCCAGGTGAACAAGCAGACCCTGATCGAGCGCATCGCCGAAATGGTGCGCGAGAAGCGTCTGGAAGGCATCGCCGACGTTCGCGACGAGTCCGACCGCCTGGGCATGCGCATCGTCATCGAGTTGAAGCGCGACGCCTCGGGCGATGTGATCCTGAACCAGCTGTATCGCTATACGGCGCTGCAATCGTCGTTCGGCGTCAACATGCTGGCGCTGAACCACGGGCGGCCCGAGCAGATGGGCCTGCGCGCCCTGCTGGAGGCCTTCCTCGACTTCCGCGAGGAGGTGGTGGTCCGCCGGGTCAAGTTCGAACTGGCCAAGGCCCGCGACCGCGGCCACGTCCTGGTCGGTCTGGCCGTCGCGGTCGCCAACATCGACGAGGTCATCCACATCATCCGCAGCTCGGCCGACCCGGCCGAGGCGCGCGAACGCCTGCAGGCCAAGGCCTGGCCGGTCGGGGACATGATGGCCCTGGTCGAGCTGATCGCCGACCCGCGCACCGTGCTGGTGGAGGGCGACAAGATCCGCCTGACCGACGAACAGGCCCGCGCCATCCTGGCCCTGACGCTGTCGCGTCTGACGGGTCTGGGCCGCGACGACATCTTCGGCGAGGCGCGCAGCCTGGCCGACACCATCCAGGGCCACCTGACCATCCTGTCGGACCGCGCCAATGTCCTGGCCATCATCCGCGAAGACCTGCTGCTGGTCAGGGAGCAGTTCGGCGTGGACCGCCGCACCCTCATCGGCGAAGGCGACGCCGAGATGGAGGACGAGGACCTGATCCCGCGCGAGGACATGGTCGTGACCGTCACCCACGGCGGCTACGTCAAGCGGGTGGCGCTGAACGCCTATCGGACCCAGCATCGCGGCGGCAAGGGCCGCAGCGGCATGTCGATGAAGGACGAGGACGCCATCACCGGCGTGTTCAGCGCCTCGACCCACACGCCGGTTCTGTTCTTCGCCACCAACGGCAAGGCCTACAAGCTGAAGACCTGGCGCTTGCCGCTGGGCAATCCGCAGTCGCGCGGCAAGGCCTTCGTCAACCTGCTGCCGATCGAGCCGGGCGACAGCATCATGAACGTGCTGCCCCTGCCTGAGGACGAGGCGACCTGGGGCGACTACGACATCATGTTCGCCACCAAGTCGGGCGACGTGCGCCGCAACAAGCTCAGCGACTTCGCCACGGTGAACCGCGCGGGCAAGATCGCCATGAAGCTGGAAGACGGCGACGGCATGGTCGGCGTCGGCCTGTGCACGGCCGAGGACGACGTGCTGCTGACCACGGCGCTGGGCCGGGCCATCCGTTTCAAGGCCGACGACGTCCGCGTGTTCAAGGGCCGCGACTCCACCGGCGTGCGCGGCATCCGCCTGCAGGACGGGGACGAGGTCATCTCCATGGCCATTCTTGGCCGGGTGGATGCGTCGCCGGAGGAGCGGGCCGCCTACGTCAAGCACGCCAACGCCATGCGCAAGGCGCTGGCCGGGGCCGACGCGGAAGATGAAGCCGTCACGGTCGAGGCGGACGATGAAGAGGCCGGCGACGCCCCGATCTCGCCCGAGCGTATCGCGGCATTGGGCGCGGCCGAGCAGTTCATCCTGACGGTCACGGAAACCGGCTTCGGCAAGCGGTCCTCGGCTTATGAGTATCGCCGCACGGGTCGTGGCGGGCAGGGGCTGACGGCCCATGGCCTGGGCGGTCGCGCGGGCACGCGTCTGGCCGCCGCCTTCCCGGTCGAGGAGAGCGACGACCTGATGCTGGTCACGGACGGCGGCCAGATGATCCGCACCCCGGTCAGCCAGGTCCGCATCGTCGGCCGCTCCAGCCAGGGCGTGACCATCTTCCGCACCGGCAAGGACGAGAAGGTCGTTTCGGTCGAGCGTCTGGCCGATTCCGGCGGCGACGATGAAGACGGCGAGGCGGGCGACGCCCCGGCGGTCGAGGGCGGCGAGAGCTGATCCTGCATGGCCGTCGCTCCTGAACTCTGGATCGACGGCCGTCCCGCCGGCCTTGAGGATCTGGGCCGTCAGGCCCTGTTCAACTACGGCGCCCTGACCTCCTTCCGCGTGGAAGGCGGCGGGGTGCGCGGGCTGGACCTGCATCTGGAGCGTCTGAACCGTTCGGCGATCGAACTGTTCGGCGAGGCTGTGGCGGAAGATCGCCTGCGCGATCAGATGCGGACGGCTCTGGCCGGACGGACCGAGGCCTGGCTGCGCATCAGCCTGTTCTCCAGCGAACTGTCCCTGCGCCAACCGGACTGGATCGGCGCGCCGCAGGCGATGATCAGCGTCTCGGCGCCGCCATCGCCCCTGCCGGGCGGTGTGCGCCTGCAAAGCCAGACCTATGCCCGCGAGGCGCCGCATCTGAAGCACGTCGCCACGATGGGCCTGTTGCGCGCGCGGCGCCGGGCGCGGCTGGCGGGTTACGACGACGCCCTGTTCACGGACGAAGCGGGCCGGATTTCCGAAGGCTCGCTGTGGAATATCGGCTTCATCGAGGGGGATGCGGTGGTCTGGCCGGATGCGTCCATGCTGGACGGCGTGGCCCAGGCTCTGATCCGGGAGGCGCTGGACCGCGCCGGATCGCCGCAGCGGACCGAGGTCGTGCGCCTGTCTGACCTGTCTCGCTTCGACGCCGCCTTTTTGTGCAACAGCGCCACGCCGGCTGCGGAAATCGCGGCCGTCGACGCCTATGACTTCCCCGGTTCGCCGAGCGTAATTCAGCGTATCGGCGAGCATTGGCGATCACAGCCGCGTCAGAAAATCTAGGCCGTTCATTTCGCACCTGCTAAACGGACCCAAACGATGGGGAGACCGCTGGCCATGCGTATCGGACTTTATCCGGGCACCTTCGATCCGGTGACCAACGGCCATCTCGATATCATCGGGCGGGCGGTCAAGCTGGTGGACCGCCTGGTCATCGGCGTGGCCCAGAACGACGACAAGGGCCCGCTCTTCTCCACCGCCGAGCGGGTCGAGATGATCAAGGCCGAGGTCGCGCGGTTCAACGCGGACATCGAGGTGCGGCCGTTTTCCAGCCTTCTGATGCACTTCGCCGAGGAACTGGACGCCAGCGTCATCGTGCGCGGCCTGCGCGCCGTCGCCGATTTCGAGTATGAGTTCCAGATGACGGCGATGAATCAGCGCCTCAACAGCGACATAGAGACGGTGTTTCTGATGGCCGATCCGCGGCATCAGGCCATCGCCTCGCGACTGGTGAAGGAAATCGCCCGGCTGGACGGCCGGATCGACAGCTTCGTCAGCCCGGCGGTCGCTGCGAGCGTGTTGGCCAAGGTCAAGAAGGGTTGAGGTCGGGTTTGAAGATCAAGTCTGTGATGACGCTGGCGGCGGCGACCGCGCTGCTGGCCGGTGGAGCGATGGCCCAGTCGGGCGCCCAGTCTGGCGACTGGCGCACCGTATCGCCCGAAAATCTGTGGGTGATCGACACGGCCAAGGGCCGCGTGCTGGTGGAGTTGGAGCCGCGCGTGGCGCCGAACCACATCGAGCGCATCCGCACCCTGACCAACCAGGGGTTCTATGACGGGCTGAAATTCCACCGGGTCATCCCGAACTTCATGGCTCAGACCGGCGATCCCCAGGGCACCGGGGCCGGAGGCAGCGAACTGCCGGACCTGAAGGGCGAGTTCACCTTCCGGCGCGGCCGCGACAGCGGCTTCGCTCCGGTCGAGAACAGCGGCGCGGGCCTGCGGGGCGTCATGGGCTCCATCCCCATCGTGACCCAGCCTGACGCCCAGATGTTCGTCACGGCCGACTTCAAGACTTCGGCGCAAGGGCTGTTCTGCCCCGGCGTGGCGGGCATGGCGCGCGCCGGTTCGCCTGACAGCGCCAACAGCCAGTTCTTCCTGATGACGGGCCAGAACGACAATCTGAACGGCGGCTACACGGTGTTCGGCCGGGTGGTGCAGGGCCTGGATGTCGTGCGTGCGCTGAAGGCGGGCGACGAGGCCCAGGACGGCGCCGTGGGCCCCGACGCCGACGTCATGACGCGGGCGCGTCTGGCCTCGGCCATGCCGGAGGCCGAGCGCCCGACGATCCGCGTGGCCGTGCCCGGTTCGGCGCCGTTCAACGCCGCCGTCGAGGCGGCGAGGGCTGAGAAGGGCGCATCCTTCAACATCTGCGACGTCCAGCCGCCCGTGCAAGGCGGCTGAGCGTCGCGCGTCGCGCCGGGGAGGGGCGAGGCATGAGGCAGGGATTTCGGATCACCGGCGCGGCCCTGGCGGCTGCGCTTCTGGCAAGCGTGACGCCGGCTTCGGCTCAGGACACGACGCCGTCGCCCAGTGAGGCGGCTCCAGCGATCGCCGCTGACGACTGGCGCACGGCGGCGCCCGACAATCTTCTGGTCATCGACACCAACAAGGGCCGCATCGTGGTCGAGATGACCCCCGAGGCGGCGCCCGGCCACGTGGCCCGCATTCGCCTGCTGGCCAAGGCGGGCTTCTATGACGGCCTGCCCTGGCACCGTGTCATCGACGGCTTCATGGCCCAAACGGGCGATCCGCTCGGCACGGGAGAGGGCCAGAGCTGGCATCCCGATCTGAAGGCCGAGTTCACCTTCCGCCGCGACGCGCAGACGCCCTTCGTCGCCGTGGCCGCCCCGGCGGGCGCCCTGATCGGCTTCGTCCAGTCCTTGCCGGTCCAGACCCAGCCGGACGCCGTGATGGCGACGACGCCTGACCGCAAGGTTCACGCCTGGGGTCTGTATTGCCCCGGCGTCGCGGGCATGGCGCGCGATGACGCGCCCGACAGCGCCAACAGCCAGTTCTTCCTGATGCGCCATCCCTATCCGGCGCTGGACAAGCGCTACACCGTCTGGGGGCGGGTGGTGTCCGGCCTCGACGTCGTGCGCGCCCTCAAGTTCAGTCCCAATCCGGATGGCATCGTCACCGATCCGGATCGCATGACGCGCGTGCGCGTGGCGGGCGACCTGCCCGAGGGCGAGCGCCCGACGGTGCGTGTCTTGAGCACGAGCAGCGCGCCGTTCCGCGCCCTGGTCGAAGACACGCGGGCGGCGCGGGGAGCCGACTTCTCGGCGTGCGACATCGAACTGCCGGTCGAGGTGAATTAGTCGCTTCAGAGTCCTTCTCCCCTTGTGGGAGAAGGTGGCAGGCGTCAGCCTGACGGATGAGGGGTTGTTGGACGCTCAACCCATCGTCAGCATAAGGCGTGGCGAGACCCCTCATCCGGCCCTACGGGCCACCTTCTCCCGCAAGGGGAGAAGGGCGATTACTGGTCGCCGCCAGAGTTTCCGCCGCTCCCTCCGGCGCGCTTGCGTCGGCGCCGTCGGCGCGGCTTCGGCTGACGGTCTTCGCGCATCTTTTGCAACAACAGGCCTTCGCGCAGGCCCCGGTCGGCCACGCGCACCCGTTCGCACGGCCAGGCGCGCTGTACGGCTTCCAGAATCGCCGCGCCGGCCAGAACCAGATCAGCGCGGTCCGGTCCGATGCAGCTTTCCGCCGCGCGTCCGGCGGGACCGAGGGCGATCAGGCGGTCGGCGGCCTTTTCGCAGTCGCCGCGCGTCATCCACAGACCGTCGACCAGATCGCGCTGATACCGCCTCAGACCCAGGTGGATCCCGGCCAGGCTGGTGATGGCGCCTGAGGTGCCGACCATATGACCGCGCCCGGCGCCGACGCGCGTCAGGAAGTCGGGGCCTTCGGGGCCGCCCGCAGCGATGGCGGCGCCGAAGTCGGCGACCATGGCCTCGTACCATTCGGGCGGGCTGCCTTCGGGTTCGGGGTGGCGTTCGGCCAGGCTGACCACGCCCAGCGGCGCCGACATCCAGGCTGCGGTCTCGAAGCCGCGCGGCCCCTTCATCAGCCAGGACAGTTCGGTCGAGCCGCCGCCCACGTCGATCACCAGCACCGCCTCGGCGCGGGGGTCGAACAGGTTGAGGCAGCCCGCCACCGACAGGGCGGCCTCTTCGGCCGGATCGATGATCCTGAGCCGCAGGCCGGTGCCGTGTCGCACACGCTCGACGAAGGCGGGGCCGTTCTCGGCCATGCGGCAGGCCTGAGTGGCGACGGCGGTCAGGCGCTTGGGGTCGACGCCCTTGCGCACCAGGCGTTCGGCGCACAGGGCCAGGGCGTCGTAGGCCCGGTCCATCGCCCGATCGTCCAGACGACCGGTGCGCGACAGGCTCTCGCCCAGGCGCACGATGCGGCTGAAGGAATCCACCACGCGGAAGCCGTCACGCGACGGGCGCGCGATCAGCAGGCGGCAATTATTGGTCCCCAGGTCGAGCGCGCCGTAGAGGGGCGCTTCTCGATCGAAAGGCCCGCTGTTGCGGGGCCTTCGAGGCAGGGACCGCGTGTCGCGCCGTCCGGGCGCGCCAGGGGTCTCCGGCATGGGCCGAGTTCTCATGTGGGCGGTCCGAAGCGGCGCCCGTCCGGAACAGGTTAAACCGCACCGGCCTGTTGCGCCAAGCCGTGATGTGCGAGGGCCGTCCTTGAGCCCCCTAGCGGCGGCGTGGACTGAGGATGTCGCCCAGCCGATCCGGCGTGCCGGGAATCCGCTCAAGCCGCGGGTAGCGCAGCCCGTCATGATAGTCGAAATCGACGGTGCGATAGCGGTCTGCGTTCTTGAGCAGCAGGCGGATCGGCGCGTCGGCTCCCTTGGCGGCCGTGACGGCGTCGCGCAGTTTTTCGGCCGAGGCGGCGACGTCGTTGACGGCGACCAGCTCCCAGCCCGGTCCGATGTCGGCTTCGAAGGCGCGGCCGCCCCACCGGATGCCCGTCAGCTTGTTCGAGGCGGACAGGGTGAAGCCCAGGGAATACTGGAAGTCGTTGGCCCAGCCCGACTGGATGCGCTTCTCCTCGGCGGTCAGGCTGTCGGTGTAGGTCAGGCGATAGCCGCCGCGCGCCAGACCGTCCAGCGGGGCCTTGGCGTCCGGCCCGTTGGCGTCGAGGCGCGTGCGCAGGAACGTCGCCCAGTCGTGCGGATGGACGGCGTTCAGGCCGGCGACTAGGTCCTCGAACACATAGCCGCGCGGGGCCCAGGAGCCGTCGTCGCCGCCGAAGAAGCCCCTGGCGAAGTCGTCCAGCGACTTCTTCCCGTCGGTCGCCTCGCGGATCAGGGTGTCGGCGTCCAGCCAGATCAGCAGGGCCTCTCGGTAGTAGTCGCCGGTGCCGCGCATCCACGAGGAATAGGGGTTCGAGGTGCGATAGCCGAGCAGGTTGTGGTTGTTCGTATCCTGCAGCGGACGCCATTCGCGGCCCGGCTGGTTGTCGTAGAAGGCCGCGACCTCGGCGAAGCTGGTCAGGATGTCGGCCTTGGAGGCCAGCCCCGAGCGCGCCGTCAGCACGTCGCCCCAGTATTCCGTCTGGCCCTCATAGACCCACAGAAGAGTGTTCTGGGTCGGGATATTGTGGTTGGCCGTCAGTTCGTCGGCGGGGCGCTGGCGCTTGCCGTTCCAGGCGTGGGTGAACTCGTGCGGCAGAAGGCCGACGGCGCCCAGGCTCTTGCCCCAGTTGGTGAAGAAATCGGCCGGGACCGAGTTTTCTGACGAGCGGTGATGCTCCAGCCCGATGCCGCCCAGCTTGGCCGTCGCCGCCAGCAGGAAGTCGTAGCGGTCATAGGGGCGGGCGCCGAACAGACGGTCGGTCTGCGTGACCAAGTTTTCGAACCAGCCCAGTTGCTCGGCCGTGGGGGCGAGATCCTTGGCCGTATCGGCGACGATGTTCAGGTGGACGGCGCCTTCGCCGTTCCCCCGGCGCGGGTCGATGGCGATGCGCTGGAAGTGGGCGCCGCCGAACAGGGGGCTGTCGATCAGGGTGTAGAGGTCGGTCGGTGCAAAGGTCGCCAGGCCGTCGACGAAGCTTTCGGTGTCGAGGGCGACGCCGTATTTCCAGCCCTGCGGCAGGCGGATCGACGGGGCGAAGGTGATGCCTGTCGAGCGATAGCCCGCCGGATAGAGCAGGGCCTTCTCCCACTGCAGATTGACCATTTCGGGGGTCATGACGACGCGCCAGGTCGAGTTGTCCGGCTGGGTCAGCCACTGGAAGTCGACGGTGATCTCGCTGACGCCCTGCGGCACGTCGATGTGGAAGGCGTAGGGATCGATGGTGTCGCGCAGCCAGTCGATGCGCTGTCCGCCGCCTTGGACGGTGACGCCGGAGAGCAACTGGATCGGGCCGGTCGCCGCATGATTGCCGGGCAGGAATTTCGGATAGAGCAGGACCAGAGGGCCGGGCGTGACCGGGATGGTCTGGCGCACGCGGACGATCTTCTTCTCGACGTCGGTGGCGTCGACCTCATAGCGGATGACGCCGGGATAGGCCTCG
>DGIZ01000114.1 GCA_002386585.1 Brevundimonas sp. UBA4609 | reverse complement strand
GATGTTCGAGACCCAGCTGCTACCGCGCATCAGCTCGGGCCAGTGGTACAAGAACGCCCAGGGCCAGTGGGTCCAGCGCTGAGCTGAGCCATGACGAAGACCTCCAGGGGCGGGCGACTGGTCCGGCTTCTGCGGTCGCTGGTTCTCGCCGTCGCCATATCGGCCGTCAGCACCTTGGGGCTGGCGGCCTATTGGCGTCTGATCGGCGGGGGCGAGATGAGCCTGCATGGCTGGATCGCCATGGGGCTGGGCGTGCTCGGCACGGTCGGCCTGGCCTGGGGGCTGATGGCCCTGGCCTTCCGGTCTGATCGCGAGGGCTGGGACGATCGGGTGGACAACCACCTCGATCCCGGCATCGAAAGCGCCGAGGACCGCAAGGACGACGAGCTCTATTATTGAGGTTTCAGGCGGCGGCTTCGGCCCGGCGTCCGGTCAGGGCGGGAAGGAACAGGCCGCGCGTCAGGGCCTCCACCACCGGCACGGCCACAGCGTCGCCCATCAGCTTCAGCGACGCGCTTTCGCTGGCCGGCAGGCGATAGGCGTCGCTCACGCCCATCAGCCGCGCGGCCTCGCGTCCGGTCAGGCGACGCATGGCGATGCGTTCGCCCTCGACGATCACGACATACTGGCGCGACGACCCGCCGGACGGCGTGCGCAGGCAACCCGCCAGTCCGTCGAAGCGCATCTCCAGCCGCTGCAGCTTCTCGCCGTTCTTGACCCGCACCCGGCGGAAGGCCGCGCCCACACGCCGCTCGCCTGAAGCCTGGATCGCCTCCAGTCGGGCGCGGTGCAGCGGCGACAGCATGGCCAGCAAGGCTTGTGTCTCCGCCGGGGCGAAGCAGGGCGCGTCGCTTTCCAGCACGGTCGCCAGGTCGAGGTTGCGGCGCGGCGGAACGGCCAGCCGCCACCAGGCCCAATTCGTCTTAACCGGCTCCGGCAGGCGCTCCCAGGCGGCGATCAGGCGCGAGGAGTGGAAGGGCTGGGTCGGGGCGGGCAGGCGCGGCCCCTCGACGCCGCGCATGGCGACGATGAACAGGCGCGGGCGCGACTGCGGCAGCCACAGTCCGGCGTCGATCTCCAGGGCGCCCACCGTATAGCCCGCCTCGGCCATGGCCCCGCAGACGGCGGCGAAGTCCTGCCCCTCGCCCGAGGTCAGCAGGCCGACGACGTTCTCCAGCACGATGATGCGCGGCGCGCGGTCCTCGGCGTCCAGCCCCTGCATCAGCTTCCAGAAGCCCCAGAAGGCGCCCGAGCGTTGCGCCTTCAGACCGCCCCGCGCGCCCGCCAGGCTGACGTCCTGGCATGGCGATGAGGCCCAGCACAGGTCGGGCGCGCCGGGAATCTGATCCGGCGTCACGGTCCAGACGTCGTCGTGGATCAGCGGCGTATCGGGATGGTTGGCGCGGAAGGCGCGGGCCTTGGCCGCGTCGATGTCATTGGCCAGAACGGTGCGGAAGCCTGCACCGTCCAGGCTCAGTCCCAGGCCCGCCAGGCCGCCGCCCGCGAAGAACTCGCAGGCCGTCAGGTCAGCGTCGGAGGCGGGGCGAATCGGCATGAGGACACACTAACCCAGGCTAGCCGCTTTGGCGCCTGTCTTGACGGGGTGAAGGCAAACCCGGACTTTGGCCGGAAACCTTCTGAAAGGACCGCCATGCGCGTCGCCCTCTTCTCCGTCGCCGCCGTTTCTCTCGCCGTTTCTCTGGCCCTGGCCGCCTGCACGCCACCTGCTGAAAAGGCGGCGGAGCCCGCCAAGGCCGAGCCGCGCGCCCTGGCCGGCGTCGATCTGGATCAGCCGCTAAGGGTGCTTGGAACCGAGCCCTTCTGGGCCGTGGAGATCACGCCGCAGGGCCTGACCTATTCCGGCGTCGACCGGCCCGAGCAGAAGGCCGCCAACCCCGGCCCGGCCCTGCAGGGCACGGTCGCGACCTGGACGACCAAGACCGAGGCGGGCGCGGATCTGGCCGTCACCCTGACGGCGACGGACTGCTCGGACGGCATGAGCGACCGCACCTATCCCCTGACCGCCAAGGTCGAGATCGGCGACGAGACCCTGACCGGCTGCGCCGCAGCCACGGCGGCGATCGAGAGGGCCGGGGAGAGCGGTCGCGTAGAGTAAGGCGAAGCTGGCGCCCGGCTTGCATTGAGCGCTGTTGCGCGGCCGGGCTGTCCCCGGTCGGTTCACAGGCCAGGATGGTCCCATGACGCCCGTAGCGACGCCGATCGACATCCGTCCCCTGACCTCGCTCAGGTTCCTCGCGGCCCTGTGGGTCGTGGTCTATCTGATGTGGCCCAACCTGGCGGTCGGCGGCATGCCCGCCCTGGCCGCTAAGGGTTACCTGGGGGTCGAGCTGTTCTTCGTCCTGTCGGGCTTCATCCTCAGTCACGTCTATCTCCAGGCGTTCGGCGAGAAGCGCTTCGGCTACAAGGGCTTCCTGTGGGCGCGCATCGCGCGGGTCTATCCGCTGCACCTGTTCACCCTGTTCGGCGTCATGGCCCTGGGGCTGGCGGCGACGGCGGCGGGTATGGCGATCGATTCCGGCATCCTCAGCTGGAAGACCCTGCTGCCCAATCTGCTGATGATTCATGCCTGGGGTTTCGCGGGCGAGGCGGGCTGGAACCACCCGTCCTGGTCGATCTCGGCAGAATGGTTCGCCTATCTGACCTTCCCGCTCTTCGCCGCCGCAGCGTGGAAGCTGCGGAACCGGCCCTGGCTGGCGACGGGCGCGGCGGCCCTGCTGCTGGTCGCCCTCTACGTCGGCTTCGAACGCGTCGCGGGCTATCGCCTGACGGAGGCGACGTTCAAGTGGGGGGCGCTGCGGATCGTGCCCTGCTTCGCTTACGGCTGCGCCCTCTACCTGGCTTACCGGCGTGCGCCCCTGCCGCGCGCGGGCCTGCTGGCCCTGGCGGCGGCGGTCGTGACGGCGCTCAGCGCCTCGCTGATGAGCTGGGACGGGATCACCGTCCTGTCCGGGGGGCTGCTGATCCTGGCCTTGGCCAGCATTCCGGCGAACAAGGCGGGCGTGCTGGGCTCCGCGCCCGCAGTCTATCTCGGCGAGATCAGCTATGCGGTCTATATGCTGTGCGCCCCGTGGCAGATCCTGGCGGTTAATGTCGCGGCGCGCCTGACCGGGGCGGAAGACAAGCAGCTTCCTCTCGTATTGTGGCTGACGATCATCGCGGGCTTGATTGTCGCGGCCGCGATTGTTCATCAACTGATCGAGCGTCCGGCCCGTACGTTCCTGCGCGGGTGGGCGAACAGGCGGCGATCATCTGTGGATCAGTCGGAGAAACAGTCGGAAACAGTTCTTCAACATTCTGACCCTATCGTCTAAGGCTTGTCCGCGTTCAGTCGGGAGCACGCCAGATGATGAAACGGCTCACAGCCGCCGCCCTTGCGGCGACCCTGGGATTCTTCGCCTTCAGCACCACCCCGGCCCAGGCCGGCGACCCCTACTGGCAGTGCGTGACCTTCGCGCGCATGTTCTCGGGCATTCAGATCTTCGGCGACGCCTGGACCTGGTGGCGTCAGGCCGTCAGCAAGTTCCGCACCGGCGACGCGCCTGAGACCGGCTCGGTGCTGGTGTTCCAGCCCCACGGCCGCATGAGCGCCGGCCACGTCGCCGTCGTCTCCGATGTCCTGACCGACCGCGTGATCCGCGTCACCCACGCCAACTGGGGCGGCAGCCGCGGCAAGGTGGAGGAGAACGTCACCGTCGTCGACGTCTCGTCCTCTGGCGACTGGAGCCGGGTGAAGGTCTGGTACAACCCGATCAACGATCTGGGCACCACCGTCTATCCGACCTACGGCTTCATCTACAGCAACGCCCGCGACGCCTTCGCCAACGGTCGCCAGATGGCCGCCAACGCCGTCTCCGAAGACCGCGCCGCCAACTAGTTTCTCAAGTCAAAAAGGGTCTGGCCCCGCCCGGCTGATCGGGCGATAGCTGGCGTATGACCGACGCAAACGACATTCGCGGACACGCAATTGAAACGGCCAAGCATGAGCCGCAGGGCGTGACCTACGCCGGCTATCTGGCCCTCGACGACATCCTGTCCGCCCAGAAGCCGCGCTCCGACCAGCATGACGAGATGCTGTTCGTCATCATCCACCAGACCAAGGAACTGTGGCTCAAGCAGATCCTGCACGAGGTGGCGCTGGCGCAGACGCTGGTGCGGGCTGGCGATCTGGTGCCCGCCTACAAGAGCCTGGCGCGGGTCAGCCGCATCCAGGCGGTGATGACCCAGAGCTGGGACATCCTGGCCACGATGACGCCCGCCGACTACCTGAAGTTCCGCGGCGATCTGGGCGCCAGTTCGGGCTTCCAGAGCGATCAGTTCCGTCGCCTCGAGACCATGCTGGGCCTGAAGGACTCCCGCTTCCTGCGCTTCCACGCCGAGCGTCCGGCCGCCCACGCGGCGCTGCAGGCGGCGCTGGAATCGCCCAGCCTCTATGACGACGCCCTGCGCCAACTGGCCAAGGCGGGCCTGCCGGTGCCCGACGCGGTGCTGAACCGCGACGTCAGCCAGTCCTATGAGGCGAATGAAGGCGTCGAGGCCGCCTGGCTCGAGGTCTATCGCGACACCGAGCGCTGGTGGCCCCTGTATCAGCTGGCCGAGAAGCTGGTCGATCTGGACGACGCCCTGCTGACCTGGCGGCACAAGCATGTGGTGACGGTCGAGCGCATCATCGGCCGGCGTCAGGGCACGGGCGGCACCGACGGCGTGGGCTATCTGGTCGAGACGCTGAAGCGCCGCTGCTTCCCCGAGCTCTGGTCCCTGCGCACCAAGCTTTAGGGCGGGGCGCAAGGCGCAACCTTCGCCGCTGGCAGGGGTTTTCCTCTGGGACAGCAACGGAGGTTTCCGATGGCCGGCAACAGCCACGACATCAAGATCCTCAACGGCTTGGTCGAGGGGCTGGTCGACAGCGCCGACGGCTATCACCAAGCCGCTCTGGAGGCGGCCGACGACGCCTATCGCGCCTGGTTCGAGGCGCGGGCGGGCGAACGGCGGCGTCTGGCCGAAGCGTTCAAGGCGGCGGTGCGCGAACGCGGCGGGGCGCCGGAGGAAGATCGCTCCATCCTGGCCAAGGCGCAGCGCGCCTTCAGGGACGTCAGCCACGCCTTGCTGCGCAGCGAGGTCTCCATGATCGACACGATCGAAAACGGAGAGGAGCAGTTGAAGGCGCGGTTCGAGCGGGCGCTGGCGGACGACGCCCTGTCGGCCACGACCAAGGAGAGCATTCGCCGCGCTTACGGGGAGGTTCGGGCGGGGCGCGATCAGACGAGCGCGCTGAAGCGCGGTCTCGACGCCCGGCGCGAGGCGGATGATCCGCTGTATCCGAAATAGTCGCGCCTTCCTCCCGACGGGCGAGGGGCGTTCGCGAACAATAAAAAGCCCCGGCGTTTCCACCGGGGCTTTTGATCTTCAGCGCGAGGCCGAAGCCTGAAATCAGGCCTCGTCGCCGGCCTTCTCGGTCGTGCCGGTGGCCGGGACGGCGACCTTGCGGGCCGTCTGGCGCTCGGCGATCCGAGCCGACTTGCCGCGACGGTCGCGCAGGTAGTACAGCTTGGCGCGACGGACGACGCCGCGACGCTTCACTTCGATGGAGTCGACGTTCGGCGACAGGATCGGGAAGCGACGCTCCACGCCTTCACCGAACGAAATCTTGCGGACCGTGAAGGTCTCGTTCACGCCGCCGCCATCACGGGCGATGCAGACGCCTTCGAACGCCTGGATGCGTTCGCGCTCGCCTTCCTTGATGCGCACGTGGACACGCAGGGTGTCGCCGGGCTGGAAGTCGGGGATGGTCTTGCCTTCGAGCAGGCGGGCTTTTTCTTCGGCAGCGAGTTGCTGGACGATGTTCATGTCATTTCTCCGGAGCTTGTTTGCTCTTTACCTGTAAGTTGGCGAGATGCCGCTCCCAGAGATCCGGGCGCCGCTCCCGCGTCGTTCTTTCCCTTTGTTCCTGACGCCATTTGGCGATCTTCTTGTGATCGCCTGACAACAGGACTTCCGGGATGTCGTGGCCCTCGAACGTCCGCGGTCGCGTGTACTGCGGGTGTTCAAGCAGGTCGTCCTCGAAGCTCTCGGTGGACAGGCTTTCCGCCGCACCCAGAACCCCCGGAACCAACCGGACGCACGCCTCGATCGCCACCATGGCCGCCGCCTCGCCGCCGGCGAGCACCGCGTCCCCGACGGAGACCTCCTCGAACCCCCGGGCGTCGAGCACCCGCTGGTCCACCCCCTCGAAACGGCCGCACAGGACGACGATGCCGTCGGCCTTGGCCCATTCCGTCACTCGCGCCTGCGTCAGGGGTCGACCGCGTGCGCTCATGTACAAAAGCGGCCTAGGCGGGCCTTCCAGGCTATCGAGAGCCCTGGCCACCACGTCCGCTTTCAGCACCTGACCGGGACCGCCACCCGCAGGGGTATCGTCCAGGAAGCCGCGCTTATCTTCGGAAAACGCGCGAATGTCCAGCGTCTGCAGGTCCCACAGTCCCTTCTCGCGCCAGGCGGTGCCGATCAGCGACACCCCCAGCGGTCCGGGAAAGGCCTCGGGGAACATGGTCAGGACGGTGGCGGTAAAGGGCATGGCGGCCCTTTACCGCTCTACTGTCGCAAACGCGAGCCTCAGGCGGCCGGGTGGCCGCCGCCCTTGGCGATCCAAGCGTCGACCAGGTCGCCCAGCACGTCCAGCGGCACGGCGCCCGAACCCAGGACCACGGTGTGGAAGTCCTTGATGTCGAAGCGGTCGCCCAGGGCCGTCTCGGCCTTGGCGCGCAGTTCCTCGATCTTCAGCTCGCCGATCTTGTAGCTGGTCGCCTGGCCGGGGTTGGTGATGTAGCGCTCGACCTCCTTCTGGATGTCGCGCTCGGACAGCAGGGAGTTGTGGCGGAAGTAGTCCATCGCCTGCTCGCGGCTCCAGCGCTTGGCGTGCAGGCCGGTGTCGGTCACCAGACGCACCGCGCGCCACAGCTCGGTCGAGAGGCGGCCGAAGTCGGAATAGGGGTCCTGATAGAAGCCCATCTCCTTGCCCAGGCGCTCGGCGTACAGGCCCCAGCCTTCGGAATAGGCGCCGTAGCCGCCGAAGCGGCGGAAGCTGGGCAGGTGCTCCATCTCCTGCGCATAGGCGATCTGGAAGTGGTGGCCCGGCGCGCCCTCGTGATAGCTGATGCCCTCGATCTGGGGCTTCAGCACCTGGGTCATGTCCGACAGGTTGACGTAGTAGATGCCGGGGCGCGAGCCGTCGGGCGCGGGCGAGTTGTAGAAGGCGATGGAGGCCGTCGCCTCACGGAACGGCTCGACCGCGCGGACCTCCAGCGGCGCCTTGGGCAGGTTGGAGAACCACAGCGGCGCCACGGCCATGACCTGGGCCACGAAGGCGCGGGCGTCGGTCAGATAGGCTTCCTTGCCCTCGGGCGTATTCGGATACTGGAACTGCGGATCGGTCTTCAGGAAGGCGAAGAAGTCCTGCAGGGAGCCGGTGAAGCCGACCTGGGCCTTGATCGTCTCCATGTCGCGCTGGATGCGGGCGACCTCGTCCAGGCCGATCTGGTGGATCTGGTCGGCGGTCAGGTCGGTGGTGGTCGAGAGCTGCAGGCGCGCGTTGTAATAGGCCTCGCCCTGCGGCAGGCGCCACACGCCCGCGTCGCTGTCGGCCTGGGTCTGCACCTGGCCGAGCGCCGCCAGAACCGTATCGAAGCCGCGCTTATAGGGGCCGGTCAGGGCTTCGCGGGCCGAGGCCCGCAGGCGATCCTTGGTCGCCTGATCGGCGTCGAGGGCGGCGATCTTCTTCTGGAAGTCGGCCCAGACCGGGTTGTCGGCGCCGCCGTCGAACGGCGCTCCGGCGATCACCGCGCGGGTGTTGTCGATCGAGGGCTCGAAGACGAAGCGCGGCGAGACCACGCCCTTGTCGGCGCGCGCCGTCAGGGTGTCGGCCACCTGGCCCATATAGCGCTCGGCGGCGTTCAGGCGGGCGACATAGGCCTCGGCGTCCGAGACGCTGCCGATGCGGTGATTGTTGATCAGGAAGACCGGCAGGCTGGTCGTCGGGTTGCCGTTGGCGGCGAACTGGAAGCCCCAGTCGCGCCACTGGTTCGACAGGCGGGCCTGCTGCACGCCGTGCTCGAACAGGCGCCAGGACAGGCGGCTCTGCTCGCTCAGCTTGGTCGGATCGAACTGGGCCTTCATCTGGGCCAACTGGGCTTCCTGCAGGGCCAGCGAGCGCTCGGCGGCGGCGTCGGAGACGTCGTCCAGCTTGTCATAGTCGGTCTTGCGGCCCAGCGAGGTCATGCGCTGGGGGCTCAGCGCCACGCGCGCCTCGAAGGCCTGTTCGAAGAAGGCGTTGAGCCGGGCGTCCTCGCTCTGGGCCTGGATGGTCGCGGCGGCCGGCGCGGCCCCCTCGGCCATGGCGGCGGGCGCGGCGGCGCAGAGCGCCAGCACGGCGGCGGATGAAATCAGAAGACGACGCATGAGAAAGACCCCCTCGGTACAATAAGGGCGGCACTGTTCCCCGAAGCGCCGTCGCAGGCAAGCTGCGACGGCTAAGGTTCTGCGTCAGGCGCGGCGCAGGTCGGTGATCGTGCGGCTCGGCGCGATCTGTTCGGCGTCGGTGATCAGGTGGACCAGGGCGGGGCGGCCGCTCGCCGCCGCCTCGCGTGCCGCCGTCAGGGCCGCCGGGAAGTCGCTGGTCGTCTCGCAGCGCACGGCGAAGGCGCCGAAGGCTTCGGCGTACTTCACGAAATCGGGGTTCTTCAGGTCGGTGGCGATGACGCGGGTCGGATATTCCCGCTCCTGGTGCATGCGGATGGTGCCGAAGGTGCCGTTGTCCACGACCACGACAATGACGCCGAGGCGGTACTGGGCGGCGGTGGCCATCTCATTGGCGCTCATCATGAAGTCGCCGTCGCCGGCGATGCAGACGACCTCGCGCGAGGGCTGGGTCGCCTTGGCGCCGAGCGCGGCCGGATAGCCGTAGCCCATGGCGCCCGAGGTCGGGGCCAACTGGGTGCGACGGGCCTGATGGCGATGGAAGCGGTGCAGCCAGGCGGCGAAATTGCCCGCGCCGTTGGTGATGATGGCGTCCTCTGGCAGGGCTTTAGCCAGATGGGCGATGACTTCGCTCATATTGACCGCACTGTTCACCTCAATGGGCGAGGAGAAGGTCAGGAAGTCGGCATGGGCCGCTACGCCCTGTTCGCTCCATGTCCGGCCTGGCTCAATGGCTGACAGGGCCAGCGCCGCCAGCGCGTTGTCCGCCGCCGCCGACAGGGCGGGCGCCCAGACGCGGCCCAGCTCTTCCGGCCCCGGATGGATGTGGATCAGGGTCTGCGCCGTCTTCGTCCGGTCCAGCAGGGTGTAGCCCTGCGTCGGGTTCTCGCCCATGCGCGCGCCTATAACCAACAGCAGGTCGGCGTCCTTGACCCGAGCCACCAGCTTCGGGTTCGGTCCGAGGCCGAGGTCGCCCGCATAGCCGGGGTGGTCGTTACGGATCAGATCCTTGCGGCGGAAGGACAGTGCGAGGGGCAGGCCCAGACGTTTTGCCCAGTCGGAAATCGCGTCGGTCGCTTCATCGGTCCAGCCCGAACCGCCCAGGATCAGCATCGGGCGTTCGGCGCGCGACAGGCGTTCGCGCACCTGTTCGACGAAGGCCGGGTCCAGGGCGGCCTTGGCCGGGACGACGGGGCGGACCGGCGCGGGGCCGCCATCCTCGTGCAGGATGTTCTCGGGCAGGGCGACGACCACCGGGCCCATGCGGCCCTGCTGGGCCGTGGCGAAGGCGCGCTCGACCACTTCGACGGTGCGTTCAGGGCTTTCGATCTCGGTGGCCCATTTGGCCAGGCCGCCGAAGACCTCGCGGTAATCGACCTCCTGGAAGGCGCCGCGGCCCCGGTCGGTCAGGGCGATCTGGCCGACGAACAGGATCATCGGCGTGGAATCCTGATGCGCCGTATGCACGCCGATCGAGGCGTGGGTCGCGCCCGGTCCGCGCGTGACCATGCAGACGCCGGGACGGCCCGTCAGCTTGCCGTAGGCCTCGGCCATGTTGGCGGCGCCGGCCTCGTGGCGGCAGACGACGACCTCGATCCGATCGCGCACGTCGGCCAGGGCGTCGAGCACGGCCAGATAGCTCTCGCCCGGCACGCAGAAGACCTTGTCGACCCCGTTCATCTCCAGGGTTTCGACCAAACGGCGGGCGGCGGTTCCGGAAGCTTGCGTCATGGTTTCGCCGTTAGCAGATTGGAGGATGAATTGGCCATGCAACCTTATGGCCAAGCTTCACGTTGAAGCGCCAAATCGACCACGGGGATTTCATCATGCGCAAGTTCATTGTTTTCGGCGTCATCGCCGCCGCCCTGGCCACCGCAGCCTGCAACACCGTTTCGGGCATCGGCCGCGATCTGTCCGCCGCTGGCCAAGCCGTCACCTCGGGTTCGGAACGCGCCAAGAGCTGACGTCGAAGGCGTCGTCGTGATCGCGGCGCCGTCTTTTACCTTCCGGCCACAAATCCGCAGAGGAAGTCTGTCATTCTGGCGGCGCAATCGGAGAAATTGAGATGGGACTTCTGGATAATGTTCTGGGCGGCCTCGGCGACGACGCCGCCGGCGGCCTGGCCGACCTGCTCAAGGGGCAGGGCGGCGTGGCGGGCCTGGCTGAAAAGTTCGGCCAGAACGGTCTGGGCGACGTGGCCGCTTCGTGGATCGGCAAGGGCGGCAACGCCGCGATCAGCCCCGAGCAGATCGCCGCCGTCATCGGCACCGGCCCGATCGCCGACTTCGCCCGGAAGCTGGGCGTTTCGCCGGAACAGGCCAGCGAGACCCTGGCCGGACTGTTGCCGGAAGCCATTGACCGCCTGACGCCGAACGGCTCGGCGGAGGGCGCGGACGACATGCTCGGCGGTCTGTTGAACAACCTGCCAGGCGGCCTCGGCGGCGCCCTGGGCGGCCTGTTCAAGCGCTGAAGCCTGGGGGTCAGGCCTCGGCCTCATAGGTGACGCCCGTCAGATAGAGACCGTCTGACGGCGCCACCGGGCCGCATCGCGCGCGGTCCCTGGCCGCCAAGGCATCGGCCAGATCGGCCGGGCTCCAGCGATTGAGGCCCACTTCGACGATGCTGCCCGTCATGGACCGCACCTGACGGTGCAGGAAGCTGCGCGCCTCGAACACCAGATGCACCTCTTCGCCGACGCGGGAGACGCGGGCGACGTCCAGCGTCTTGAGCGGGCTGGCCGCCTGACAGGCGGCGTCGCGGAAGGTGGTGAAGTCGTGATGGCCGATCAGGTGTTGCGCGGCGGCGTGCATGGCCTCGGCGTCCAGGGGCTTCCTGACGTGCCAGACACGGCCCCGGTCCAGCGCCGGACGGCCGGGCCGGTTCAGGATGCGATACAGGTATTTGCGCCCATTGGCGGTGAAGCGGGCGTGCCAGTCGTCGCTGACCGGCGTGCAGTCCAGCACCGCCACGGCCTCCTTCACCAGATGGGCGTTCAGGGCGTTCATCACCGTCTGCGCCGGCCAGTCGCGCTCCAGATCAACGTGGCAGGTCTGGCCCGTGGCGTGGACGCCGGTGTCGGTGCGCCCCGCGGCGGCGATGCGGACGGTCTGGCCGCTGAAGGCCGTGATCGCCGTCTCGATGGCGCCCTGCACGGTCGGCTGGCCGACCTGGGCCTGAAAGCCGTTGTAGGCCGAGCCGTCGTACTCGATGGTGAATCTGTATCGGGGCATGACGCCCTACAGGCCGCGTCGGGTCGAGAAGGCGGAGCCTTCTGACCGCGGCCCACTCAGAATGGTTCCGACAGGAACCGCAAAGCCGCGCAGCATTTCCTCGGCCGATTGCGCCGCCTTGCCGGGACGCTGCACGCGAGTCAGGCGCACCGCGCCGTCGCCGCAGGCGATGGTCAGGCCGTCGTCCAGCACCTGACCTGCCGAGCCTTCGCCTTCAGCCAGGACCGACATCAGGGCCTTGACGCGCACCGGCTCGCCGTCGGCCTCGACCTCGAACCAGGCGCCGGGGAAGGGCGACAGGCCGCGGATGTGGGCGTCCACCTCGGCGGCCGGGCGGCTCCAGTCGATGCGGGCTTCGGCCGACGTGATCTTCTTGGCGTAGGTCGGCTCGCCCGTCTGCTGCGTCTCGGTGAAGCCGCCGCGTTCGATGGCGGCCAGGGCGCGGGGCCACAGGGCGGCGCCGACATGGGCCATACGGTCGCCCAGAGAGGCGGCGGTGTCGTCGGCGTGGATGTCCATCAGTTCGGACAGGATGATGGCCCCTTCGTCCAGGCCTTCGCTCATCCGCATGATCTGGACGCCGGTCTGACGGTCTCCGGCCATGATGGCGCGCTGGATCGGGGCGGCCCCGCGCCAGCGCGGCAGCAGCGACCCGTGCAGGTTGAAGCAGCCCAGACGCGGCGCCTCCAGCACTTCCGGTTTCAGAATCTGGCCGTAGGCGACGACGCAGGCGGCGTCGAGATCAAGGCTCTGGAAGATGTCGATGGCCTCGGCGGCCTTCATGCTGTCGGGCGTGAAGACCGGCAGGCCCATGGCCTCGGCGAAGGCGTGGACAGGCGACGGCGTCAGCTTCTGGCCCCGGCCCTTGGGGCGCGGCGGTTGCGAATAGACGGCGACGATCTCGTGCCCCGAGGCGATCAGCTCGGCCAGGGACGGCACGGCGAAGTCGGGGGTTCCCATGAAGGCTAGGCGCATGGGCAGGCCTTTAGACCGTGGGGCCGATTACATCCAGCGGGTATAGACGCCGCCGCCCTCGTCCCACTCGCCGCCGGCGTCCAGGGCGTCGTCGAAATCGAGCAGGCGGTCGATGACCAGACCCGCCACCACGCCGACGGCGGCGACAGCCAGCAGGGTCGCCAGACTGGCCGCGCCGACCTTCTCGTTGCGGGTCAGGCGGCGACGGCCCCCTCTATTGACGGTTCTCGGATCAATGTTGCGGGTCTTGCGAGCCATCAGGCGGCCATCCTCGCTTGCTTCTTGACCTTGGCGACCGCGCGGTCTCGGCGCAGGCGCGACAGGTGGTCGATGAACAGGACGCCGTTCAGATGGTCCAACTCGTGCTGGAAGCAGACGGCGTAGAGGCCTTCGATCTCTTCCTCGATCGTCTCGCCCTGATAGTTCATGTAGCGGACCCGCACGCGCGCCGGACGCTCGACCGAGTCGTAATAGGTCGGCACCGACAGGCAGCCTTCCTCATAGGAGAACATCTCCTCGGACGACCACAGGATCTCGGGGTTGACGAAGAAGCGCGGGTTGCGGCGCTCCAGCGCCTCTTCCTCGGTCTGCGGCTCGTCAGCGGCGCCCTCGACCGGCTTGTCGCCCAGGTCCATGACGACCACGCGGGTCAGCGCGCCGATCTGCGGCGCGGCCAGACCGATGCCCGGCGCGTCGTACATCGTCTCCAGCATGTCATCCATCAGGGCGCGCACGGCGTCGGTGACGCCGCCTTCCACAGGCGCGGCGACAGTCTTCAGGATCGCCAGATCGGCGGCGTTATCGATAGTCAGGATACGACGAATGGCCATGCGGGGGAGGTAGGGCCGCCGCCCCCGAACGTCAAGAATTACCGACTGTCGCGCTGGGACTTCCGATCAGCGTCACGCCGGGGGCACTTCGCGCGGCTTGCGGTCCTGATCGATGGCCACATAGGTGAAGACGCCCTCGGTCACGCGGACCGACTGGGCCTCGGCCTGGCCGCGCGCGCGTTTCCAGGCCTCGACGTGAACGCGGATCGAGGTGCGGCCGACGCGGATGATCTTGGCGTAGGTGGAGACCTCGTCGCCGACCGAGACCGGCTGGTGGAAGACCATGCCGTCCAGGGCCACGGTGGCGCAGCGGCCGCCCGCGCGCTCGAACGCCGGGGTCGCCCCGGCCAGGTCCATCTGCGCCAGCAGCCAGCCGCCGAAGATATCGCCTTCCGGATTGGTGTCGGCGGGCATGGCGATGACGCGGCCGACAGGCTGGCCTTCGGGCAACAGGGCGGCGGCTTTGTCGGCGTCAGACACGGATGACCTCTCGGGCGGCTTCGTCAGGGCCGGTTCATGCGCCCTGACCTGGAATGACGCAAGCCATTGGCCGGTTGCGGCCTCCGGAGATCCCCGCGTCAACCCGAGCAGACGGCGACGACGCCGATGACGGCGGCGGCGACCGCCACCGAAAGCGGCAGGACGAAGATCTGGATCAGGGCGGTCCGCCGCGTGGCGCCGCCCTCGGGCGTGTCCTCGCCCTCGAAGAGACGGCGCGACCGGGGCGAGGTCGTCTTGCGGCTGGACGGCGGCATCATCTTGAACCCTTTCAGACCCATGCGGCGACGGCCGCGATCAGGTCCAAGGGTGGCGACAAGCCGGATGGTCCAGAAGTTCCAGTTTGGATTGATCGATCAGGCCGGTTGCGCCGCCTTCAGCCGGTCGACGGCGCGGACCAGTTCCGTCTCGTCCAGACTGGCGAAGCCGATGCGGAAGGCGTTGGCGGCGGCGCACCCCTTTGGGCCGGGTTCAAGCTGGAGCTGGCGGCCGTGGGTCAGGATCAAGCCGGATCGCTCAGCCTCGGCGGCCCAGGCGGCGGCGTCGATGTCCGGGTTCACGCGCAACCACAGGGCCAGCCCGCCCGCCGGTTTGTCGAAGGCGACGGCGTCGTCCAGCCGGGCGGCGATCTCGGCGCACAGCAGGTCGCGGCGCTGCTCATAGATCTTGCGCGCCTTGCGGGCGTGGCGGCCCAGGTCGCCGTCGTCGATCAGCCGGGCCAGCGCCCGTTCCAGCGGCAGGTCGCCCTGACGGTCGATGGCCTCGCGTCGTGCGGTCATGGTCTGGATCAGGTCCGGCGCGCCTGTCGCATAGCCGATGCGGACCACGGGCGAGAGCAGCTTGGACACTGAGCCGATATGGATGATGCGGTTCCCGTTCTGCCCCTGGCTTAGGGCGCGGGCGGCCAGGGGCAGGACCGGGCGGCCCTCGAAGCGGTATTCATGGTCGTAGTCGTCCTCGATCAGGATCAGGTCATGACGACGCGCCAGTTCCAGCAGGCGCAGGCGCCGCCCGGCGCCCAGCGTCACCGTGGTGGGGAACTGATGATGGGGCGTGACATAGACGGCGCGGATGGCCGGGGCGCGGGCGAGCAGAGCCTCCAGACGTTCGACATCCAGGCCGTGAGCATCGACCGGGGCGCCGACCACCCTCGCGCCCGCCGCGCGAAACGCCTTCCAGGCCAGCGGATAGCCGGGATCTTCGACGGCGACGGCGTCGCCGGGTTTCAGGACGGCGGCGGCCAGAAACAGGGCCATCTGGCTGCCGCGCGTGACCAGGATGTCGTTGGCGCCGATCGTCAGGCCGCGCTCGGCCGACAGGTAGCGGGCCAGCGCCGTCCGCAGCGACGGCGCGCCGCGCGGGTCGCCGTATCCGGGCAGTGACTTGAGTTCGGCGCTGGTCAGCGATCGGCGGAACGCTCTGGCCAGCTCCAGTCCCGGCATCAGGCGCGCATCGGGCGCCCCGTCGGAGAACTGCATCGGCGGCGGCGCGGGCCGGGTCTGCGGCAGGGG
>DGIZ01000245.1 GCA_002386585.1 Brevundimonas sp. UBA4609 | reverse complement strand
GCTCTTCCGATCTCCGGGCCGATCCTCGCCCGCTCGCCCGGCCTCGCCCCGTCGCACCGATCCACCCGAGGCCCGGCGCGACGCCGACAGCCTGTTCTTCTGAGAACCTAGTCCAGCCGGGCGCAGGCGTGGATCAGCCGCGCCACGTCGTCCTCGCTCTGATACAGGCTGAAGCCGAAGCGGATCACGTCGTCGCGCACGTCGGCGATGACGTTCATCTCCTGCAGGGCCGCCTTCCAGCGCGGGGCGTCGGCGTGACGCAGCGCCAGGAAGCGGGCGCGCGGCGCCGCTCCCTCGACCGGGTTCAGGATCTCGGCCTTGTTCAACGCCCCGGCGTCTCCGCCCTGGATCGCCGTCTGAAATTGGGCCTGAAGGCCGCGTGCGTGGTCGGCGATCATCGCCGTGGTCAGGCCGTGCTGGTCCAGCATCCGGCGCACGGCGTTGAAGCGGTAAAGAGCGCTGGCGTCGAAGGTGGCCCCCCAGAAGCGGCCGCCGTCGGTGCGGTACTGGACGCCGCCGGGCGGGCCTTCCAGATGGCCGAACTCGGCGAACCAGCCGGTCACGACCGGGCGCGGACCGAAGCCGGGCGGAGCGTGCAGGAAGCAGGCGCCTTCGCCCGCCATGGCGTATTTATAGCCGCCGGCCAGATAGAAGACCCGATCCGCCACGGCCGACAGGTCCGTCGGCGTCGCCATGAAGCCGTGGTAGCCGTCCACGACCACCCACGGTCCCGCCGGATCGGCCAGCTCCGCCAGCTCGCCGATCCGCTCGAACAGGCCGCCGGTGCGGAAGAAGACCTGGCTGACGAAGATCAGGTCGTGCCCGCCCGCCCTGGCCGCGGCGACGAAGCGGTCGGCGAAGGTCTCGAACGGCGCCAGGGGCACGCGGGTGACGACCGCCTGTCCCGCCTCCTCCCAGCGTTCCGACTGGCGGCGGAAGGAGTGGAACTCGCCGTCGGTGGCCAGGATGCGCACCGGCGTCCTGTCGACCGCCGAGACGATGCGCAGCAGGATTTCATGCGTATTGGGCGCGAAGATCAGGCTGTCGGGGGAGGGCAGGCCCAGCTCTCCGGCTACATGGCCCTGAGCCTCGGGAATGACGTCGCCGAACACCAGGTCCCATTTTCGGTCGGCGAAGCGGTTGGCCTCGGCCCAGGCCTGAACCTGGCCGTCGAAGCTGGCGTCGGGCCACAGGTGGTGGCTGTGGGCGGCGAAATGCAGGCGTTCCGGGTCAAGGCCGAGCGCGCGCGAGAACAGGGGCTTGTAGTTCATGGCCGCACGCTAACCTGCGTGGCAGGCGGCGTCACCGGCCAAAGAAAAAGGCGGGCCGCTTTCGCGAACCCGCCTCTCTCAACTCAGTCCTTGGCGCTCAAGCAGCGAGCGACCGCGTCGCGAGCGTAGCGCCGCGCGCGTCAGCGCGCCTTAGATCAAACTACCATGGCAGTGCTTGAACTTGCGGCCCGAGCCGCAGGGGCAGTCGGCGTTGCGGCTGGTGCGCTCCCAGCCGATGGGCAGAGCCTCGACCGGCAGTTTGGAGCGGTCGTCGCCCGTCAGCTGGCCTTCGGGATTCTGAGCCATCGGGTTCAGCATCTCGTTCTCGCCGGTGCCGGGGTTCAGGTGGATTTCCTGGAACTCGGGCATCTCCATCGGCGGGGGCGCCTGGAACTGGAACTCCACCGTCATCAGCCAGCGCGTGACGTTGTGGCGCAGGTCGTGCAGCAGCGTCTCGAACAGGTTGAAGGCCTCGGTCTTGTATTCGTTCAGCGGGTCGCGCTGGCCGTAGCCGCGCAGGCCGATGACGCCGCGCAGGTGGTCCAGATGGACCAGGTGCTCGCGCCACTGCATGTCGATCATCTGCAGCATGAACTGCTTTTCCAGACCGCGCGTCTGGTCGGCGCCGATCAGCTCCAGACGCTCGGCGGCCCGGGCGTCGGCGGCGGCGAGGATGCGTTCCTCGATCTCCTCGTTGGAGACGCCTTCCTCTGCGGCCCAGTCATGCAGGGGCAGTTCGAGGCCGAGGGTGGACTTCACCTTCTCGTCCAGGCCGTTGATGTCCCACTGCTCGGCATAGGCCTTGGGCGGCATGTAGCGCTCGACCAGATCGTTGATCGCGTCGTTGCGGAAGTCGGCGACCAGTTCCGACAGATCCTCGGAGTCCATGAACTCCTGGCGCTGTTCGAACACGGCCTTGCGCTGATCGTTCACGACGTCGTCGTACTTCAGCACGTTCTTGCGCATGTCGTAGTTGCGGGCCTCGACGCGCTTCTGGGCGGTCTCGACGGCGCGGTTCAGCCAGGGGTGGCTGATGGCCTCGCCCTCGGCCACGCCGAAGGACTTCATGATGCTGTCCAGACGGTCGCCGGCGAAGATGCGCAGCAGGTCGTCTTCGCACGACAGGTAGAATTTCGAGGTGCCGGGGTCGCCCTGACGGCCGGTGCGGCCGCGCAGCTGGTTGTCGATACGGCGGCTTTCGTGGCGTTCGGTGCCCAGGACGAACAGGCCGCCGACGGACATGGCCTTCGCCTTGGCGGCGGCGATCTCGGCCTTGAATTCCTCTTCCTTGGCGGCGAGGGCCTCGGGCGTCACCTCGACGGCCATGTTGCGCTGTTCCTGGGTCCAGCGCTGGACGCGCATCTCCAGGTTGCCGCCCAACTGGATGTCGGTGCCGCGGCCCGCCATGTTGGTGGCGATGGTCACCGCGTGCGGCAGACCCGCCTCGGCGACGATGTAGGCTTCCTGCTCGTGCTGACGCGCGTTCAGCACATTGTGCGGAATGCCGCGGCCGGTGACGTATTCCACGTCATAGGCCAGGTCACCGGCTTTCTGGGCGTCCTTCTCGCGGCCCTCGTATTCGGGCTTCACCTTGCGCGAGACCTCGACCTGATAGTCGTAGTCCTTCAGCAGGTCGGACAGTTCCTCGGACTTCTCGATCGACACCGTGCCGACCAGGATCGGCTGGCCGCGCACGTAGCAGTCGGCGATCTGGGCGGCGATGGCGCGGTTCTTCTCGGCGAAGGTGCGATAGACCTCGTCGTCGTAGTCCTTGCGCTGGATCGGACGGTTGGTCGGCACTTCCAGGACGTCCATCTTGTAGATGTCGAGGAATTCCTGGGCCTCGGTCGCGGCCGTGCCGGTCATGCCGGACAGCTTTTCGTAGAGGCGGAAGTAGTTCTGGATGGTCACCGAGGCCAGGGTCTGGTTCTCGGGCAGGATCTTGACGTCCTCCTTGGCCTCGATGGCCTGGTGCAGACCTTCGGACAGGCGACGGCCGGACATCATGCGGCCGGTGAATTCGTCGATCAGGACGATCTCGCCGTCCTTGATGATGTAGTCCTTGTCGCGCTGATACAGGGTGTTGGCGCGCAGGGCCTGGTTGACGTGGTGGACCAGGCTGACGTTGGCCGGGTCGTACAGGTCGACGGTGTCCTCGGCGAAGTGGCCGCCCTGTTCGAGCATCTGCTCCATGCGCTCCGAGCCCAGCTCGGTCAGCAGGGCCTGACGCTGCTTTTCGTCGAGGTCGAAGGTCGCCTTGTCCTTGACCAGCTCCTTCACCAGGGCGTCGACGATCTTGTAGAGGTCCGACCGGTCCTCGGTCGGACCCGAGATGATCAGCGGCGTGCGCGCCTCGTCGATCAGGATGGAGTCGACCTCGTCGACGATGGCGAAGTGGTGGCCGCGCTGCACCATCTCGCGACGGTCGTAGACCAGGTTGTCGCGCAGATAGTCGAAGCCGAATTCGTTGTTGGTGCCGTAGGTGATGTCGGCCTGATAGGCCATCTGGCGCTGGCCCTGCGACAGGCCGTTGACGATGACGCCGACCTCCAGGCCCAAGAAGCGATAGACCTTGCCCATGGTGTCCGCGTCGCGGCGGGCCAGGTAGTCGTTGACGGTGACGACGTGGACGCCCTTGCCGGCCAGGGCGTTCAGATAGACCGGGGCCACGGCCACCAGGGTCTTGCCTTCGCCGGTCCGCATTTCGGCGATGCCGCCCTCGTGCAGGATCATGCCGCCGGCCATCTGCACGTCGTACTGACGCTGGCCCAGAACGCGCTTGGAGGCTTCGCGCACGACGGCGAAGGCCTCGTTCTGCAGCTTGTCGAGGCTTTCGCCGCCCTCGACGCGGTCCCGGAAGGTCTGCGTCATCATGCGCAGTTCATCGTCCGAGAAGGCCTCGAACTTGGATTCAAGGGCGTTGATCTTCTGGACCTGGGCCTGGAAGGCCTTGACCTTGCGGTCGTTGGAGGAACCGAGAAATTTCTTGGCGAAGCCGAGCATGGGCGATCCGGGTCAGGCGGTCGAGCGGCTGAAGGCTCTGAGAAAGACAGGTTTCGCCCGGTCGGGAGGCCGCGATCACGCCGACCCCAGGCCTTCCCTGCAGTCAGGGCGCGCGAAGGGCCGCGCATACGATCGAAAATCCCTCGACTTGGGCGCAGGCGGGACTTAAGCACCGCCCTTACCCCTGTCAACGCGAGGGCCTTTTTAAGGGCGGCGCGGCGCAGGCGCGAACGGCCGTTCCGGCGGCCTGCCCCCAGACCCCTGTCAGGAGCGTCCGATGCGAGCGCG
>DGIZ01000071.1:12474-12604 GCA_002386585.1 Brevundimonas sp. UBA4609 | reverse complement strand
GCGCCGGCGGCGACGCCCAGAGCAGCGACAGCGGCCACGGCCACGAAGAGTTTGCGGTAAGTCATGTCTAAAGCCCCCTTTCGTATCAGAACAGGTTGGGGTTTTCGCGGAGCAGGTTCTGCAGTTCCTG
>DGIZ01000071.1:0-12201 GCA_002386585.1 Brevundimonas sp. UBA4609 | reverse complement strand
TCGGCGTCCAGCTTGGCGTAGATCTGCAGCGGCTCGCTGAACTTGATGTTCACCGTAGGCGCGCATGCGGCCAAGCTGACGGCGCCGAGGCCGAGCATGGCGACGATGTGGCGCTTGCTGATCATGTGGCCGATCTCCGAAGGCGGCGTTGGAAGTCGCCGCCATTAAACGCAGCGGCGTGTGAATGGGTTCTGAACAAAGCGCGGCCGTGACTCAAGGCGTTTCATCCGTCGTCAGCACGGGCGTCTCCCCCCGACGCGCATATTCCAGCAGGTCGGAAATGATCTGGTTGGCGTTCCAGGTCGTGTCCAGCGTCAGGTCGATCGGCGTGTCCGACGGCAGGTTCAGCTTCTTGTTCAGGAAGTCGCGACGGATCAGCTCCATGAAGGTCAGGCGAAGCTGCTCGCGTTCAGGCGGATCGTGGCGGCCGTTGATGCGGAACCGGACGCCCAGGCGCCCCTCATCCAGGCTGTTGACCTCGGCGGTCAGGTCGCTGATCGCCAGGTCCTGCATGGCCTGATAGGCCAGGTCCTGCATGGTGTTGGGCGGAACCCCCGCTTCGCCTCCGCCGCCTGCGGCCAGATCATCGAATACCTCGGGTTGGATCGACAGGCGACCGGGCCGCACCCCGTTCAGCACGCCGCCGACGATGCGCCAGCCGTCCTTGGGATCATAGGTGAAGGGCAGTCGCCCCGACACCACGGCGTCGAACTCGGCCTTGTCCTGAAGATTGGCGCTCTTCAGCAGTTCGTTCAGTTGCACGCCCTCGACCACGACCACGCCGCCCCAGCCTTCGCCCGGCGTCAGCGGCAGCGACAGGGGCTCGACGCTGATGCGCCCGCCCGCTGCCTGGATCTGACCCCCGCCGATGGTCAGGGCCTTTTCGTCCAGGCCGAAGGACAGCTGAAGATCGGTCAGCGGCGTCACCGTCTGCACCCGGTCGGCGGTCAGCGTCTGGTTCGGCGCGGTGATCAGCGGCGTCAGGCTGGTGAACTCCACCCGCCCCTTCAGACCCTGGACCTTGCCCGCCGGGCTGGTGAAGTCCAGCTCCGGCACGGTCAGGACGCCCGAACTGGTCGCGCCCTCGGCCGTCCAGTCGAACCGCCCCTCGAACCCGGCCGAGCCCTCGACCGGCGACTTCACATAGTCGGCGACGAGCGGGCTGAGGTCGTCGGGCTGCAGCCCATGCTCGGTGAAGGTCAGATTGGGCGCCGAGATCACCGCCCCGCCCGCCTCGGCCCTCACGTCGTGACGCACGTCGACCCGCCCGACGGTGTGGTCCAGGCGGCTGAGGTCAAAGGCGGCCGTCCAGACGTCATCCGCCAGTTGCGCCTCGCCCTTGGCCTGAAGCGGCAGGAAGCGGACCGGATCGGCCGTATCCGCGACCTGGGCCTTGGCGACCCCGACCCGCATCGACACCCCTTTCGGCCCGCCGTCGACCGTCAGCTCGCCTTCCGCGGCGGAGAGGCCCGCCTCGAAAACCGGCACGGAGGCCGCCACGTCGGCCAGCCGCGTCCGAGCGCGCCAGAGGCCGTTCTGAACCACGACCAGCGGGTTCGATGTCGGACACGCCCGGCCGGTCACGGCCTCAACCGAGTTCTCGCCCAGGTCCAGCTTGCGCACCGTCAAGGGAATGCAGTCGTTCGTCGTATAGGTCAGCCGTCCGCCCGTGGAGACCAGTTCGCCCCGGGTGCTGAAGGCGATGTCGCGCGCAGGCCCGAAATCCAGAGCCGCCTCCCCCTTCAGCGTCGCGGCGAATCCGCCCGGCGTCATCCGCCACTGCACGCCGTCGAAGCGCGCTTCCGGCAAGCCGCCGCCGCGTCTGGACGCCACACTGAAGGCGCCCTGCGCCGCGCCGCCCGCCCTCATGGACAGAACCGGCGCCCTCGCCGAGGACAACTGCAGCTCGCCGCCGTTGGCCGGGCGGGCGGTCAGCGGCCGCAGCAGGACCAGCTCCACCCCGGCGTTGTCGCTGACCAGCCGCACCTGGGGCGCATCCAGGGCGAAGGCCCCCAGCGCCCGCTTCATCTCGGCGAGTTCGGGAATGTCGTCGGCCTGAGGCGCGCCGAGCACGGGCGCCGAAACACGATCCGCCGCCAGGGCTCCGGCGGCGCTGATCCGCGTGATGGAATCCCGCACCAGATCGACGTCCAGACGCCCGCGCGCGCCGTCCAAGGTCACATCGCCCGTCGTCAGGCGCCGAACGGTCAGGGTCGTCGGCCCCTGGACCTCGAAGGCCTCCCCCTTGCCGCCGGCCTCCAGGGCGCTCGAGACGAGGACCGCCTGGGTCAAACGGGTCTCGCCGAACCGGCCCGACGCCGCCGTCAGCCGCAGGTGCGAAGTCGCCCGCCACTTCATCTCCTCGGCTTCCGTCCCGCCTGATGTCGACAGGACGAGGCGGCCGAGATCCAGCGCCGCCTGACGAACCTCCATTCCCTCGCCCTGGAGGCGGTCCGCCGTCGTCGCCGCCTTCGCCTCGCCCTCGAGGCTGTAGGCGTTGAGCCAACCTTCGACCGCCCCGGCAAACTCCATCGTCGCGACCGCCTGGCGCGCCGTCGTCCCGGCGCCGGCCAGTTCATCCGCCGTCAGCCGCGCGTTGAGGCCGACCCAACCGTCGCCGCGCCGGGTCTTCATATCCGGGTAGGGCAGGTCGCCGCTGAGACTCAGCGCCGCCCCCTGGCCGCCGACGCCCGCCACGGCGAAGCGCTCGGCCTGGGCGTCCAGCTTCACCGTCGTGCGGTCGCCCGCGGTCGTCACATCGATCACGCCAGCCAGGCCGCGCGCCTCGGTCTCGCCGCTCTTGAGCGAGGCGGCCGGCATCCGTCCCGACAGCCGCATCAGCTTGCCGTCGTCGATCCGCGCGTCCGCCAGCAGGCGCAGCGGGCCGTATTCGGTGTCGAGCCGCGCCTGGCCGCCTTCAACGATGACCAGGGGCGCGCGGGAGTCCGGCCTGGGCGGCTTGCCGGTGAACTCCTCGACCAAAGGATCGAGGCTGCCCAGCGACAGCTTGCCGTCCTTCCACGCCGCTCGAACGATCGGACGGACCAGGCGGATGCGGCTGGGCGTCACCCCCAGTCCGGCCTTCGACCACGGCAGGCCCACGGCGTAGTCGACCTCGACCCGCTCGACCTTGAAGTCGGGGTTCTCGGGATCGCCGATGGAGACCTTGCCGACAAAGCCGTTGAGCTCCAGCCGCTCGACCTCGACGTCGGCGTCGATGCCCTTGCGGTCCAGCCAGCCGACTAGTAGCTCGCGCGCCGCCGCCCGCCGGTTCAGATAAAGCGTCGCCGCAAGCACCAGCAGCAACGCCAGAACGATCAGCAACGTCCTGGCCAGCCGTCGTCGCGGCCTTCCCTTTCCGGACGGCGCGCCAGGGGACTGGGCAGATCCGGCGTCGGACCCTGAAGTGGCTATGTCGTCGGTCAAGGGGAGCGGCGTTCAACTTAACAGGAAGGGGAACAACGCCACAGAATGCGCGACAACAACAGTCGTTGCAGAATGAGCACTGCGACGTGACACCTGCGCCACTACCAGCCGACCTCGACTACAAGAAGGCGAAGTTTGGCGAGAGACTCACGCAGAACGGTAAATTACTGCAGATCATCGCGGCCATGTTAACCAATCGTAACATTCCATCTTCCCAAGATGGGACGTGCGGGCTATACGGCTCGCTTCGCGTTCGCCGGACGATCGGCAAGCGCGTCGAGATTCGACTGTTTTGGCGCGGAACGCGTCGCCGACTTGCCGGGGACCCATGGCTCAGTTCGATCCTCGCCGCCAGCCTGTCCGGCTCGCGCCGCACCTGCTGACGACCTGCGCCGCCGTGGGCATCGCCCTGTTCGCCGGTCGTGGGTATGAACAGGTCAAGGCCGAGGAAGTTCCGGCCCTGACGGCGGAGCAGATCGAATCCCTGGAGGCCCAGGCCTACGCCGCCGCCGCCGCGCCGGCCGGCATGACCACGCCGGAAGCCATCCCCGTCCAGATTCGCCGCGGCGAGACCTTCGAGCAGGCCGTGCGCCGCACCGGCATCGGCGCCGACGAGGCCAAGGCCGTGGCCGCCACCGTCGCCAGCGCCTTCGACCTCAAGGATCTGCGCGCGGGCCTGCGTTTCGAAACCGCCGTGTCCAAGCCGCGCGGCGGCCTGGGCGACGCCCGCCTGATCGGCCTGACCATGCGCACCGGTCCGGCCAGCCAACTGACCGTATCGCGCAGTTTCGACGGCGCGCTGCGCCTGCGCTCGCTGGACGAGAAGATCGCCCAGGAAACCGTCGTCGCCAACGACAAGGTGCAGCGCTCCCTGTCGGCCAGCGCCCGCGAACTGGGCGCCACCTCGGCCGTGGTGCGTCGCGCCAGCCAGCTGTTCGCCCACAAGTTCGACATGCAGCGCGACGTGCGCGCCTCGGACGAATTCACCCTGGTGTTCGATCGCACGGTCACGGAATCGGGCCGCACCGTCGAAACCGGCGAACTGCTCTACGCCGAGTTGAAGGGTCACGCCTTCTACCGCTTCCAGCCCGCCGGCTCGAAGACGGCTCAATATTTCGACGCCACGGGCAAGAACACGCGCACCGCCATGATGCGCACGCCGCTGCAGAACTTCCGCCGCGTCAGCTCCAACTTCGGCGTTCGCACCCATCCCATCTCCGGCTATCGCAAGATGCACCAGGGGATGGACTTCGCCGCCTCCACCGGCACGCCCGTGGTGGCGCCCGCCGACGGCGTGGTGGTCGAGGCCCGGCGCTGGGGCGGCTACGGCAACTGGCTGCGCATTCGCCACGCCAACGGCCTGGAAAGCGGCTACGGCCACCTGTCGCGCTACGCCTCGGGCATGCGCGCCGGCCAGCGCGTGACCCAGGGCCAGGTCGTGGCCTATGTCGGTTCGACCGGCGCCTCGACCGGTCCGCACCTGCACTATGAGATCTGGCGCAACGGCCAGCGGATCAATCCCTCGGGCATCAAGACTCAGGAAGGCACCGTCCTGGCCGGCGCCGACCTGAACGCCTTCCGCGCCGAGAAGGCCCGTATCGATCGCATCATCGCCGCCGGCGGCCAGCGTCGCCCGGTGGTCCAGCAGGCCTCGACCGGCCTGCGTCCCGCCGAAGGCTGATCGCACTCTTTCCGATCGCTCAGCCGACCAGTTGCGGAACACCGCCCTGGTTGGGACAGCGCACGCCGTGCACCCACACATCCGCCTCACCCAGCCGGACGCCGAGCAGTTCCAGCAGAGGCTGAACCACGCCGTCCAGCACCGGCCCGAGCGGCGTCAGCACGCCCGCCAGCAACTGGGTGACGAGGTGCAGGGGTATCCCCAGGGCCGTCAGCCGCGTGTCCCGCAGCGGGGTGACGATCAGGCCGTTCACGAAGCCCTTGGCGCGGACGCTCTTGGGCTGACTCGACCCGATCTCGCTTCCCGTGAAGCGCAGCTCGCTCCAATCCAGATCCGCCACCTGGATGTCCGCGACGCCTTCCACCGTGATCAGCAATACGGACACCAGCCTGGCCGGACTGACCTTGAGCTCGGACTTGAAGTCCCGCAGGCGTTTGGGATCGATCTGGCCCAGGCGCACGCGCGCCACGCCGGGCCGCGCCTCGATCAGCACGCGCGGCGTTCCCTCGCACTCGATCGCCTTGAGCCGAGCCTCGGCGCTGGCCGCTTCGATCAGGATGGGAACCTTCACCTGCGCCAGCAGCCCCACGAGCGGAACCTTGTCCAAGGCCGTCGCCTCAAGATAGAGGCGCGTCTGCACCGTCCGGATGATCGGCTCGCCTGTGCCGGTCACCGTCAGCCAGGGCGCGCGATTGGGACGTTCGCCGATCGCCAGCATGACGTCCAGGTCCGCCAGTCCGGCGCGCGCGCCCACATCCAGGGCCAGCTGACGATCCTGATTGGCGGTCTGCAGCGTCGCCATCAGCAGGTCCATGGCCGAGACCTCGGCGTCCAGCCCTCGCCGCAAGCCGCCGCGCGCATCCGCATCCACGCCGATCAACTCCTCGAGCTTGACCACGGCGTTCACCGGCAGGCGGGTCAGCTTGCTCAGGGCGCTTTCGGCACCCGACCCGGCGACAGCCTCCAGCGCCCTCAGCACCTGGCCCGTCTGGGCTTCATGCGCCAGCAAGGCGTCATAATCTCCCGCCGTCACCCCCAGCTCGGCCGCCAGGGCGTCCGAGAACTGCAGCAGGTTGACCTGAGCGTCGGCCAGGGCGCGATAGTCCATCACCGTCAGGGACACCTTGCTCCCCAGCAGGCCGGACAGCAGGGCGTTCGCCAATCCGCCGTCCAGCCCCGCCAAGCGCGAACCGATGGAAAAGACGGCGCTGGGCGGGCCGCCGGGCAGCGCCGCCGTGGCCGATTTCGACACCGTCACGCTGTCTCGCCTCAGTATCCAGCGGCCGAAATAGAGGGGCGCCGGGGCGCTCAAGGTCACGCGGGCGGCGTTGGGTCTGGACCCGCCGTCGGCGAAACGCGCGCGCGGCTTCAACCGAGGGTCTGGCGTATAGACGCCCCGCTGGACCCGCGCCCCGGCCAGATCGATCAGATTGTCCTGGGCCGTGAGGCGGGCGGCGGCCTCGGTCCGTTCGGGCGGGTCGGACAAGGTTTGAGCGGCCGCCAGCGCCGACAGGTCCGCCGCCCCCTGGACTTCGCGTCCCTTCAGAACCATGGAGCCCACATCGACCGCCAGGGCCGCCAGGACGCAGATCAGGGCGCCGAAGACGGCGGCCATGACCGCAACCCCGCCCCGGTCATCGCTGGAAAGGCGGCGACGCCGGCCCATCTCACGCCTCCTCCACGCGGATGACGGCGGTGCGGCGAATGATGCGAGGCGGCGGCACGGTCAGCGGCGACAGGGCCATCAGCGGATGTCCGCCCGCGTCATAGGCCACCTCGACCCGGAAACGCCCCGGCTCGGCGCGGACCGCCACGACGGCGTCGGCGGCCTTGAGCCCGAGGTCCTTCAACTGGGTCTCCACGACTTCGCGCGCCAGTTGTTCGCGCTCGACAGCGTCCAGTCCCGCGATCGCGGCGCGCGCGCCCTCGGACACGGCCGCCTGGACCGAATGCGCCATCCAGAACCAGCCGCCATAGACGATCATTCCCGCCAGCAGCAGAAAGAACACCGGCCCGACAATGGCGAACTCCACCGCCGCCGCCCCTTGCCGCTTCGCCATCCTGATACGCCGTTCATCTCGCATCATCGCACCTCGTGACACGAGCACGATCAGCTCCACAACTTAAAGGAGAATGTAGGCGCGTGATGAACGCTTCGACTCCGTCCCTCGGGCCGCATCGCAAACCGTCGGCCGCATCAGGAGGCTTCTCGACCTTGCTCCCTCGTCGGGAACCATTTCCGTGGCTCCCCGCCTCACTCTGAGTGATCACGACAGGAGAGAGCCATGCGCGACAGACAGCAATCCAAGGGACGGGAGCGCAACGCCGCCATTCCAGGCGGGAAGCCTGACGCCGACACGCCCGACGAAGCGGTGCGCCGGGTCGGGCGCGAGTCTCAACGTCGCGCCGGACCGGACGGTCCTGACGCGCGGGAGATCGGGGACACCTTCAAGAAGAAGGGCGGCGGCGACGACCCTCGCCCCAAACCGAGCAAAGGATAGGGGCTCGCCGCATTCAGGACGAAGGACGGAAGCGTTTAACCGCTGCAGCGCCGCTGTCACCGGCTACCGTTTCTCGCCATACGGATAGAATTTCTAAGTTATGCAAGCCAGCTTGGCATGCCTTATTGCGCGCCCAATTGTGACATTTATTGCGGTGCAGCATCCTCATGATCAGGCCCTCCCTGACCGTTCTCGCCTTTCTTTCGGCCGCAGGCGCGTGCGGCGCCGCACAAGCCCGAAGCGATGAAAATCTAACAGACCAGGCCCAGGTTGCGGCGGCTCATTCGGTCGCGGACGTCGTGGTGACCGGGTCCAACATCCGCCGCGCCAACACCGAAGGCTTCAACCCGGTTCAGGTGATCGGGCGCGAGGAGCTGGAAAGCTCGGGCAAGTCGACGACGGCGGACCTGCTGCGCTCGATCTCGGCCAATACCGGCAACGGCTCGAACGAGACGCAGAACAGCGGCTGGTCGTCCGGCGCGGCGGGCATCGGCCTGCGCGGTCTGTCGCAGAAGAACACCCTGGTGCTGCTGAACGGGCGCCGCGTGGCCAACTACGGCTTCCCCGGCGGCGGCCTGTCGGACACCTTCGTCAACCTGAACGCCCTGCCGATGGTGGCGACCCAGCGGCTGGAGGTGCTGAAGGACGGCGCCTCGGCCGTCTACGGCTCGGACGCGGTGGCGGGCGTCACCAACATCATCACCCGCCAGAACTTCCAGGGTCTGGAGTCCGGCGCCAGCTACGGTCTCGCCGATCAGGGCGGGCTGGAGACCTCCACCGCCAAACTGGTCGCCGGTCATGGCGACCTCGAAACGGACGGCTACAACATCCTGCTGTCGCTGGAGGCCTACACCCGCAATCGGCTGGATCAGGACCAGCGCGGCCTGACCAAGTCGGGCATCTATGACGACCTGCCCGGCGGCCGCTGGAACGGCTGGTCGGCCAAGGGGGCGCGCTTCCTGGTCGACGGCCGGTCCGTGCCCTTCCTCGACGCCCAGGGCCAGTGCCCCGAGGGCATGGTGCTGACCGCCAGCGCCCCGATCGACGGCCTGGCCGGCGACACCTGCGCCATCAACCTGGCGCCGCACACGACGCTGATCCCCTCGACCGACCGCTATCAGGCCTATCTGTTCGGCACCAAACGCCTGACGCCGCAGATCGAGGCTTTTGGCGAGGTGCTCTATTCCTATGTCGAGGGGGCGTCCCTGTTCGGCTCCAGCCCCTTCTTCACTCTGGAAGGCGGGCGGTTCGCGCTGAACGCCGAGACCGGGCTGGCCGAGCCGGTGTCGAACCTGCTGCCCGCCAATAATCCCTACAATCCTTACGGCGTCGCCACGCCGATCGAATACACCTTCTTCGACCTGGGCCGAACGCTGAAGACCAATGAGTCCAAGTCCTATCGCGCCCTGGCCGGGGTGCGCGGGCGCCATGACCGCTTCGACTGGGAGGCCGCCGTCTTCGCCTCGGGCAGCGACGAGCGCGAGACTGTGTCGGGCGGCTTCGCCCATCGCTGGAACCTGGCCGACGCCCTGGCTGACGGCACGCTGAACCTGCACGAGCCGGGCGCCACGCCGCAGGCCGTGCTGGACGGCATCCGCCTGTCGACCCTGCGTCCGGCGGAGTCGCGCCTCTATGGGGCCGACTTCAAGATCTCCGGCGAGCTGTTCAACCTGCCCGCCGGTCAGGTCGGCTACGCCGCCGGGGTCGAGTTCCGCCATGAGAGCCTGGTCTCCAGCAATCCATGGCAGATCGACGCCGGGCTGCAGATCCGCCCCGCCATCGCCGCCGTGGACGGCGAGCGCGACGTCTGGGCCGCCTATGCCGAATTCAACATCCCCGTCCTGAGCAACCTGGACATCCAGGTCGCGGCGCGGGCGGACGAATACAGCGACTTCGGCAGCGCCTTCTCGCCCAAGGCGGGCGTGCGGTGGAAGCCGCTGGAGTGGCTGGCGCTGCGAGCCTCGGCCTCACGCGGTTTCCGGGCGCCGTCGCTGTCGGAGAACTCGGCCTCGACCATGATCTCCTACGGCTCGGTCATCGACCCTTATGATCCCGATCTGCCGAACTCGCGCCAGAGCCCGACCTTCTTCACCGTGGGCAACACTGATCTGGAGCCGGAAAAGACCCGTTCCTACAATCTGGGCGTCGTCTTCACCCCGACGCGCGACACGGCGCTGAGCATCGACTGGTATCAGATCAAGCTCGACAACCTGATCGGCACGGGCAACACCACCGCCATCGTCCAGGGCAACGACCCCGCCGACGTCGTCCGCGACGAACGCGGCAAGCTGCAGGCCGTCTACAACCGCTATCGCAACCTGACGGCGCTGGAGACGTCGGGCATCGACGTGGACTTCAGCCAGCGCTGGCGCACCGAGGGATGGGGGACGTTCACCGTCTCCAGCGCCTATACGCACCTGCTGGAATACAAGCGGCCGAACGCGGCGGGCGGGCCGCTGCTGGACTACGCCGGGTCGAACCGGGGCGCGACCCTGCCGGCGCACAAGGCGACCACGCGGCTGGCCTGGAGGCGCGACGTCTTCGACGCCAACCTGACCTGGTACTACACCTCGGGTTATGATCAGGTGCCGGAAGTCGGGGGACAATCGCGCGTGGACGCCTATCACCAGTTCGATCTGTATGCGGCGTGGTCCGGGCTGGAGCGCGTGACGCTCTACGCCAAGGTCGAGAACCTGCTGGATGAAGCGCCGCCGCACGACGCCTCCTTCCCCGGCGTGCGCGCGCCCTACGACTTCGGCCAGTACGATCTGCGCGGGCGCTACTTCCGCGTCGGCTTCGACGTCCGCTTCTGATCCCTTTTTCGCATCGAGACCTGACACCATGAGCGTTCAACACGCCCGTTCATCCCTCCGTCGCATCCTGACCGGCGGCGCGGCGGCGGCGATCCTGCTGGGCGGCGTCGCCCTGACGGCGCCCGCTCCGGCCCTGGCCCAGAGCGGTTATTTCTTCCCCCAGGCGGCGGCGGGCGATTTCGACCCCGCCATCCCGACGCCGGAAGCCTTCCTCGGCTATCCGATCGGCACGCACTACACGCGCCACGACCGCATCGTGGACTATCTGCGCGAACTGGCCCGCCTGTCGGACCGGGTGACGGTCGAGGAGATCGGCCGCACCTATGAACAGCGCCCCCTGCTGTCCGTGGTCATCACCTCGGGCGCCAATCAGGGTCGGATCGACCAGATCCAGCGCGCCCATATCGCGGCGGGCGATCCCGGCGGCCCGGCGGCGAGCGCCGACGCCCCGGTCGTCGTCGGCCTGTTCTACAGCGTCCACGGCAATGAGACCTCCAGCGGCGAGGCGGCCCTGCTGACCGCCTACTACCTCGCCGCCGGGCGCTCCCCCGAGGTGCTGGACTGGCTGGACAAGGCCGTGGTGGTCATCGATCCGGCCCAGAACCCCGACGGCCGCGACCGCGCCGCCAACTGGCACAACGCCTGGAAGAACCAGCCCGCCGTCGCCGACCCGCAGGACAAGGAGCACGTCGAGGCCTGGCCCGCCGGACGCACCAACCACTATTTCACCGACCTGAACCGCGACTGGCTGGCGGTGACGCAGAAAGAGACGCGCGCCAAGCTGGAGGCCTTTCACCGCTGGCGCCCCAACATCCAGATCGACTTCCACGAGATGGGCGCGGGCAGCACCTATTATTTCGAGCCCTCTCCCGCCAGCATGGAAAGCCCGCTGTTGCCGCGCGCCAGCTACAAATGGAACGTTACGCTGGCCAAGTATCACGCCCAGGCGCTGGATAGCCTCGGCTCGCTCTATTACACGCGCGAGGTCTTCGACAACTTCTCGCCGGTCTACGGCTCGACCTATCCCGACTTCCACGGCGGGGTCGGGGTGACGGTCGAACAGGCCAGTTCGCGCGGTCTGGTGCAGGACACGGCCAACGGCCCGCTGACCTTCCCCTTCACCATCCGCAACCAGACCAATGTCGGCCTGGCCACCATCCGCGGCGCCGTCGCCGAGCGCGCCGGGCTGCAGGCCTTCCAGCGCGACTTCTTCCGTTCGGCCGTCGAACAGGGACGGCGCCATTCCAGCCAGGCCTTCGTCTTCGGCGATGCGGCCGATCCGGGCCTGACGCACCAGACGCTGGACCTGCTGCTGACCCACCACATCCAAGTCCATCCGCTGACCGAGCGGGTGACGCAGAACGGCCGCGCCTATGAGCCGGGCAGCGCCTATGTCGTGCCCTCGGCCCAACCGCAGTTCCGCCTGGTCCACTCCATCTTCGACCGGACGCCGCCGACCAAGGGCAGCGTCTACGGCAGCACCTCCTATTCGGTCGCCCTGGCCTATGGGCTGAAGAGCGACGGCCTGCGCCGTATCCCCGCCCACGGGTCCGCCGTGACCGAAGCGCCCGTCGCAACCGGCGGCGTCAGCGGGCCGCAGGACGCCTACGCCTATGTCGTCGACTGGCGCGACCTGAACGCCCCGCGCGTTCTAGCGGCCCTGCTGCGTCAGGACGTGCGCGTCCGCGCCGCGTTCGAGCCGCTGACCGCGCGGACGGCGGCGGGCGACAGCGCCTTCGGGCGCGGCTCCCTGGTCGTGGCCACGGCGGGACAATCGCTG
>DGIZ01000230.1 GCA_002386585.1 Brevundimonas sp. UBA4609 | reverse complement strand
GTAGGCCGCCGCAGTCGGCCGCTTCCGTCGCCGGCGGCAGGACCGGCATTCCCGTGGCCGCTGGGCCGGGCGGGATGGCGGGCGCCGTCTGCGTGGGCGTCTGAGGCGCGGGCGCGGCCGTGTTCTGGGCCATAGTCAGGGTCGGCGAAACAGCCGCCGCGATGGCGGCGATCAAGAGAGTCTTCATCCTCACAGCTCCACGTTCAGATGCTTGGCCACAGTGTTGATGTCCTTGTCGCCCCGGCCCGACAGGACGATCACCAGATCGCCGTCCTTGCCGACCTGTCTGGCGACGTCGCCGGCGCGCGCCAGCGCGTGCGAGGACTCCAGCGCCGGGATGATGCCTTCCAGCTTGCACAGGGTCTGGAACGCGTCCAGCGCTTCCTGGTCTGTGGCCGACAGATATTCGCCCCGGCCCAGGTCGTGCAGCCAGGCGTGCTCCGGCCCGATTCCCGGATAGTCGAGCCCGGCCGAGATGGAGTGGCCTTCCAGAATCTGGCCGTCGGCGTCCTGCAGCAGATAGGTGCGGTTGCCGTGCAGCACGCCCGAGCGCCCGCCCTTCAGGCTGGCGGCGTGGTCGGGGGTATCCAGGCCGAGGCCCGCCGCCTCGACCCCGATCAGACGCACGGCCTCGTCCTGGATGAAGGGATGCATGGCGCCGATGGCGTTCGATCCGCCGCCGATGCAGGCCATGACCGCGTCGGGCAGGCGGCCGATCTGACGCTGGGCCTGGGCCTTGATCTCCTTGCCGATCACTGACTGGAAGTCGCGCACCATGGCCGGGTAGGGGGCCGGACCCGCCGCCGTGCCGATGATGTAATAGGTGTCGGCGACATTGGTGACCCAGTCGCGCATCGCCTCGTTCATGGCGTCCTTCAGCGTCGCCGCCCCCGCCGTCACCGCCGAGACCTCGGCGCCCAGCAGCTTCATGCGGAAGACGTTCGGCTGCTGCCGGGCCACGTCGACGGCGCCCATGTAGACCGTGCAGGGCAGGCCGAAGCGGGCGCAGACGGTGGCCGAGGCGACCCCGTGCTGACCGGCGCCGGTCTCGGCGATGATACGCGTCTTGCCCATGCGGCGGGCCAGCAGGATCTGGCCCATGCAGTTGTTGATCTTGTGCGCGCCCGTGTGGTTCAGGTCTTCGCGCTTCAGCCAGATCTTGGCGCCGCCGAAATGCTCGGTCAGCCGCTCGGCGAAATAGAGCGGGCTGGCGCGGCCGACGTAATGCTCCAGATAGCCGTCCAGCTCGGCCTGGAAGCTGGGATCCGCCTTGGCCGCCGCATAGGCCGCCTCCAGCTCGTGGATCAGAGGCATCAGGGTCTCGGGCACGAAACGACCGCCATAGGGGCCGAAACGGCCCTCGGCGTCAGGCCAGGCGTAGGAGTTCGACAGGGAGGCGTTCACGATATCCGGCACACGAAAATCTTCAGGGAGGAAGGCGACGAAATCAGGACCGCGATGCGGCGTCCAGAAAAGCTTTGATCAGGGTGCGGTCCTTAACACCCGGCGCGCTTTCGACGCCAGAGGAGACATCAACCATCGGCGCCCCCGAAATCCGCACCGCCTCGGAAACATTTTGCGGGTCCAGCCCGCCCGCGAGGAACCAGTTTGCCGGAAGCGCCCGGTTCTGCATCAACGTCCAGTCGAACGAGATCCCCACCCCGCCTGGCAGGTCGGCGCCCTTGGGCGGCCTGGCGTCGAACAGCAGATGATCAGCGACGCCGGTCCAGTCGGCGACATCGGCGAAGTCCGCCTCATCCCGGATCGGCAGCGCCTTGATGACCCCAGCCCCCGTCAGCCGTCGGGCCTCCGCCGCGCGGTGCGGCGTCTCATGGCCGTGCAGCTGGATGAAGTCGGGCCGCAGGATCAGGGCGACTTCGCTCAGAAGGGCGTCGTCGGGGTCGACCAGGACGGCGACCACCTTCGCCTTGCCTCGCGCCCGGTCGAACAGGGTGGCGGCGTGCAGCGGCGGGATGTGGCGCGGGCTCCTGGGAAACACCACCGCCCCGACAAAGGCCGCCCCGCCGTCCAGCGCCGCATCCAGCGTATCCGGCGTCGTCAGGCCGCAGATCTTGGTGAGTGTCATGAGACAGGCAGGTGCGCGACTGCGGAGGACAGGTCAAGCGCCGCACTTCCCTTACCCTCGTCATCCTCCGGCAAGCCGCGCAAGCGGCGCAGACCGGGGGACCCAGCGGCGCCGAAGGCGATCCTTGCGGCAAGCGCGGCGTGCGGGTCTTTCGCCCTGACGGGCGCCGCTGGGTCCCCCGATCTCGCTACGCTCGTCGGAGGATGACGAAAGAAAGATTCAGGCGAAGATCGAAGCGATCTCATCCTCGGTCAGCAGCCGCCATTCGCCCGGCGCCAGCTCATCCGGCAGCGTCAGCCCGCCCAGCCGCTCGCGATGCAGGGCCTCGACGTGATTGCCGACCGCCGCGAACATGCGGCGCACCTGGTGATAGCGGCCCTCCGTCACCGTCAGCAGGGCCTCGGTCGGCGAGACGACCTCCAGCACGGCGGGCGCCAGCGGCTTGTCCTCGCCCTCCAGCACCAGTTCGCCCGAGGCGAACAGCGCCCCTTCCGTCCCGTTCAGCGGCCGCGCCAGCGTCGCGCGATAGACCTTGGCCACATGGCGTTTGGGACTGATCACCCGGTGCAGCAAGTCGCCGTCGTCGGTCAGCAGCAGCAGGCCGCTCGTCTGCTTGTCCAGCCGCCCTATGGTCGAGATCGCCGGGTCGCGCCGCCGCCAACGGTCGGGCAGGACGTCATAGACCAGCGCCCCGTCCTCCTTGTGCGAGCAGGTCATGCCCAGCGGCTTGTTCAAAAGGATGACGAGGCCGGGTACGGGGTCCAGCGGCTCGCCGTCGATCTCCATGCGCGTCGGCAGATCGGGCGTCACCAGAATGCGCTTCGACACGTCGGTCAGATCGGCGCCGTCCAGCACGATGCCGCCCGCCTTGCCCAGCCGCGCCATCTCGGCCCGCGAGCCGTAGCCCATCGAGCCCAGCAGCTTGTCCACGCGGGACGTCGGAATCTTCTTGCTCATGCCCTAACGCCCTTCGGGCTGCTTGAGGGCGGGTTCATTTCACCGCCTCGAAAATCTTGTAGCCGCCCTGATCCACGACCATCCGCACCCGCTTGAAGGCGCCGTCCAGCTCGGCTTCATAGGGCAGGTGGCGGTTGGCCACGATCCAGGCGGTTCCGCCCTTCTTCAGCATCTCGGCCGCCTTGCGGATGAAGGCCTGGCCCAGCCGCCGGTCCTCGGCCCCGCCGTCGTGGAAGGGCGGATTGCTGACGATGAAGTCCAGGTCGCCCGCCGCGTCCAGCGTCCGCACATCGACCCAGTCGAAGCTGGCGCGCGCATCCTCGACGTTGCGCTTCGCCGCTTCGACCGCACGCCGGTCGATGTCGACCAGCCTTAGCGCAGTCACGGCGGGCGAGCGCAGCACCACCGTCGACAGCGCCCCGAAGCCGCAGCCCAGATCGGCGCCCGCCCCCTTCAGCGGCGGCAGGACTCCGGCCAACAGGGCCGTGCCCGGATCGATCCGGTCCCAGGCGAAGACGCCAGGCTGCGACCAAGCCTCCAGCCCCGGAACCACGCGCGGCGCCCCCGCCTCGATCGCGGCGTCCAGCCCCTCGACCGCCTCAGGTCGGAGGACGATGCAGCGGCGATGATGCGCCTTGGCCGTCTCGACGACCTCCAGCCCGAAAGCCTTCAACTCCTTGCCCAGCCGCGAGCCGCCCTTGTCCTTGGGCGCCATGACGTCCAGCCGGCCGCCGGGCTTCAGCGCCTTCAGCGCCAGGGCCAGCGTATAGCGGCGCTCGACCGCGCCGGGCGGGGCGTAGAGCATCACCCCGTCTGCCGATCCGGGCGCGATCGCCTCCAGCGCCGTCGAACCGGGGATCAGAGGCGAGGTCTGGGTCGCCGTCGACGGCGGATCGAACACCGCGGGCGGGCGGCCGTAGAGAAGCATGGTCATGACGCTGCCTATAGCGACATTTCTTTTACCCTTCTCCCCTTGTGGGAGAAGGTGGCTAGCTAAGATATCATAAAATAAGGGCTATTGGCCCCAGATCGGCTTTGTGTAGTCGTTGTGCAGATTCATTGAGCCTAAGCTAGGAAGCGGATCTTTCTACGCGCGCCGCTAAAATCGGATGCGTGAAGCTTCACCACCGCAAGAGTGGTCGGAACCCGACTAGCGCAGGAAGCCAAGTCGGGTTCACAATCTCCGCAGCTTTAATCCCTGCAAACTTCGTCGATTAAATTGACCAAGTACTTAATATCTTCCGGAATTTCCTGCGGATCCATAGCGCTGGCGATTGCTATTGGTTCGACCCCAAAGACAGTTTTAAAACTCCTGTCGTGCTCTTGGGATATCTCTTTACCTCGAGCATCGATCATAGCTTCCGCCACGTCGCGAGACGCAAAGTTGTCTGGCACAACAAGCGCGTGCTCGGCGAATAAATCTATAACATCTTGCACAGGTTGACCGGACGCCCTGGCGACTGCCGGGGGCCAGAGAAGGTAATTTTCGATATGACGCCTTCTCCAAACTTTCAAATGAAGGTTTTCATCGGTGCGGTTGAAGGACCGGTCGTCAAGTGTCTCAGGATCGATCTGACCCAGAGCAATGTCGTCACGGTCTCGAAGGCTAATCGCGACTAGGTCGGGTATCTCTGCTTTTAGCTGTCCGAATAGGTGCTTTCTCTCTGTTGCCCCGCCCGTCCAAGGCCAAATTACTAGTTTCTTCGGCCAGACAACACCTAGCTTTTCGGCCCACGCCTTTAGAATTCTCGCGTCGCTGTCATTCTCTACGATCAACATCCGCTTAGATTGACGCAAAGGATCAATTTTGGGCGAGTAATCGCTACCAAGACCTATGAACAAACCGATCTTGTTTCTGTCGTGAGACAGATATTTTGCCGAAGAACTTTTGAATGCGAGAATATTCGAGTGATCGGCGGATCTAAGTATTTCTGTACTATGAGTAGCAAGCAAAACCTGTTTGCCCGCTTTCTCAACTATATCGCTCAAAGCGCCGACAAGCTGCGTCTGAAGCGATGGGTGCAAATGTGAGTCCGGCTCGTCCAAAAGTAACGTCGTATTGCTTGGGCTAAGAGCCAAAACGTAAACGCTTAGCCATTGAAGGAAACCGCTCCCCTCAGACATAAGATCGCGCGGATTGAAATTCACATACTTCTTGAAGGTGTTTCCATCCATGGAGCCCTTAACGCACTTAACTCTTATGGCGCTATGGAATAAATCATTGAAAGGTTCCACGATGAGCTGCATTCCAAAGATGCGACCCATCGTTAATTGAAGTATCTCCCAGGGGTCATCTTCACGAAGACGTTTAAGGTCGGAAGTTTTTATTTTCTTCCGATCCGCTTTTAATGCTACCCGCGCCGACACGTTCGCTTCGAACATGTCGAGCAACAGATTGCGGATGATGCCGCCCGCCAACCCTCGACCAATCATGCCTCGTCGCTCAGCGCCGGACATCTTATTCTCACGAGGCGTTATACCTGCAAATGGCGGAAGATAGGCAACCGTAGGCAGGACATCGCCCGCTGTGAGATTTGAGTTTGCCGCTTTGATAAAAAGCCGGTCATTGGTCAACGCGAGAGTTATGCTCAGGTGCTTTTCTGCCTCTCCAGATCCCCACCCGCACTCTACGGCCAAAGAATATCCGTCCACCCCCGGGACCTGACTCTTCAAATTTGTCCATAAGTGCTTTAGGCTTGCAATGGCGATGGGCGAGAATTCATCGTCTGATAGCCCCAGCCCTTGCCCTTTGTAGCCGGCCAAAAGGCTATCTCTACCTCGCTCGTTCTCGAGCAGAGATCTGCAAAACTCCCACACTGCGATGGCTTGAAGGACAGTGGATTTGCCGGAGTTATTTCCGCCCGCGAGAAATGAAATTCCGTCTTCTTTCAGCGCGATTCGAGTGTCCGTATAGCGCTTGAACCGCGTCAGCTTTACCCAGCCTATCAATCGTTCCTCCCCAAGAATCGCACGTGAATACCTAAGCTTGCCGGGCGTTATTGGCGAGAGGCTTTTCTGCGCCTTCCACAACCTCAGCCTGTTTCGGCGCGACCAACTATCGCGAGCGCACTAGCGAGAGAGCGGCCTGAGTTCGATCGAGGCCACGCTCTTGTAAGTTGCGGGCTAACGCTTGGATTGTCGAAAATTCCTCGCGCCCATACCGCAACTTCGTTGCGTCCCGATGCCGGCTCAACGCCACATAGGCCGCATGCCGATCCATGTGCCGGCTCGCGAGGACGTAGGCTCGATCGACCGTCGCGCCCTGCATCTTGTGGATCGTAGCGGCGTAGCCGTGCGTCAGGTCCGCATATTCCTTGCGGTCGAACCGCAGGTTTCGGCCGTCACCCAGCCGCACCCCGATCGATGACTGGTCGAGCGCGGTCAGCGTCCCGAGCGTCCCGTTCTTCACCCCGAGCGACCGTTCGTTCCGCAGGAACATCACCCGTTCCCCTACCGCGAAGGACCTTTCCCCGCTCGTAGTCTCCACCACCTGATCCGGCCCCAGTTTTCCGGCTGCTCGCAGCGTCTCACGCGCTAGTCGATTGAGCGCCGCCACGTCCGCCCGCGAGTAGGCCAGCAGCATCTGTGATGCGGCTGGATCGCGCGCCCGGTCCGCCATCCAGTCCGCCACCAACGCCCGCCGCGCGTCATCGCGCGTGCCATGTCCGTGGATGGCGCCAGCGGCGTCGTAGCGCGCGATCGCGGCCTAGGTCCGCCCCGTCGCCAGCTCTCTGGTCGCCGCCCGCTGCCAGTCGTCGCGCTGACGGCGCACTTCGGTGATCTCCATGGCGCCATGCCGCTCAACCAGCCGCCGGAATGGAGCCCCGGCCTCGATGGCCTGAAGCTGCTCCGGATCGCCGACCATCACGACCTTGGCGCCGCCGCACTCGGCCGCTTCAAGGATGCGGCGCATCTGCCGCGTCCCGACCATGCCCGCCTCATCGATCACCAGCACATCGTCGCGCGTCAGGTGGTCCAGGTCGCGCTCCCAGGCGTACTCCAGGCTCGCCAGCGTCCGCGACGGGATGCCCGATCCCTTCTCCAGATTCTCCGCCGCGATGCCGCTGAGCGCCGCGCCCACCACCCGGTAGCCCTCCGACTCCCAGGCTGCGCGTGCCACGCCGAGCGCCGTGCTCTTGCCGGTCCCGGCGTAGCCGACGACCGCCGCCAGACACCCTGCCGACAGCACGTGCGCCACCGCCAGTACCTGTTCGTCGCCATGCGGTCGCCCCAAGGCCGCCATTTCCGCCCTGGCCGCGCGGCCGGAGCGTTCGGTGATGGCGTGGTGAGACCGGCTCTCCAGCCTGTCAGACGCCCGGAGCATGGCCTCCTGTGCGCGGATCAGGTCGCGGCTGGTGAAGCGCTCCCGCCCGCGCTCATCGGCTCCCAGCGGCACCAATTCCGGCGACGCCAGTATTCTTGCGTGGAGCCGGTCGAACTGTTCCCTGCCGTCAGTGTGGCGGAAGACGAAGCGCGCCACGTCATGGCGGGTGAAGGTTTCCTGCGTGTGCGTCAGGGCTTCGAGCGCGACGGCTGGATTGCGCAGCAACCGCTCGCCGTTTCGGCGCGCAATGTCGCGGTGCTGGTCGGCCCGTTCGGAGGCCCGGCCGCGCGCTTCAGATCGCGCGGCGGCCGCGCCGATCTTGAACTGGGGTTCAAGGTGGATGCCCTGATCCTTGAGGCTGCGGTGATCGATGCGGATGTCGTGGTCGAGTTCGGCCAGGCGCGCGTTCACATGCTCGGCCCACGCTTCGCGCCAATGCTCCAGAAGGGCGGCACTGTTCCAGTCCCGCGCCTTGGCGCCGAACCCGGCGGCACCGACCTCCCGCAACGCCAGCATCACATGCGCATGGGGCTTGGGCAGGCTGTCTTCGCCGATGTCGCAGTGAATGTTGAGATCGGCGACCATGCCGCGTCGCACGAACTCCCGCTCGACGAATGCGCGGGCCAGTTCGATGGCGTCGTCGGGCTTCATCTCTCTGGGCAGGGCGAACTCGATCTCGCGCGCGAGCTGGGCGTCCTTTCGCTTCTCGCCCCACTCGACTTCGTTCCAGAGCGCCTGCCGATCGGACCAGCGCTCAGGCGCGTCATCTGACAGCAGGATTTCCGAATGCAGGACGCCGGACTTACGGCTGTAGTCGAAGGGCTGCTCGGTGCGCTCGTCGAAAAGGCGCGACGCCGAGCGATAGGCGGCTGCCGCCACGGCGCTGCGGCCGGTCGATCGCGAGATGATCTTGGCAGAGAAGTGGTAGATGGCCACGACCGCAGCGCCCCGAGTAAAGCGCACGTCGGAACGACGTATAAGCGCGCACTCCGGACAGCATGTCCGTCGTGACGGGGACTGGCGTCCCGCAAGTCTACGGAGGCGGAAAGCCGCGATCCTTCATCGCGTCCGGTTTCCTGGCGGGAGGGGACGTGCAAGGCTGAGCCGTACTACTCCCCCCACCATCAGGACCTGAATGCATGGATGATCTGACCGCCGAGACCGACCTGATCGGCATGACCGCCGATATCGTTTCGGCCTTCGTGTCGAACAACGCCATCGCCGCCGATGCCCTGCCGCGCCTGATCGCGGGCGTGCATGGCGCGCTGGCCGGCACGACGCAGGTTGCGGTGCCCGAGCCCGAGCCGCAGGCGCCTGCGGTGTCGATCCGGAAGAGCATCACGCCGGACCACATCATCTGCCTGGAAGACGGCAAGCCCTTTAAGTCGATGAAGCGCCATCTGTTCAACAAGTACGGCCTCACCCCGGAGGACTATCGCGCCAAGTGGGGCCTGCCGAAGGACTATCCGATGGTGGCGCCGAACTACGCCGCCGCGCGGTCGGAACTGGCCAAGTCGATGGGCCTCGGCCAGGGCGGTCGCAAGCCGGCTAAACGCGGCCGCAAACCAGCGGCCAAGTAGGCCCCTCACGCCCACGCACCACCGCAGACTTACGGGGGCGCGCGTATGGCGGGACCGAAGCATGATGGCGGCTCTTCGTAGGAAGAGAGAGCCGTCATCATGCGAAAGCCCAGGGACATCGACGCCGAACTCGCAGTGTTGGCGGAGCGCGCCGCCGCGCTGAAGGCGCGCCGGGTCACACAACTCGGCGAACTCGTCATCGCCAGCGGTGCCGACGCCCTGGGCGCCGACATCCTCATGGGCGCGCTGAACGCTGCAGCGGCCGAGAAGAACGACCAGACCCGAAGCCAGTGGCGCCAGCGGGGCGAGGCCTTCTTTCGTGGCGAACGGAAACGCGCCGTTGCGGCAGGCGCTCCGCATCACGACCCAAAGGCTGGCCCGGATTCCAGCCCTGACGCGCCGGGCTGAGGCGATGCAGCGGCGGGGCGAACATCAGGAGCGTCAGGACGCGCGGCGCGCCCGGACCCGCCACCTGATTGAACTGGGCGGCCTCGTGCAGAAGGCAGGCCTGGTCGAACTCACGGGCGACGACCGTAACGCCATCCTCGGCGGCCTGCTTGCCGTCGCCGCGATGCTGCAATCTGATCGGCGCGACGCGGCCATGGCGGTTCTGGCGCACCGGGGACGGCGCGCCTTCAGGGGTGACAAGGAGTCCCCCAGCGGCGATGCTCCCGCCCCATGGTGATCCGTCGCGAATACCACAGAGCCGGCCGCGAGGAGCTTCGCCTTGCGAAGCGCGGCGGTAACGGCAAGACTCGCCGGATGAAGACGAGTCTTGACCATCTGCCGCTCGGCAAACGCCGCGAGCTTGAGCACGTACTCGGCGTCATTAAGGACGAGTTCCGCAAGGCCATCGCCAACCGTCGCGCCGAGGGCGTGAAGGACGGTCAGATCCTCAAGGTTATCCTCTACGGATCATACGCCCGGGGTGACTGGGTCGAGGACCCGGTCGGGCGCTACTTCTCCGATTTCGATCTGCTCGTCGTCGTCAGCGACGAGAAGCTGACGGATGTGCTGGAGTTCTGGGAGGGCGCCGAGAAGCGTCTGCGCGCGGACCTCGCGTCCGGCGCCAATCTCCGCACACCCGCCGACCTGATCATTCATTCGCTCGATGACGTGAACGACCAGTTGGCCCAGGGCCGGTACTTCTTCGCGGACATCGTGCGAGAAGGCGTGGTGCTGTTTGAAGAGCCAGATCGCCCCCTCATCGACCCCCAGCCGTTGCCGAGCGACGCCGCACTAAAGGAAGCTGAGAAATTCTATCGTGAGCATTTCACGGCAGGCCAACAGTTCCTTCGGCAAGCGCAGCACGCCATTGACGACGGTGCGCCCAAGATCGCAGCCTTCGATCTGCATCAGGCGGCCGAACATTTCTACAATGCGGTCCTGCTGGTTGCGACGCTGTACACGCCCAAGTCCCACAACCTGGTCCGGTTGCGGAATGCAGCCGAGCCGATTGACGCGCGACTGGCAGAGGTCTGGCCGACGGAGTCGAAGTTCCAGAAGCGGTGCTTCGAGTTGCTTCGCGCGGCCTACGTGAAGGCGAGGTACTCCGAGCATTATCGGGTGACGGCTGACGAACTCGCCTGGATGCTGGAACGACTGGAAGCGCTCAAGGACGTGATAGAGACGATTTGCCGTGACCGATTGAAAGAGTTGAGTGGCGTCAGTGAAGGTTGAAATGCGCCAGAAGCGATCCTCGCCGGGCGCCGGGTCATTTCGATAGCGGGGCGACTATGTTCAAGTTCATGACCGCTACGACAGGACGGATTGTCTTGGAGGCGCGGAGGCTTCGGTGGTCTACGCCTCGGACTTTCAACGACCCGTTCGACGTCCAGTTCGATCTCCGGATAGACATTGATCGCGATGAAGTGCGCAGGCTCGCACTCCAGAAAATGTGGGATGATCTGTACGGACCGGAGCCGGTCCCGCACGCAAATCTAATCGGGGCCATAATACGCGCCATGCGCGGTCGCATGCCAGCTTGGACCCTTGAACAACTCGAAGTAAACATGGGCGGAGCGCTTGATGATAGCCTTGCCGGAGGCGACGCCGTGCTGCCCCGTTTCCAAGCCCAGGCGCGGGAACACCTCCGAAACAGTAAGATTCTCTGCCTGACCACAGCTCCTGAAAACGTCCTTATGTGGACCCACTATGCTGGCCAACACACCGGAGTTGTTCTGGGCTTTCGGAATGTGCCTGGGCTAGACAGTCCATGGACCGAGGCTCGCCCTGTGAACTACGTGGATCAGATGCCCGTGCTCACCGACAATGAAGAGCTCTCCGATGTCCTAGCAGGAAGGGCAAACTTCGATGCGGGCAGGGTGATAGAGCGGCTTGTCTACACGAAATCCAATGCATTCGCCTACGAGCAAGAACAGCGCATCTATTCGGGAGACGGCAGGAACGAGCAGTCTGATTTTGAAGACCTAGGTTTTCACCAAGACGAGCTGGAGTCTGTGACCCTAGGCCCGCGTATCCAGCCGGAGGACGAGGCCGCCATCAGAGGTTATGTTGCAGCAGGCTACGGCGAAGTTGCTATTCAAAGAGCGGTGCTTGAGCCGGGTCGGTTCGGCATGGCGATCGTGCCAGCCTAGATGCACCCCTGATCGTTATGTGCATTGATAATAATCATCGCTATCGCCAACAGGCTCGACGTCTCGTCAGCTAGTCCTAAGCCCAGAAACGCGACGCGGTGGTCGGGCGGGACTCGTTGAAGATCGGTCTTTGAGAAGCTCAGCGACCAGATGCGCCTTGCTGACGCTCGACTATTGCCCTGGCTTTTTTCAGGGATGCCTCTTCCTCACTCAACGCCGTCGCGCCGACCTGACCGGCGTAATGATCGAGGACTGCGCCGTACATCTGGCCATCGATAGTTGGGCGAACGGACAGCATGATTTTGGTAATTTCCGCCAACGTAAGCGCGACGAATTGGAGCGGGTCGACCATCCCAGAGTTGCTGGGTCCGACAACGTGTAGGGGCTGGAGAGCTTCGACAGCGCCGAGGAGCCTGCCAGGGGGCCTCGCACTCGCGTGGGTATGCTGCGATGCCCAACGATAGCGGGGGCGCTCGTGAGCAAGGCCAGCGGCTGCTTCAATGCTCGCAAAAGTCGGCTTTGGGCTCTTCAAGACCTTCCCGGCCCAGCCATAGTCATTCCGCATCTCTGGGCCCATCTCGTTACAAATGGCGGCGACATGCTGTTCTAGCTGAGTAATCTCTTCGGCAGAAAAGCCCTCGTCGTAGCCAGGCAGCCCAACCACCTTGTTGAGCTCTCGCGCCGCTTTCAGAGCTGCGCAATCGAACGACGCCAAGTATCGATGCGCTACTTCCTGCCCATGAGCAGCGATAAAGATCGCGACGACCTTGCATTCGTGCATGCTCCGCCAGCGGCTGAGAGCCCCATCAGCATAGCCGCCCTTACAAAGATGGATGGCTTCGCGCGCCATAAGCAGCGATCGCGCATGCAATGAGACAACGGCCTCGAACACGTAGTCTCGATCACCGAGGGCAGTGCTGCGGTGGTGTTCATTGAAGGCACCGCCGACCTCTCCTGCGATCTCAGCGACAACATCGATCAAATCGAATGCCTTGCGCCACCGCCGAAGATTGCGCTTCTCGAACTGGGCTTGGTCGGTGCGCGCGCGCTTCAACATCGATGGTCGAGACTGGTCCAGCGCCGCGACGGTGGCCTTGTAAATCTCGGGGAATGATTGCTCGATCACCTCCCCCGCCAACGCTGTCGCTTGGTCGAGGGTCTTTCCCTTTGCGAGCATATCTTCGACGAAGTCGTGGATCTGATCGTCTAGATCGGAAATCACCTACCGCCTCCCAGCACTAGTAAAGCCCTTCGTTCCGAGCGCACGGTGCGCAATAGAAACGCCCCCCCTGAATCGTCCAAGTCATGGACCTGGCCCGATCGGCCTCCCGGCCGCAGCGGATGCATGAGGCGTTGGGGGTCCGCGCTGCAAGTTGGTCGCCGGATAATGTCTGCATGGATGAGGTTCTCTAACTGCGCCAAGGCCCGTAAACGCGCGGCCTCATACCTCGTTTGCCGCTTTTCCAAGCGTCGAACGCGGTCCAGTTGGGCGATTCAATAATCATGAAACCGTTCGGGCTCGGTACGGCGGGCCGAACGACGCTGAGCCTGCCTTTCTCATCGACCGTGACGTAGGGGTAAAGGCTCAGGAACTCCCGCCCATAGTAGTAGGCTTTCGGCTCATTGGTCACCGGCAGGATGGCGACCGGGCCGCGGGCTCCGTCGAACCAGCCGAGCTCCCAACACATCCAGAGTGATTGCGCAGCGCCGGGACCGTCGATGAACAGCAGCGTGTCGCAGATCCCCATGACGCTTCGGACATAGGCGGCGTTGGCCGGAGAGACCTCGTGGCGGTCCTTAAGCGGGGCCTCAATCCAGTCGCAGAAGACGGAATAGCCAGCTTCCGTGAGGACATCGTAGACGCCTAGGACGATTTCCGCGTCCCGGATCGTCTGGGAGAGGAAAATGTCATAGTGGTCGCGACGTCTGTGCGCTGCGCGGTGCAGCGCCTCTTCCACGCTCGAATGCTCCGCTCGTGCCCGGCGCCGGGCTCGCGCGCGGATATCCTTCTCAAGAAATAGATGCATCGCAGAGCGTTACTGACGATCGCCGGGGCGCCAATACCGATCGGAGACTGCGGCAGGCTGATTTTCGGGGCGCGCGTAGCGCTTTTCGCGCACGGAGATGTCTAGGTGACGGTGGAAGAGGGCGACGTAATCCCGGTCTTCAACTAGATCGCGGTCCTCGGCCCCGGCCGCCCTCGCGACCTCCAAGGCGGCACCGCCCGTCGAGATGACCGGCACCACCTTCGCCCTAGGCTGTTGCTTCCGAAACAGTTCGTACTCATCTATTAGGCCGCCCATGCCGCCGATGAAGACGGCCGCCCCGTAGCGGACCTCCCTGAACATCCGCTCACGCATATGCATCAGGCTGAGATCGCGGTCCCGATCGATCTCGTTGGTAAACGTGACGTTCGAGAAGCGGGTGTTATCCTCCGGGAAGATGTCTTCGAAGAAGTTCGACTGGTAAAGATGTACCCATCGGCCGTAGTCCACGCCAATCGCCTCTGCGACCTCCAAGATCATAGGCGTGATACTTGGCTGTCCGCCCCAGACAAGCAGGCGTCGGCCTAGGACGACATGGATGAGTGCTGAAACCGCAGCCGTGATGGCGACTGTGTCAGCCGTCGCCGCATATGCAGGCCCACGTTTCGGATCCGGAACGCCCGCGGCGAGGAAAACAGCGTCCGTCATGGTCATGCTCCCCAGCCCGCTAGGGTCCAGCCGGCGTCAGATACCTTGAGCCACCGCACGGACTGGATTTCTTCGCCGAGCCACTGGAGGTGGGCCCCCCAGGTGTCTTGAATGCCGACGTGATCGTAAACCAGCACAGGCTTCTCTTGCTGATGGGCTCTTCGCGCTTTGATGGCAATGTCGTTCAGTGTCTCGGCGGTCGGAATGCCGACGACTGGGTAGGCCCAGAGGCGCTGATCATCCGAAAGGCGCACCGAGATCGCCCGATGCGCGCCGACGGACTCGACACGGCCGCCAATCTTCTCGACGTCTGCCCGAAGCTTGCCGGTGATGGCCATGTAGCGCGCTGCAAGACTGCGGCTGCGCAGGCGTTCCACCTTCAGGATGATTTCATCGACCTTTTGTTCCTCGATCGGTCCGTCAGGATCCTTCAACTCCGCCGCGTCAAGGTGGACGGTTTCCGAAAGGTCGGTCATTCGCGAAGGCGTATGGCCCGGCCAGATTACGCGGAGCACCTGAATGTCCTTAGCGCGGGCGCGTCCGATCTCTTCACGCGTCCATCGGCTGTCGAAATAGGTCGGTGTGTCCAGCATCACCATGAGATCGGAGTCCACGAGGCGATGCCATAGAACGTCCTGAAAGGGTTCGCCGGGCCGGATGCTGTGCGTATCAAGAAAGACGTCGAAGCCCCGGGAGCTCAACAGATCATGCAGTTGAACCGCCGCAGCCCTGGCCTCGGTGCGGCGGTAGCTGACGAAAACGCGGCGCTGCCTGGGGAGGAGGCCGATGCATTCGAGTAGTGACGACGCGAGCTCTGTCATCTGGGGATCGTCTGGGCGTCGCTTTACGCCGTTGGCAAACCGCAACACGGCGGGAACATTGGCGAAGTCGCCGTCTGGGGCGATGGTGGGAATAACAGGTGCGCTTGCCGCCACGAGGGCGTCCAGGGGCGCACTGCCCCCCGATGCACCTGTGCTGAAATAGACCGCCGCGAACGCCGCGCCTGGGTCGCGCGCGTGAACCGTGGCGTCGTCCAAGAAGACGACGTCGTCCCCGATCTCAAGACCGAAGTCGGCGACCATTTCTACCAGTGTGTCGGCAAGGATCTGGCGTTCCTCGGGGGTCGCGTCGCCGAGCAAGGCTAGTTGGTAGAGGCTTTTCGGGGCGGCGCCGCCCGGCGCCGAGACCTCCGTCATCGTCCCGCCAGACCGGCCGCCGTCTCGATCCAGCCCGCCAGGTTTTCCCGGCCTTTTTGGGCGGCAAAATCATACCTCAGGCAGTGGCTCGACAGCTGAACGGGGACCGCTGTGGTCGGTGCGGCGAACCAAAGATCCTTCTCGGGAATGGCCAGGGTGTAGTCGCTGTAGGCAACCCATTTGCCGTTCTTCCATTCGGCGAAGAAAATCCCCTTGTCTGTCTTGTAGAGGCCGATCTGCGCTAGGGGGTCCGCGCCCTTGGTGGACGTCTCGCCCTTCGTGTTTTTCACACCGTGTATGTCAACCGTCAGCAGGCCGTTGCCCTTGAGGATGGCTCTGGCGATCTCATAGCGGACCCAACGGCGCGACCAAGTGTCCGTCCCGGCGAGGATGCAGGTCACTGAACTGTTCTTCATGCCGTCGCGCAGGAAGGCCTTAAGGCTAGCTTCGCTCTCGCGCCTAGATGCCTCGAACACGCTGCTGTCGAAAAAACCCGCTTCAGCATCGTTTCCCGCTAAGGTCAGGCAGTTACGAACATTCCAAGCGCGCCAGACGTCGGGCTCGTAGTGAAAGGAAAAGAAGGTGCGTCGCGCCATTATCGCGTCTCCTAAGACGGCATCTCGAGAAGTGGACCGGATCAACGTCCGGGAGGGATGGAAAGCGAAGACCCTCGGGTGTGGGAAATCTGGGCCTCCATTCATTTGGCATCTAACTGCGTCGCTTCTTCATCACAGCGTTGAAGTCGATGTCGTAGCCAGCTTCGTCAAGTTCTTCGGCTAACGCCTTTTTCCACGCTCCTGCCTCGTCGAATGATGTGTAGACGACACCGGCGTAGTCCGAGGGCCAATCAATGTCGCCTTTGCGGATGGCGCAGACCCTGCCTCGGCCTAGCTTGCCCATGAAGTAGCCAAGCTCCAGCACGACGTTCTGACGGGCGCGAGGTTGGTCCTTATCCTCGGTTATGGCCCGACCGACGTCATCTGGCGTAAAGAGCACCACGGCAAAACCAACGTCGCTGAAAGCCTCCAGCTTTTCCACGACGGTCCTTCCTCGATTCCGTTGCTCATGCAGGATGATGGCTTCGAGGCCCAAGCTTTCCACGAAACGAGCGACCATCTCGCGCGGTGCCTCTTCGTGGCCGTGCACAATGAAAACCTTAGTCGTGTCAAAGTCGCTGGACTGGCGACTGGAATTTACAGGCTTCATTCGTGCCTCGACATAAGATCGGTAGTCGCGGCCAAAGGGAATGATCGCCGAGGCCGTGGCTTTGCGGATAGCCGCAATGTGCTTCGATCCGGCCGAGTAAAAATGGTGCACGAAGTTAAGAAACCAATCGGGGTTGGCTGCTGCGCGTTCAATCATGATCAGGGTCAGGCCGAGAACCTTCGGCCGCTCCAGTGGCCAGTCGAGCGAATCGCTTCCGACCATCCCACCATCCCCTTCGCTGTCAGAAACGAACTTGTCGAAATCCAACCCAGCCGTCAGTTCGGCGTTGATCTCCTTTAGTTCGTCGTCCTGCAACGCCACCCAAAGCTGCTTCAGCGGGCGGTCGTAGGTGTTATAGTCCGCAGCTTGGAGATCGAGGATCGCGTTGTTCACATCGTTGAGTGCGGACGGCGCGGTCATTCGGTTTCACCCTCCAATCGCTTGGCGGCGGCCTTCTCCAAGATGGCTTGGCGATACTTCTCTTTCATCTGGTCGGCGATGCTCTGGACTGCATCATTGCGCGAGTAACTGGATGCTTTCTCATCCACCATCGCCTCGACTTCGGAGATCGCGCGCTCGATATCCACTGGATCGTTTGGGTTGAACTTGACCTCGCCGAGATGGCCGTCGATCTCGCCAGCAAATTTTGACAGCTCTTCCATTTTCTTAGTCAGCTTACCCAAGCCAGTGATTTTCACGACCGCGTACAACCTCTGATTCTTGTTCGACTACTGTTTACCGTGTTCAGTCGGCGATTGGAAACCGTTGGTTTTCGGCGTGATCCGTTTAGGGTGGGCTGGCGACCATAGTTTGCGGCGTCAAAGAGAGTCTCCCGGGCAGCCCGAGAGATTGAAGGTCGACTTGCCAGAGGCCTTGGCAGGCCGCTTGTAGCGCTAAACGGCCTCCCACCCCGGCAATCCCTGCAAGATGCGGGCGGCGTTCTTCACCGGATTAATGTGGCCGTAGTGGTCCTCAATCATCTTCACCGACGTGCCCATCTGCTTGGACAGGAAATAGACATCCACGCCCTCCGTCAGCCGGAAGGTCGCGTAGGTGTGGCGGAAGCAGTAGGTGGAGCGGGTGGAGCCTGAGGCGCTGAGAAGCAAGCCTGCTTCTCTCAGGAGCGCTTCGATCTGGTCGGCATAGAGAGTGGCTGCGGGATCACCCTTGCCATTGACGAAGACGGCGCCCTCGGGCGCCGTCTCATGGGTTGTCAGGGAGCGAACTCGCTCCAGGTAGTCAGCCACGTTCCCGGCCGCGACCAACTGTCGAGATTTGTCCTTCCCGCGCACGTGAAGAACGACCATGCGTCGACCGTCCGCGTCGGTTCGGATCGCCACGTCCCTCCAGCGGAGGTTCTTGGCTTCGGCCGGGCGCATGCCCGTGTTGCACATGATCAGAATGAAGTTGTAGGCGAGCTGGCGGTGCCACTCGAGCTTCTTGGTTTTTGCGCGCTTGATCCAACTGCGCGCGAAGGTGTGGAGCTTCCGGTACTCCTCAGGCGTGAACTCCTCCCGGCGCACCTTCGCCAGCGGCAACTTGCCCTTGTAGATGTGGCTCTCCGGCACGAACCGCTTGCCGACCGCGAAGGCGATGACGGAACGGAAGATAGACATCTCATAACGGATGGTGGCGTCCGAAACGGGTCGTCCGCCGCGCCCCAGTCCATTCTGGCGGCGCCAGAGGGGATAGCCTAGGAAGTCATCGTGTGAGACGTGGGCGATCTGCTTGGCGCCTACGTAGCGATCGATCTGGGCGCGGATGATGGACTCCACCACCTCCCAGCGATGGTGGGTGATCTCTCCGGCCTCTGAGCGGGCCTTCTGATGGTCGGCGTACATCTTCGCAATTTGGGCGAAGGTCCGGTTGAACACCGGGACATCGTGCTTCACGCGAAAGCGCAGGTCCGCGTCGGCGTCAAAGGCCGCCTCCTTGGCCGTGGTTACATCGGCGGTGCGGAGCGAGACCGTCTTGTATCGGTCCGAGCCGGGCACTCTGATGCGGCAATACCAGTTGCGGTGCTGAACGTCCGCGCGGCGGAAAAGGATGAGGCCAGGCTTCAGCTCCTGGGGGTCGATCAAAAAGGCCATCGGGGCGGCTCCCTGTGCAGGGTCTGTGTCGCCTCAGGGCCTAAGTCCTTGACTCTCCATAGGCTGGATAGGCTCTGAGCAGGCCTTGAGCGTGGACAAATCTGAAGAGAAACAAACCCGTAACATCACCCCCTCTCCCCTTGTGGGAGAAGGTGGGCGCCGAAGGTGCTCGGATGAGGGGTTGCTGAACGCTAGACGCCGTCGTTGCTGCGGAAGAAACCGCAAGACCCCTCATCCGTCTGGCTGCGCCAGCCACCTTCTCCCACAAGAGGAGAAGGGATCACATCGTGACACCCTCGGCCGAATACGGCACAACGGCCGCCATGTTGGACTTCCCCCCGCCCGCTGACTTCTCGCCCACGCTGGACGAGGCGCGGACCCTGCTGGAGCGGGTGTGGGGCCATGCCGATTTTCGCGGGCTTCAGGCCTCGGTGATCGAGGAGGTCCTGGCCGGGCGCGACGTGCTGGCCGTGCTGCCGACCGGCGGGGGCAAGAGCGTCTGCTATCAGGTGCCCGCCATCCTGCGCGAGGGCGTGGGCCTGGTCGTCTCGCCGCTGATCGCCCTGATGACCGATCAGGTCGAGGCGCTGAAGCAGCAGGGCGTGGCCGCCGCCCGGCTGGATTCCGGCCTGACGATGGACGAGCGTTCCGCCGTCTGGCGCGCGGCGCGCTCGGGCGAGCTGGACCTGCTTTACGTTTCGCCCGAAGGCCTGGCCTCGGGGTCCATGCTGGAGCGGCTGGCCGAACTGCCGATCAGCCTGATCGCCATCGACGAGGCCCACTGCGTCAGTCAGTGGGGCCACGACTTCCGCCCCGACTACCGCACCCTGGGCCGTCTGGCCGAGGTCTTCCCCCGCGTGCCGCGCATCGCCGTCACCGCCACCGCCGACGCCCGCACGCGCGACGACATCCTGGCCTCGCTGAGGCTGGGCGAGGCCCGCGTCTTCGTCGACAGCTTCGCCCGGCCGAACCTGCAGCTGACCGCCGAGCGCAAGGTCAACGGCTCGCGCGCCCGCACCGATGCGCGCGTGGTCGAACTGGTGCGCGAACGGCGCGGCCGCTCGGGCGTGGTCTATTGCGGCAGCCGCGACGGCTGCGAGCGGGTGGCCGACGCCTTACGGGACGCCGGGACCAACGCCATCGCCTATCACGCCGGGTTCGACGCGCGCGAACGCGACCGGCGGCTGGAGCGTTTCCTGGCCGAGGACGGCGCCGTCATGGTCGCCACCATCGCCTTCGGCATGGGGGTGGACAAGCCGGACGTGCGCTTCGTCATCCACGCCGATCCGCCCGGCAGCCTCGAGGCCTATTGGCAGGAGATCGGCCGCGCCGGGCGCGACGGCGAACCGGCCGAGGGGATCACCCTTTACGGCCCGTCGGACATCGCCTGGTCGCTGCGCCGCCTCGACGGCCGCCCGATGGCCGAGGAGGTCAAACAGGTCCAGACGCGCAAGGTGCGCCAGCTGTTCGCCATGCTGGACGGCGCGACCTGCCGTCCCCAGGCCGTGCGCCGCTATTTCGGCGAGCAGGACGCCGAGCCGTGCGGCGTCTGCGACGTCTGCGGCGATCCGCCCGCCACCTTCGACGCTCTGGTCCCGGCGCAGAAGGCCCTGGCGGCGGTGCAGAGGCTGGGCGAGCGGTTCGGCCGCACGCGCGTCATCGACCATCTGACCGGCCGGACCAAGGACGTCCAGCCGTGGGAGGCGGGGCTGTCGACCTGGGGCGTCGGGGCCGACCTGTCGCTGGTCGGCTGGCGCGACGTGATCGATCATCTGATGTTCGAGGGCCTGCTGGTCGAGGATCCGAACGACGGCAAGCCCCTGATCCGCCTGGGCGATCCCCAGGCCGTGCGCGCCGTCTATCGCGGCGAGCGGGTGGTGCGGGTCAAGGAACCGCCGACGCGCGCCGTGGCTCTGGACAAGCCGCGCCGCAACGCCGGGCGCAATCTGGCGGTCGAGGAGCTGGACGCCGACGTGCGCGCCCGCTTCGAGGCCCTGCGCGCCTGGCGTCGCGAGCGCGCCGTTGAACAGCGCGTGCCGCCCTATGTCATCTTCCAGGACAAGACCCTGGTCGAGATCGCCCTGCAGGAGCCGCGCGGTCTGGATCAGCTGGCCGTCATTCCCGGCGTCGGCGCGGGCAAGCTGGAGCGTTACGGCCCAGCCGTGCTGGAGGCCCTGGAGGCCGTCGCCTGACGGTCGCCATGACCAAAACTTAACTGGCGCGCCGCTCCTCCCCCTGTCACCCCTCGGCTGACAGGGACGAGAGGATGCTCATGAACCGGATGTTGGCGGCGGGCGTCGCCTGCCTGGCGATGGCGGGCGCAGTGCAGGCGCAAGAGGCTTCAAACGGAGCGCCAGGGCCGATGGAGCAGCCGCGCGACTGGTCGGCCGCCCTGGTTCAGGACGCGACCGGCCTGCACGACATCATGATCGACAGCCATCCGGGCGTACATGACCGGCTCAACCCCCAGTTCCGCGACCGTCTGGACCAGGGCTTGGCGACGGCGTTGGAGCGGGCGAAGACCACGACCGACGCGGGCGGCTGGTGGTGGGCGCTGCGCGCCTATGTCGCCGGCTTCGAGGACGGCCACGTCCAGATCAGCCTGGCCCAGAGGGATTTCGGCTTCCCGACCCGCTGGCCCGGCTTCCTGACCGTCTATCGCGGCGCCGATCAGGTGGTGGTCGATCGCGACGAGGCCGACGCCGATGTGCCGCCGCTGGGCGCTCGGCTGATCGACTGCGACGGGGTGGACGCCGCCGCCCTGGCCGAACAGCGCATCGGCCAGTTCCGGGGGCGCTGGTTCCTGGAGGCGATCAGGACGCGTTTGGGCGACTGGATGTTTCTGAGTGCGGAAAACCCGTGGCAGACCGAGATGAAGGCCTGCCAGTTCGAGACCGACGGGGAGACCATGACCTACGCCCTCGACTGGCGCGCCGCGCCCGATGATCTGAGCGATCGCCGCGCCCGGTTGATGCAGAGCGCCAGGCCCGACTTCGCTCTGAAGCATTTCGACGACGGCGGCTTCTGGATCTCGACCCCCACGTTCAACGGCGACCCCGCCAGTGAGGCCCACGCCGAACTGACAGCCCTGATCGCCGACATGAAGACCAGGCAGGACGCCCTGCGCGACGCCCCCTATGTGGTGCTGGACCTGCGGGGCAACGGCGGCGGCTCCTCGCACTGGAGCCAGCTGATGGCCCAGGTCCTGTGGGGCGACGACTGGATGGCTGCGCACCCCGAGCCGGCGATCGAATCCGTCGATTGGCGCGCCTCGGACGGCAATATCGCGGAAATCTCCGCCTTCCTGGACAAGCTGCGCGCCACGAACAGCCAGCCGGAGCTGATCGCCTGGGCCGAGGACGCCGTCGACGGCATGAAGGCGGCCCGGGCCGCCGGCGAGATCTATTGGCGCAGCGCCAATGACGAGGAGCCGGCCGACGCCGCTCCGTCGCCGCCCACGCCGCAACTGATGAAGGGCCGGGTCTATGTCCTGACCGATTCCAGCTGCGGCTCGGCCTGCCTGGACGCGGTCGACCTGTGGAAGACCGTGGGCGCCGTCCAGGTCGGACGCGAGACCTCGGCCGACACCGTCTACATGGAGATCCGCCGAGCGTCTCTGCCCAGCGGCCTGGCCGAAATCGCCGTGCCCATGAAGGTCTATCGCGGTCGCGCGCGCGGCAACAACGAACCGCAGCGGCCCCAGTATGTCATCGAAGGCGACATGAGCGACGACGCGGCCCTGCTGGCCTCGATCCGTCGGCTTCAGCCGAACTGACGCCTCAGCGCAGGAAGCGATCGACCGCCGCCTGAAACTGCCGCGGGCGATCGATCATGACCATGTGCTCGGCGCCTTCGACCCGTTCGAAGGCGGCCGGGCGGGGCAGGGAGCGGTAGCCCGCGCGGAACAGGTCGTCGACGTGGCTGCGCGGGCTGCGGTCGTCCGGGCTCCAGCCGTAGACGACGGTGACCGGCGCCTCGATCAGCTGCAGACGCGAGCGCAGGTCCGTGGTCATCACCTCATACAGGCCCTGAGCCAGGACGCGGCGGTCGCCGCCCTGCCAGCCGAGGCCGCCCAGCACATTGTCGGCGGCGCCGCCCAGCTCAAGCCCCATGGAGGCCGCCTGGGTCCGCAGCGCCTGGTCGCCCAGCAGCATCAGGCCCTGATAGGCGATGCGGGCCAGGGGTTCGACGTCGGCGGCGGTCGATCCGGGGCTGATCAGCGACGGAAAGAAGGGCGAGGCGTCCACCACCATGACCTTGCCGATGCGGTCGCCGGCGTCGGCGGCGACCCGCAGGGCCACCTGGCCGCCCATCGAGTGGCCGATCAGGGCCGGGCGTCGAAGGCCCTGCTCCTCGATGTAGCGGCGGATCTCGGCGGCGACGGGCGCGCTGACCAGACCCTCGGCGTTGCCGCCGGGCGCCGTCTCGCCAAAGCCGCGCACCGTCACCAGATGCACCCGATAGCGACCTTCCAGAGCCGCCGCCGTGCGCGCCCACACCGCCGAGGTCGAGGCCAGACCGGGGATGAGCACCACGTCCGGCCCCTGGCCTTTCGTCTCGACCAGGATGCGCGAGGACTGGAACAGCGCCGGCGTCGGCGTCGGCGCGGGGGCGGCC
>DGIZ01000049.1 GCA_002386585.1 Brevundimonas sp. UBA4609 | reverse complement strand
CGGCGGCGGCGGCGGCGGCTTCAGCGGCCTCGGCCTTGGCGGCGGCTTCGGCTTCCAGGCGGTCGGCTTCGCGCTGGGCGCGCTCGGCGGCGCGTTCCTGGGCCTTCTTGCCCGGCTCGGCCTTCTTGGGGTTGTTGCCCTGGACCCACTTGACCTTCTGGCCCAGGGTCTCGTCCTGCGACAGGAAGCGAGCGACGCGGTCGGTCGGCTGGGCGCCCTTGGCCAGCCATTCGCCGATGCGCTCGACCTTCAGGACGACGCGCGGCTGGGCGCTGTCCTTCGGCAGCATCGGGTTGTAGCTGCCGACGCGCTCGATGAACTTGCCGTCGCGCGGGCTGTGCGAGTCAGCGATGACGATGTGGTAGTAGGGGCGCTTCTTGGCGCCGCCGCGGGCCAGACGAATCTTCAGCATTTTCAGTCTCTTTCTAGAAGGTCGTTATTTCTTTTTGGGGAAGCCCGGCAGACCCGGAAGGCCCCCCGGAAGTTGTCCGCCGCCCAGGCCCGCAAGGCGGTCCTGAATGGCTTTCATTTCATCGGCCGAAGGTTCCGGCATCTTGCCGCCGCCCAGGGCCTTCAGACGGTTGATGTCCGGACCGCCGCCGCCCATGCCGGGCAGGCCGCCCATCATGGAGGCCATCTTCTGCAGGTTCTTGCCGCCGCCCTTGGACAGCGACTTGACCATGTCGGCCATCTGCCGGTGCTGTTTCAGCAGGCGGTTGATGTCCTGAACCTCGACGCCGGCGCCCTTGGCCACCCGCTTCTTGCGGCTGGCGTTCAGCAGGTCCGGCTTCTTGCGCTCGGCCTTGGTCATGGAGTTGATGACGGCCAGCTGGCGGTCGATCATCTTGTCCGAGACATTGTTCTCGGCCATCTGGTTCTTCAGCTTGGCCACGCCGGGCAGCAGGCCCATAATGCCCTGAAGACCGCCCATCTTCTTCATCTGGTTCAGCTGGCCCGCCAGGTCGTCCAGATCGAACTGACCCTTGGCCAGCTTGCGGGCCATCTTCTCGGCCTTGGCCTGATCCAGCTCGCCCGCAGCCTTCTCGACCAGGGCGACGATGTCCCCCTGGCCCAGGATGCGGCCGGCGACGCGGCGGGCGTCGAAGACGTCCAGCGCATCGACCTTTTCGCCCGCGCCCAGATATTTGATCGGCAGGCCGGTGACGGCCCGCATCGACAGCATGGCGCCGCCGCGTCCGTCGCCGTCGGCGCGGGTCAGGATCAGGCCGGTCAGCGGCAGGCGCTCGTGGAAGGCGGCGGCGGTGCGCACCGCGTCCTGACCGGTCAGGCTGTCGGCGACCAGCAGGGTCTCGACCGGCTTGGCGATCTGGGCGACCTCGGCCACCTCGTTCATCAGCCCTTCGTCCAGGGTGATGCGACCGGCGGTGTCGAGGATCAGGACGTCGAAGCCCTGCAGCTTGGCCGATTGAAGCGCCCGACGGGTGATCTGGACCGCGCTCTCGCCCGCCACGATGGGCAGGGTCGCGACCTCGATCTGCTGGCCCAGGGTCGCCAGCTGCTCCATGGCCGCCGGACGACGCGTGTCCAGCGAGGCCATCATGACCTTCTTCTTGTCGAACTTCGACAGACGCAGGGCCAGCTTGGCCGAGGTCGTCGTCTTGCCCGAGCCCTGCAGACCGGCCATCAGCACGACGGCGGGCGGGGTCGCATTGGTGTTCAGCGGAACAGGCTCTTCGCCGCCCAGCATGTCGACCAAGCCGTCATAGACGATCTTGACCACCTGATCGGCGGGCTTGACCGCGCGGATGACTTCTTCGCCGGTCGCAGCCGTCTTGGCGCGAGCGATGAAGTCCTTGACCACCGGCAGGGCGACGTCGGCCTCGAGCAGGGCGACGCGGACCTCGCGCAGGGCCTCCTCGACATCCTTTTCGGACAGGGCGCCGCGGCCGGTGATCCGGTCGAAGACGCCTGTCAGCCGCTCGTTCAGAGCCTCGAACATTCAAACCCTTTCATGCGCCTGGGCCTTATGCCTCCATGAGAAACACCCATAGACGGGCGACCTCTGCGAACGATCACGTCGACAGAGGCCCTCTCCCGCCTCGTCCTGAAGAAAATCAGAGGTCGTGCGGGTGGAGGCGCAGGTTCAATTGCGCCGGAAGTCGCGGCTTATGGCGGAAAAGCAAGGCGATGTCGACTCCGTTTCTCCGTCGAAACGCCACCACACAAAGGGTTTCTGCGTTGCCGCATGGACTGGCGCGCTCGGATTCCGCTGATACGGTTCCGCTTCCGGCCTCCCCGCTGAGAGACATCCATGACCCAGACTTCCGAATTTCCTCACGACCGCCTCCGCGCGGAGGTCCGGCTTCTGGGCGCCTTGCTGGGCGAGGTGATCCGCGACGAGGGCGGACAGGCTCTCTACGACCGCATCGAAGCGGTGCGCCAGGCGTCGGTCGCCTATCACCGCGACCCGGCGTCGGACGACGCCTCGGAGCTGGAACGTCTGCTGGGCGAGCTGTCGCTGGATCAGGCCATCGGCCTGACGCACGGTTTCGCCGCCTTCTCCCTGCTGGCCAATGTCGCCGAGGACCGAGCAGGCAAGCGTCGCGCCCAGGCGCAGGCCGAGGCCGGCCAACGGGCCGACACGCCCGAGGGCGTGCTCAAGCGTCTGGCCGACGCGGGCGTCGGTCTGGACGCCGTGCGCGACCTGCTGGCCCAGGCCCTGATTTCGCCGGTGCTGACCGCCCATCCGTCCGAGGTGCGCCGCAAGAGCGTGCTCGACCGCACGGCGACGGTCGGCGAACTGCTGGACGGCTGCGACCGCGACGGCGTGGCCTGCGACGCCAAAACCCTGAAGGAAGCGCTGCGCCGCCAGATCGTCATCCTGTGGGCCACGCGGCTGACCCGCGCCTCGGCCCTGGTGGTGCAGGACGAAATCGACACCGTCGTCGACTGGCTGCAACGCATCTTCCTGCACGTCGCCCCGGCCCAGTTGGCCGAGTGGCGCAAGCTGCTGGACGCGCCGGACCTGGCGCCCTTCCTGCGCATCGGCTCCTGGGTCGGCGGCGACCGCGACGGCAACCCCAACGTCGACGCCGACACCCTGCGCGCCGCCTTCCGCAGCCAGGCCCGCGCCGCGCTCGGCTTCTATCTGGACGAGGTGCACGCCTTGGGCGCCGAGCTCAGCCTGTCCATCGACCTGACCCGCGTCACCCCGGAACTAGCCGCATTAGCGCAAGGGTCCGGCGACGCCTCCATCCAGCGCGCGGACGAGCCCTATCGCCTGGCGCTCAGCCAGATCTACGCCCGCCTGTCGGCGGCCTATCCCGCCCTGACCGACGAGCCGACGCCTCGCCCCGCCCGCTTCGACGCCCCTGCCTATGACGGCCCCGACGCCTTCCGCGCCGATCTGAACATCCTGCACGACAGTCTGGTGCGGACCCACGGCGCCGTCTTCGCCGACGACCGGCTGGCGCGGCTGATCACGGCGGCGGACGTGTTCGGCTTCCACATGGCGACGTTGGACCTGCGCCAGAACTCGGACGTGCATCAGCGCGTGGTCGCCGACCTGCTGAAGACAGCCGGCGTCTGCCCCGACTACGCCGCCCTGGACGAGGCCGAACGGCTGGCCGTGCTGGCGCGCGAACTGGCCAGCCCCCGCCCCCTCTTCTCGCCCTACGCCGACTATGCGGGCGAGACGCTGAAGGAGCGCGCCATCCTTCAGGCCGCCGCCGAGGCTCTTTCGACCTTCGGCCCGCAGGCGATCCGCACCCACATCGTGTCCAAGACCGACGCCGCCTCGGACATGCTGGAGGTCTATCTGCTGCTCAAGGAAGTCGGCCTCTACGACCCGGCCGACCCCGGCGCCTGCCCCATTCAGGCCGCCCCCCTGTTCGAGACCATCGACGACCTGCGCGCCGCCCGCGCCACGCTGGAGCGCGTCCTGGCCGAACCCTCGGCTCGCGCCGTGGCCGAGTCGCGTGGGGTGCAGGAGGTGATGATCGGCTATTCGGACTCGAACAAGGACGGCTCCTACCTGACCTCGGGGTGGGAGCTGCACGAGGCCTCGCGCGCCCTGCTGGACGTCACGCGCGCCGCAGGGGTGCGGCTGCAGCTGTTCCACGGCCGGGGCGGCGCCGTGGGGCGCGGCGGCGGCTCCGCCTTCTCGGCCGTGCTGGGCCAGCCCGCCGGGACCGTCGCGGGCCGCATCCGCGTCACCGAACAGGGCGAGGTCATCGCCAACAAATACGGCGAGCC
>DGIZ01000048.1 GCA_002386585.1 Brevundimonas sp. UBA4609 | reverse complement strand
CATCGCCCGCGCCCTGGCCAAGGACCCGCAGATCCTGTTCGCCGACGAACCGACTTCGGCGCTGGACGGCGAGAACGGCCAGGTAGTCATCAGACTGCTGCGCCGTGCCGCCACCGAACACGGCGCGGCGGTCATCTGCGTGACGCACGACCCCCGCCTGGAGGCCTGGGCCGACCGGGTCATCCACATCGAAGACGGCGTGATCATCGACGATCAGCGCCGCACCCCCAATCCCGAAGCCATCCTGGCGTCGCACTGACACCGATCCCCTTGAGGACCCCCATGCCCGCATTTCTGAAAAACAAATGGCTCTGGATCGGCCTGGCACTGCTGGTCGTGCTGATCGTCGGCTTCGGCATGATGCAGAAGGCCGGGGCCGCCAAGAAAGCCGAACTGGCCGAGGCGGCCGAGAAGAAGGTCGAAAGCCCCTATTCCGCCATCGCCAACGGCAAGATCGACATCGAGGGCGGCATCATCCAGATCGCCGCGCGACGCGGCGGCGTGGTCCGTGAGGTGCTGGTGCAGGAAGGCGATCTGGTCAAGGCCGGCCAGATCCTGGCCCGCCAGGAGGACGACGAGCCGCGCCTGGCGCTGCAGACCGCCTCGGCCACCCTGGCTGAAGCCGAGAGCCAGTTGCGCCTGATCAACGTCGACATCGCTGCGGCCCAGCGCGAATACGACCGCCTGCAGAAGCTGGTCGCCACCAACTTCGTCGCCGCCCAGCGCATGGATCAGGCCCGCGACGCCATCGCCCAGGCCCAGGCTCGCCTCGGCTCGCAGCAGTCGGCGGTGCAGAGCGCCCGCGCCCGTCGTGATCAGGCCGCATACGATGTCGAACTGACCGTCATCCGCTCGCCCGCCGACGGCCGCATCGTGCGTCGCTACGCCAACCCCGGCGCCGGCGCCTCGACCCTGAACGTGTCGAACATGTTCGATCTGGAGCCGGCCGCCCCGCGCATCGCCCGCGCCGAGATCGTCGAGGCCGACATCCCGAACGTCGCCGTCGATCAGGCCGTGGAGATCACTCCCGAAGGCGATCCGTCCAAGGTCTATGTCGGCAAGGTGCTGCGCCGCGCCGCCGTCTTCGGCGCCCGCAAGCTGGCCTCGGACGATCCCTCGCAGCGCACCGACGAACGCGTGGTCGAGGTGGTGGTCGCCGTCGACGACGCCCCGCTGCTGATCGGCCAACGCGTGCTGGTCAAGTTCATGAAGCCGGGCGAAACGGCCGGCGCCAAGCGCGACAACGCCTCCACCGGCGTGCCCGCCGCGCGCGCCATGAAGGCGCCCGCTCGGACGTAACAGCGGGTCAGGATGAAGACGGAGAAGGGGCCTCGCGAGGGGCCTCTTTTTATGGCGACACGGCCTTCACCCGCTCGCCCGGCGGAGAAGGGAAGCTCAGTTCCCCGTAAACTCACCGCTGCGCTTCTCCAGCACCGCCGTCACGCCTTCGATGTGGTCGTCGGTCAGGTGGGCCAGGGCCTGCATGGCGGCGGACAGTTCCAGCATCTGGTCGAAATTCATGTCGCGCCCCTGACGCAGCAGGGTCTTGGCCATGCGCAGGGCCTGAGGCGGTTGGGCGGCGATCTGGTCCGCCGTCCGCATCGCCTCCTCCATCAGCGTCTCATGCGGGACGACGCGGTTGACCAGGCCCCACTGGTCGGCCGTCGCCGCGTCGATAGAGCGGGCGGTGAACAGCAGTTCGGCGGCGCGGGCGTAGCCGATGTTTCGCGGCAGCAGCCACGAGCCGCCGTCGCCGGGAATGATGCCCAGCTTCATGAAGGGTACGCCGAAGCTGGCGCGGTCCGAGGCGATGCGGATGTCGCCCAGCCCGGCGATGTCGCAGCCCAGCCCCATGGCCGGGCCGTTGACCGCAGTCACCAGCGGAACCTCCAGGCCATAGAGGGCGCGCACGATGCGGTGGACGACGCGGCGATAGCGTTCGCGGATGGCGGCGCCCGAGCCTTCGAACAGGTCGCGGCGATCCTTCATCGCCTTCAGGTCGCCGCCCGCCGAAAAGGCCCGCCCGGCGCCGGTCAGCACCACGCAGCGGATGGAGGGATCGGCGTTGACGGCGTCGCAGGCGGTGGCGAAGGCCTCGCCGTCCTCCAGGTCCGGCAGGGCGTTCAGTCGATCGGGCCGATCCAGGGTCCAGACCATGACCTCGCCCGTGCGCTCTTCGACGATCAGACCCATGCCGCATTCCCTTTCACCAGTGAAGTCGCCGGTTTCGGCCACAGGGCGGCGCGCTGGCAAGGGCGCAATTGAAAAACCCCGGTCGTTCTGACCGGGGCTTCTGGCTGGATCATCCAGTCTCGCGACTACGCGCGCGGCCGTTTGATCGTTATGGGCACGAAGTTGGACGGGTGGCTGACCACGCGGTCGCCGGCGCCGTTCATCTGCTTCGTGTTCACCAGCATCCCGCCGAAAAGGGCGAAGGACAGCATGGCGTGCTGGAGATTGCGCTCTTTGTTTTCGTTCATTTTTGGCGTCTCCTTTCGTTGAACGATGAAAGAAGACACGTCGTGCTTTTTGGGACTCTCACCCTGTCAGTCGTTTCGCGTCGAGGATGAACATAGCCGCCCGGCGCGAAAAGTCAAGAAATTATAGTCCGTTCTCGGACTCATTGTTGCGATATGGTCACGAACCATGCCCCCTGCTCCCGCCTCCCTCCCCCCGCGTCCGATCGTCAGCCCCTGCATCATGGTCTGCACCGTCGACGGCGCGTCCGGCCTGTGCCTGGGCTGTTTGCGCACCCTTCAGGAGATCGCGACCTGGAGCCGGATGACGGACGAGGCCCGCGCCGCCGTCATGGACGACCTGCCGGGTCGCAAAAAGCGGATCGACCCTCGGCTGCTGGGCGAGTGAAGGGCGGGCGTCGTCAACCTTTCGTTCGCCACGTCGCTTCACCGCATGGGAAGAGGCCAGCCCGCATAGTCCGCGACATGATCCGCTTTGACCTCCGCTCCGCTGTCGTCTTCGCCGCCGCCCTGGCGTCGGCCTCGGCCTGCGTCGGCGCCCTGATGTGGTGGGAAGGCCCGGCCCAGGCCTACGCCGCCGTGGCCCTGAAGGAGGCGCCTTCGGTGACGCGCGCGGCCGACGGCCACTACTGGGCCGAGGCGACCGTCGAAGGGCGGCCCATGCGGATGCTGGTCGACACCGGCGCCAGCGTGGTGACGCTGAGCCGCGCCGACGCCGAACGGCTGGGCGTGCGGCTGAAGCCGCATGACTTCAACCAGACGCTGAACACCGCCTCGGGCCAGACGCCCGCCGCGCGGGTGCTGCTGACCTCCGTATCCGTGGCGGGGGTGGAGATGACCTCGGTCGAGGCCCTGGTGATCGACCGCGACATGCCCGCAGCCCTGCTGGGCATGAGCTTCCTGGGCCGGCTGTCGGCTTTCGAGGCGCGGCCCGACGGCTTGATCCTGAGGGGTTGAGGGCGGCTCAGCCGCGCGCGCCGAAGGGCACCACCTTATTATCCCGGTCATGGCCGATGTCGGCGTCGCCCAGATAGGGAATCCCCGACCGCACGCACCAGTAACGCACGATCTCCTCCGCCGTCAGGCCGAAGTCGGGATCGTTGACGGTGACGTCGGAGACACGGCCCAGCCGGATGCCCGCCACACGACGGATCGAAGCCTGGCTGGTCAGGTGGAACATCATCCGGTCGACGCGATAGAGAGCCTCGGACACCTCTTCCAGCATCAGGACGTGGCCGGTCAGGTCCGGCTCGATCGCCGTCCCGACCAGTTCGTTGAGAATGGTCAGGTTGAAGCCGACGGCGGGTCGGGCGTCGGTCAGCAGGGATGGCTCCAGCGAGGTCGGATCGCCCGACCTCAGCCAGTTCACCGCCCGGCGCCCAGTGGCGTCATGGCGCGATCCGTCCGACGCCATCGGCCCGTGCGCGACATGGGGAAAGCCCGCGCGATAAAGCGCCGCCAGCAGGCTGCCCGCGTCGGAATAGCCGAGGTAACGCTTGGCGTAGGCATGGGCGGTCAGCTCGGGGATCACCGCCTCGGCTATGCGGCAGGCGCCATAGCCGCCGCGCGCGAACCAGACGGCGTCGATGTCGGGATCGTTGGCCGTCTCGACGAAGGCGCGGGCGCGGGTGGCGTCGTCGCCGCCGAAATGGCCGTGCGCCTCGAACAGGGCCGGATGCAGCGCCAGTTCTACCTCGCCGCTCGGCCAGGTCGCCGCCGCCCAGGCCCGGATCGCCTCGCCCCGCGCGGGGTCCAGGCGGGAGCTGGCGTTGACGACGCCGATTCGGAACGGTCTGGTCTGCATGGACGGGGTGGCCTTGAGCGTCTTGCGTGCTAGTCAGACCGGACATTCCCCGGTTTCCCGCATTGAAATCAAGCCGATGAACAAAGACTACTTCTTCTGCGGCGTCGGCGGTTCCGGCATGATGCCCCTAGCCATGATCGTTCAGGCCTCGGGCGCCCGCATCGCCGGGTCAGACCGGGCGCTGGATCAAGGCCGCACGCCGGACAAGTTCGACTGGCTGCGCGCCCACGGCGTCGCCCTGCACCCGCAGGACGGATCGGGCGTGGTCAGCGCCGATCAGGTGGTCATCGCGACCGGGGCCGTCGAGGACACGGTGCCTGACATTGGAGCTGCAAAGCGCGTCGGCGCCGTCATCAAGACCCGGCCCCAGTTGCTGAGCGAACTGTTCAACGCGGCTCCGACCTCGATCGGCGTGGCGGGCACCAGCGGCAAATCCACCATCACCGGCATGGTCGCCTGGATTCTGGATCAGGCCGGCCGCGCCCCGACCGTGGTCAACGGCGCCGTGATGAAGAACTTCGCCTCGCCCGACCAGCCGTTCGCCAGCGCCCTGATCGGCGAACCAGACCTGTTCGTTGCTGAAGTGGACGAAAGCGACGGCTCCATCGCCCGCTATGCTCCGACGGTGGCGGTCGTCTCCAACATCTCGCTGGACCACAAGTCGATGGAGGAGTTGCGCGACCTGTTCGGCGGCTTCGTCGGCCGGGCGACGACGGCGGTGCTGAATCTCGACAACCCCGAGACGGCGGCGCTGGCGCAGACCCTGGCGCCCGGCAAGGCGATCACCTTTGCTCTGGGAGAGGAAGAAGCCGACCTGTCGGCGCATGACCTTGAGCCCCTGCCGACCGGCATGAGGTTCGAGCTGCGCGTGCGCGGCGAGGCGGCGCGGGCGGTGACCCTGAACGTGCCGGGCGCGCACAATGTCGCCAACGCCCTGGCGGCGCTGGGCGCGGTCAAGGCGCTGGGCGTGCCGGTGGATCAGGCGGTCGCGGCCCTGGAGACGTTCAGCGGCATCCGGCGCCGGCTGGAGGTCGTGGGGACACGGAACGGCGCCACCGTCATCGACGACTTCGCCCACAACCCGGACAAGATCGCCGCCACCCTGAAGACCCTGCACGCCTTTGACGGGCGGCTGCTGATCCTGTTCCAGCCGCATGGCTTCGGCCCGCTGAAGCTGATGAAGCAGGAATTCATCGAAGGTTTCGCCGGGCTGATGCGGCAGGACGACCTGCTGCTGATGCCCGAGCCCGTCTATTACGGCGGCACCACCGACCGCAGCGTCGGCAGCGAGGACATCGCCGCGGGCGTGCGTGCGGCTGGGCGTCAGGCGCTGGCCCTAGCGACCCGCGCCGACTGCGGCGACCGCATCGTCGAGACGGCGCAGCCCGGCGACCGCGTGGTGGTCATGGGCGCGCGCGACGACAGCCTGTCGACCTTTGCGGCCGAACTGCTGGCGCGCCTCTGATCATCCGCCACCGGATCATCTGTCAGGTTATTCTTGCAAAACATTCATTTACGGAAGAAGCGGCTGTTAAGCGGCCTGACCTAACCCTGCGCTCGCAGAACGCAGGGGACGGCTGGAAATGGCCAGGATCGGAGACTTCGTGGACGCCTCGGCGCCCATGGCGCCGGACGCGCCGGGGGCGGACGCCCTGGCCCGTTTCGAGGCCGAGCCCGCGACGCTGGTCATCGCCGTGGCCGACGCCGACGGCCGGCCCGTCGGTCTGATCGAGCGCAACGCCTTCACCCTGAAGCTGGCGGCCGAGTTCGGCCGGGCCCTCTACGCCCGACGGCCGGTCTCGGCGCTGATGGACCCTGCTCCCATGATCGTGGAGGCCGACGCCTCGGCCGACGTCCTGTTCCAGTCGATGGACGCGGCGGGACTGGGCGCCCTGCTGAAGGGGTTCATCGTCGTCTCGCGCGGCCGCTACGTCGGCGTGGGGGCGGGGCTGCACGTGTTGCAGGCCGGGGTAGCGATCCACAAGCGGCGCGCCGAGGCCATGGCCGAACTGGCCCAGAACCTGGTCCGCGCCGAGGCCGAGGCCCGCGCCTCCAGCCGGGCCAAGTCCGAGTTCCTGGCCGTGATGAGCCATGAGATCCGCACGCCCCTGAACGGGGTGCTGGGCGTGGCCGCCCTGATGGAGCGGCAACTGACGCAGGAGGCTCTGCGCCCCCACGTCCGCACCATTCTGGATTCGGGAAACAGCCTGCTGCGCCTGCTGACCGACGCGCTGGACATGTCGCGCGCCGAGGCCGGGATGCTGACGCTGGAGCCCGCCCCGCTGGACCTGCAGGCGGTGTCGGCGGACCTGTCCGCCCTGTGGAGTCCGCGCGCCGAGGAGAAGGCGCTGGACCTGCGGGTCGAGAACGACCTCGGCGCCGCCCGCTGGATCGTCGGCGACGAGATGCGGCTGAAGCAGTTGCTGAACAATCTGATCGGCAACGCCCTGAAGTTCACCGAAGCCGGTTCGGTTGCTGTGCGGCTGACCACGACGCTGGAGACCGGCCAGGTGCGCCTGTCGGCCACGGTGGACGACAGCGGCCCCGGCGTCAGCGACGAGGCGGCGCGCGCCATCTTCGAACCATTCAACACCGGCGAGGCGGGGCGCCAGGGCGCCGGCGCCGGTCTGGGGCTGGCGATCTGTCGGCAGATCGTCGAGCGCATGGATGGCAAGCTGGCCGTCGAGCGCTCGCCGCAGGGCGGGGCGCGCTTCCGTTTCGACCTGCGTCTCCCCCTGGCCGAGGCGGACGGTCTCCGCAATCCGGAAGCCCTCGCCGACCCCACCGCCCATGCCACGCTGCACGTGCTGGTGGTGGACGACAACGCCGCCAACCGCTTCGTGGCGGGCAAGGTGCTGGAGTTGTTCGGCTGCACCCACGAGACCGCCGAGAACGGTCGCCAGGCGGTCGAGCGCGCGGCGGCGACGGCGTTCGACCTGATCCTGATGGACGTGAAGATGCCGGTGATGGATGGCGTGGCGGCGACGCGGGCGATCCGCGCCCTGCCCGGTCCGGCGGCCGCCCTGCCGATCCTGGCGCTGACGGCCAACGCCGATCCGCGCGACGAAACCGCCTATCTGGCGGCGGGGATGGACGGGGTGGCGCAGAAGCCCATCCAGCCCGAGGCCCTGCTGAACGCCATCCGCCTGGTCCTGTCGCGCGGCGAGGCGGCCCAGGCGGCCTGATCGCCCCAGCCCTTCACACCTCGCCCTTCACACCTCGGACCAGCGCCGCAGCAGGTTGTGATAGACCCCGGTCAGCTCAATCACGGCCGCATCCTTCGGCCCCTTGTCCAGATTGACGCGCTGGATCGCCACGTCGAGGCGGAACAGGTTCTCGCGGTCGGCGTCGTCGCGGATCAGGCTCTGCAGCCACATGAAGCTGGAGACGCGCGCGCCGCGCGTGACCGGCGTCACCCGGTGCAGGCTCTTGGACGGATAGAGGACCAGATCGCCCGCCGGCAGCTTGATCGACTGGGCGCCGTACATCTCCTCGATGATCAGCTCGCCGCCGTCATAGTCCTCGGGTTCGGACAGGAAGAGGGTGGCCGACAGGTCGCTGCGGATGCGATGGCCGTCACGCTGGCGGATGGCGTTGTCGACGTGAGTGCCGAACTCGCCGCCGCCCTCATAGCGATTGAACAGGGGCGGAAAGATCGTGTGCGGCAGGGCGGCCGAGACGAACATCGGATTGGCGTTCAGCGCCTGGACCACCAGGGCCGACACCTCGCGCGCCTGGGCGCTGTCCTCGGGCAGTTGCTGATTGCGCTTGGCGTTCGCCGACTGATGGCCCGAGGTCATGTTGCCGTCGGCCCAGGGCCCGGCGTCCAAGGTCTGGCGCAGGGCCTTCACCTCGGCCTTGGTGAAGACTTCGGGGATGTGCAGCAGCATGGCTCTCTCACCGTCTGGAAACGCATCGGCCCCGCCGCTCGAACGAACGACGGGGCCGACATGATGGCGCGAAACGCAGCCTCTTAGTAGCGGACGTTCAGCGTCAGGATCGCCTGGCGCGCCGGCGCCACGTCGGCGTGGTGCACGCCGTTGGTGCGGATGATGTACTCCTCATCCCCGGCGTTCTGGACGTTCAGTTGCAGCGAGGCGCGGTCGTTGATGTCGTAGGAGGCGAACAGGTCGACGCGGGTGTATTCCGGCGCGTAGACGCGGTTGCCGCCGCCGCCGGCCCCGCCCTGGTTTCCGCCCCAGGACTTGGAGACGTAGTAGACGCCGCCGCCCAGGCTCAGCTTGGGCAGAACACGATAGGTGGTGAACAAGCTGGCGCTGTGCTCGGGCGTATTGGCCAGCGCGTCGCCCAGGTTGACGCTGCTGTAGGCGCCGCGCACCAGTTCGGAATCCATCCAGGTGTAGCCCCCGAAGACCTGCCACTTGTCGGTGATGTTGCCCGACACGCCCAGCTCCACGCCCTGCACCCTGGTCTCTCCCGCCTGTTCGAACAGACCCGGCTCCACCTCGATGGCGGCGTCCTTGCGCGTCAGGTGGAACAGGGCGCCGCTGAGCGCCAGCCGGTCGTCGAACAGATTGGCCTTGGCGCCGATTTCGAAGCTTTCGGTCTGCTCCGGGTCCAGCACCGTGCTGGCCAGATTGCCGCTGCCCACGCCGCCGACGCCGTTCTGATCGCCCGCCGAGATCGTAGGCGGCGTCGAAGCGGTCGAGAAGGAGGCGTAGACGCTGCTGTTCGCCGTCGGCTTGTAGACCACACCCACCTGATAGTTGACGAAGTCCCAGTCCGCCTCGCGCATGATGGGCGCCGTGGCGCCGCGCGGCAGTTCCGTGCCCTCGACGTCATAGCGGTCGTAGCGCAGGCCCAGGTTCAGCTTCCACCGCTCGCCCAGGCTGACGGAATCAAAGGCGTAAAGCCCCAAGGCATCCGTGTCCGAATAGGTCTCCGGCCCGCGCGTGATCGTACCCGTCCACGGGTCGTTCGGGTTCGGCGCATAGACCTGGGTGCAGTCCAGTCCCGTCAGCGGCGCCGGGCAGGCCGTGCCGGTCAGGGTCGTGACATTATAGGAGGCGTTACGGTTCTTCTCACGCGACAGCTCCAGGCCGACGTCGAAGTCATGCTTGATCGCGCCGGTCAGGAAGGAGCCGTGCAGGTCGGTGACGTTGGCCAGGGTCTCGGCCGGGTTCCAGCGCGACTTAAGACCCCGCTTCATCCACCAGACGCCGTTGATCTGCTCGGCCGCGCCGCCGTCGCCGGGGTTGGTGACGACATAGTCGTTCAGCGTCTGCGAGTAGCGGGTGACGTTGCGCAGGGCCAGGTTGTCGTTGAAGCGGTGCTCGACCTCCAGCGTCAGGCTGTCGACCGTATTGTTCAGATAGTCGCGCGCCTTCAGGCCGTAGAAGCTGTCGTAGGGCACATCCAGCACGCCCGAGGCGTCCGGGCGCGGCGCGGTCGCCCCGCCCAGCTTGGTGTAGAGCGGGATGCCGTAGTCAGGCGTCTGATTGCTGTCGAGATGGTAGTAGCTGGCGGTGACGGTCGTCGGCGTGCCGAGGCCTGCGGCGACCGAGGCGCCGACGCCCCACTTGTCGAAATCGGCCCCGTTGCGGCCCGGCACGTCGCCCTGCGAGGCCATGACGTTCAGGCGCATGGCGGCGGTCGGACCGACCTGCCAGTTGGCGTCCACCGTGCCGCGCAGATAGTCGTCCGTGCCGACGCCGGCCGAGCCATGGACGAAGTTGGTCAGACGCGGCGACTTGGAGCCCAGATTGATGCTGCCGCCGCCCGAACCCCGGCCCGAATAGACGGAATCGGCGCCCTTGATGACCTCGACCTGCTCCAGGTTGAAGACCTCGCGCTGCTGACCGCCGGTGTCGCGGATGCCGTCGACGAAGATGTTGTTGCCCGAGGCCTGACCGCGGATGAAGGGCCGGTCGGCCAGGGGTTGGCCGCCCTCGCCCGCGCCGAAGGTGATGCCCGGCGAGGTGCGCAGAATATCCTGCAAGGAGGTGGCGGCGGTCTGTTCGATGATCTGCTGCGGGATCACCGTCACGGTGCGCGGCGTATCGACCAGAGGCGTGACGAACTGCGGGTCCTTCGGCTCGCGCTTCACGCGATGGCCGTTCACATCCACCGTGCCCAGGTTGGTGGCGTCCTGACTGACCACGCCGTCGGCGGGCGCAGCCTCATCGGCGACCGCAGCCATCGCCGGCGCCGCGCACAGCATCCCGGCGGCGCTGGACGCGAACAGGAGCGCCTTGAGGGCGGCGGAGCGAGTGTCGGACATGGGGAGGAACCGGTCAGTGATTGAGACCGGCTCGCATTAGCACCATTTCAAGGTGCGACAATCTGACTCCTGCGACTAAATCGCACTTGCGGATCGAGTGTCACACAGAAGTCACACCTACCCCCTTGGCCACCGCCTTGATCGACGTCGAGGGGTCGCCCAGCAGGGCGTCGTCGACCGGCGCCCCCTTCCCGATCAGCAGTCGCCCGCCCATGAAGTCGGCCGGGGCGTTCACCGCCTCGACGCAGACGATGCGTTCGCCGCTGAGGTGGAAGACGGAGAAGGCGCCGCCGGCCGGATCGCCGCGCACCAGCTGGCGATCGGCGTCGAAGGGCACGCCCGCGATCTGCAGCTTGACGTCGTACTGGTCGGACCAGAACCACGGCACTTCCGGCGCCGGGGCTGCGCGGCCGACGATGGCCGAGGCCGCCTGCTTGGCCTGTTCCAGGGCGTTGGGCACGCTCTCCAGCCGATGCATGACGCCGCCGTGGACCGGGATGGGGCGCCGCGTCACATCGCCGATCGCGTAGATGTTCGGGTCATGGGTGCGGGCCGCCGCATCGACGACCACGCCGTCAGCGCAGGCCAGTCCCGCCGTTCGCGCCAGAGCCTCGCAGGCGAAGGCGCCGACGCCGACCAGAACCGCGTCCGCCGCGATCAGTTCGCCGTCCGCCAGACGCACGCCCGCATCCTCGAACCCCGCGACCTCGGCCCCCGTCAGAATCTCGACGCCGTGCTTTTTGTGCAGTTCGGTGAAGAAGGCCGACAGGGGCTGCGACGCCACGCGGGCCAGCACCCGGTCCATGCGCTCGATCACCACCGCCTCGGCGCCCAGGGCGCGGGCCGAGGCCGCCGCCTCCAGACCCACATAGCCGCCGCCGACCACCGCCAGTCGCTTGCCGAGGGCGAGAACCGCCTTCAGCCGCTCGGCGTCCTCCAGGGTGCGAAGCTCCAGCAGGTCGGGCCGATCCGCGCCGGGGATGGCCAGCTTGCGCGCCGTCGAGCCGGTGGCCAGGATCAGCACGTCATAGGTCTCGATCGCGCCGTCGGCGAAAGTCACGGTCTTGACCTCAGCGTCGATGGCGGTCGCCGCGACGCCGGTGCGCAGGGCGATGTTCTGCTCGGCGTAGAAACTCTCGGGGCGCAGCAGCAGATCTTCCAGACCCGCCTCCCCCTTCAGCCAGGCCTTGGACAGGGGCGGCCGCTGATAGGGCGGCGCGCTCTCCTGCCCCGCCAGGACGATCTCGCCCTCGAACCCATACTGCCTCAGCAGCGCCGCCGCCGAGCCCCCCGCGTGTCCCGCGCCGATGATCACAACCTTGCTCATGTGGAGGACATAGAGTGGCGAAGCTCGACTAGCGAGTGGCGGTCAGCTTTTTCCTCCCCATGACAATGGGGAGGGGGACCACGAAGTGGTGGAGGGGCCCTCTACCGCCCCGTCACGTGGAACAGGATCACCGCCAGAACTCCGTCGAGATGGTCCCGAACATCCGTGGCTCGGACGCGCAGAACCTCAATCCCCTGCGTTTTCAGCCATGCGGTTCGTCGCGCGTCGTGAGCGATTTGGTCTGGATCGTCGTGCGTTGCGCCGTCGACCTCCACCGCGAGGCGTGCGGCAGGGCAGTAAAAGTCGAGGATGTAGGGGCCGACCGGATGCTGGCGACGAAACTTCAGCCCTTCGAGGCCGCCGCCTTTGATCTGCGTCCATAGACGCGCTTCCGGCGGCGTTAGGGCGCGACGCATCTTGGACGCGCGACAATAGATTTCGACGGTCGGCGGCATGGCCTCTCCACCACTTCGTGGTCCCCCTCCCCACAGGTGGGGAGGAAAAAGAAGCAGCGTCAACTCCCCCCTTGACCGTTCCATTGTTACAGCATAATGGAACGCACCATGAGCACCGACGCCGCCAGGACCGCACTGCTGGACGCCCTGCTTTCGCTGAAAACGCGGGAGGAGGCGGACGCGTTTCTGGCCGATCTGTGCACCCCGGCCGAGCTGCGCGCCATGGCCGAGCGGTGGCAGGTGGCGCGAATGCTGGACGCCGGGAACAAGACCTATCGCGAGATCGCCGCCGAGGCCCCGGCCAGCCCGACCACCGTCGTGCGCGTCGCGCGCTCCCTGAAGGACATGCCGCACCAGGGCTATCGTCTGGTGCTGGACAGACTGAAAGCCTGAGTTGACATCATGAGCACGGTTCAAGGGCGGCTGCGCATCGCCGTCCAGAAATCCGGCCGTCTGGCCGAACGCAGCCTCGATCTGGTCCGCGATGCGGGCCTGCGCGTGGTCAAGGGCAACAACGACCTGCTGTATCGGATCGAAAACTATCCGATCGACCTGCTGCGGGTGCGCGACGACGACATCCCGACCTTCGTCGCGGACGGGGTCTGTGATCTGGGCATCGTCGGCGAGAATGTGCTGGAAGAGGTGAAAAACGGCGGGCCGAACGCCGAGGTCGTCATGCCGCTGGGCTTCGGGCGCTGCACGCTGAAGATCGCGACGCCGCCGGGGCTGGACTACGCCGGACCGTCGTCGTTGCAGGGGCTGCGGATCGCCACCTCCTATCCCAAGATCCTGCGCCGTTTTCTGGATGAGGCGGGCGTCGACGCCGACATCGTCACCATGCGCGGCGCGGTCGAGGTGGCGCCCCGCCTGAAGCTGGCCGCCGCCATCTGCGATCTGGTGTCGACCGGCGCGACGCTGGAGGCCAACGGCCTGAGCGCGCGCGAGACGGTGCTGGACAGTCAGGCCGTGCTGATCAAGGCGCCGACGCCGCCCGAGGCCGGGCTTCAACACCTGCTGGACTCCATCGTCGAGCGGATGGCGGGCGTGGTGTCCTCGCAGGGGGCCAAGTACGTGATGCTGAACGCGCCGCGCGCGGCGCTGGACCGGATCACCGCCCTGCTGCCCGGCGCAGGCTCGCCCACCGTCATGCCCCTGTCGGGGCGCGACGACGCCGTGGCCGTCCACGCCGTCTGTCAGGAGGCCGTCTTCTGGGAGACGCTGGAGAAACTGAAGGCCGAAGGGGCGTCGGCCATACTGGTCCTGCCCATCGAGAAGATGATGTGATGAAGCGTATCGACTGGAACCTGCTGGACGCCGCCGGACGCAAGGATGCCCTGGCCCGCCCGCAGCGCCGCACCGAGGGCTTCGTCTCCAGCGTGGTGCGCGAAATCTTCGATGACGTTCAGGCGCGCGGCGGCGAGGCCGTGACCGATTGGGCGACGCGTCTGGACGGCGCCGCGCCGCGCCGAATCGAGATCACCGAAGCCGCCGCCGCCAAGGCCCGC
>DGIZ01000010.1:5142-5908 GCA_002386585.1 Brevundimonas sp. UBA4609 | reverse complement strand
GCCCGCGCCCGCGACGCGGCGGCCGGGCGCAGCCTGTTCGGGCCGCACCGCTCGGACCTGACGGCCCTGCACCGCGAGAAAAACCGCCCCGCCGCCGAAGGCTCGTCCGGCGAGCAGAAGGCCCTGGTGCTGAACCTGATCCTGGCCCAGGTGGCGCGGCTGGCGGATCAGCCCGCCCGACCCGTTCTGCTGCTGGACGAAGCGCCCGCCCACCTGGACGAAGCCCGCCGCGCCGCCCTGTTCGACGAGATCGAGGCGCTGAGGCTTCAGGCCTTCATGACCGGAACGGAACGGCCGCTGTTCGCCGCCCTGGAAGGCCGCGCGCAGTTCGTGGCGGTGGAAGGCGGCGGGCTGTCGGCATAGGGCTTAAAGGCTCGCTTTTCCCGTCGAATTTCCTATATATCTGAGACTTCGGGGCGCGCTGATTTGCGGCCCTGAAACGGGCGTCGTCCGCGTCGCCTCTTCCCTGTCCGCCCGCGGACCCTGAGCCGACGTTTTCATGACCGAACAGACTGCTCCCTCGCCCGAGTACGGCGCCGATTCCATCAAGGTTCTCAAAGGCCTGGACGCCGTGCGCAAGCGCCCCGGCATGTATATCGGCGATACGGACGACGGCTCGGGCCTGCACCACATGGTCTATGAGGTGGTGGACAACGCCATCGACGAGGCCCTGGCCGGGCACGCCGATCTGGTGACCGTCACCCTGAACGAGGACGGCTCGGTCACCGTGACCGACAACGGGCGCGGCATTCCGGTGGCGACCCAC
>DGIZ01000010.1:0-4880 GCA_002386585.1 Brevundimonas sp. UBA4609 | reverse complement strand
TCTCGGTGGTCAACGCCCTGTCGGACTGGCTGGAGCTGGTCATCTATCGCGAGGGCAAGAAGCACAGCGTGCGCTTCGAGCGCGGCGAGACGGTGCGATCGCTGGCCGTCATCGGCGATGCGCCGATGCGCGAGGACAAGGGCCGTCTGCTGACCGGCACCGAGGTCACCTTCTATCCGTCGATCGACACCTTCAGCCACATCGACTTCGATCTGAAGACGCTGGAACACCGTCTGCGCGAAATGGCCTTCCTGAACTCAGGCGTGGTCATCAAGCTGAGCGACAGGCGCGGGCCGGAGCCGGTCGAGATCCTGCTGCACTATGAGGGCGGGGTCGAAGCCTTCGTGCGCCACCTGGACAAGTCCAAGACGCCGATCCTGAAGGACGTCATCGTCATCCGCGGCCAGAAGGACGGCATCGAGCTGGACCTAGCCATGTGGTGGAACGATTCCTACCACGAGACGATGTTGTGCTTCACCAACAACATCAACCAGAGGGACGGCGGCACCCACCTTTCGGCCTTCCGCACCAGCCTGACGCGCGTCATGGGCGCCTATATCGAAAGCTCAGGGCTGGCCAAGAAGGAGAAGGTCTCCATCTCGGGCGAAGATGCGCGCGAGGGCCTGACCTGCGTCCTGTCGGTCAAGGTGCCGGACCCGAAATTCTCCAGCCAGACCAAGGACAAGCTGGTCTCGTCCGAGGTGCGGCCAGCCGTGGAAAGCCTGTGCACCGAAGGCCTGTCGACCTGGTTCGAGGAACACCCGGTCGAGGCCAAGCTGGTCGTCTCCAAGATCATCGAGGCGGCGTCGGCCCGTGAGGCCGCCCGCAAGGCGCGCGACCTGACCCGTCGCAAGTCGGCTCTGGAGATCTCCTCCCTGCCCGGCAAGCTGGCCGACTGTCAGGAACGCGACCCCGCCAAGTCCGAACTGTTCATCGTCGAGGGCGATTCCGCCGGCGGCTCGGCCAAGCAGGCGCGCAACCGCGAGAACCAGGCCGTCCTGCCCCTGCGCGGCAAGATCCTGAACGTCGAGCGCGCCCGGTTCGACCGGATGCTGTCGTCCGACACCATCGGCACCCTGATCCTGGCGCTGGGCACGGGCATCGGCCGCGACGATTTCGACGCGGACAAGCTGCGCTATCACAAGATCATCCTGATGGCGGACGCCGACGTCGACGGCGCCCACATCCGCACCCTGCTGCTGACCTTCTTCTATCGTCAGATGCCGGAGCTGATCGAGCGCGGCCACGTCTACATCGCCCAGCCGCCGCTCTATAAGGTCTCCAAGGGCAAGCAGCACCGCTACATCAAGGATCAGGCGGAGATGGACGCCTATCTGATCGAGGAAGGCAGCGCCGAGGCGACGCTGGAGCTGGCCTCGGGCGAGGTGCGCGCCAGCATGGACCTGCAGGAACTGGTCCGCGAAGCCAAGGCGTTCAAGGCCCTGGTCGACCGTCTCGCCGCCCGCGCCCCGGCCTTCGCCATCGAACAGAGCGCCCTGGCGGGCCTGTTCGACGAGAACGCCGGCGAACTGGCCGACCGGGCCGCGCGCGCGGCCGAGCGGCTGAACCTCTACGCCGAGGAAGGCGACGGCCCGTGGAGCGGCGAACTGGCCGCCCAGGGCGGCGTGGCCTTCAACCGCGTGCGCCGCGCCGTCAGCGAGACGATCGTGCTGGACGAGGTGCTGGGCCGTTCGCTGGACGCCCGCCGTCTGGCCGAGCGCGCCGCCGCCTTCGACGGCCTGTTCTCGGCGCCGGCCGTCTATCGCCGCAAGGACAAGACCACGACCATCCGCGGCCCGCTGGACCTGCTGGCGGCCGTGCTGGACGCGGGCAAGAAGGGCATCGCCATCCAGCGCTACAAGGGTCTGGGCGAGATGAACCCGGAACAGCTGTGGGAGACGACGCTGGACGCCAACGCCCGCACCCTGCTGCAGGTCAAGGTCGAGCACGGCGACGACGCCGACGACCTGTTCGCCAAGCTGATGGGCGACGTGGTCGAACCGCGCCGCGAGTTCATCCAGGACAACGCCCTGGACGCCGCCGTCGACGCCTGACGCCTAGAACATCATCAAGACCGTGTGGGCGAGCAGGACGACCAGTCCCGCCCGCTGCACGGCGACGTTCGGCCAGATCAGCATGGGAATGATGCAGGCGTAGCGGACGCCCTGGTAGATCAGGAAGCCGAGCGCGGCGGGGACGAAGCCGTCGTTCAGCGCCACCGCATAGATGACGTTGACGACGCTGCTGGCAAGCACCGGGACCAGCAAGGCCCCGGCCAGGATCCGGCGATGTTCGGCGTAATAGGCCTCCAGCGACGCGGTTTCGTCGTGACGGGGCCGGATGACCTGGCTGATGAAGATGTAGGGCAGGGCCATCGCCAGGCAGATGAGAAGCTCGCCGGGGCCCAGCTTCATGTCCGCCTGGGCGCGGAACAGGGACAGCCATTGCTGGCAGGCTGCGGTCAGGACGACGGCGCCCAGCAGCGGAACCGTCCAGCCGATGACGACGCGGCCGCGCACCTTGTACATCTCTGCGAAGGCGGTCGCGACATTGGCGACCGCCAGCCCGAGCAGCAGGGCGTAGAAGGCGAAAAGCGCGTCAAATTCCGACATTGCGTCCCCCTGCCCGCCACGGATGATAACTCCGTTTTTCAAGCGAGGGGAAGCGCCTTTGCAACAGCCGTCGCGGGGGCCGTCAGGCGCTGCGGCGGTCCTGCTCGACGCGGTTGCGACCGTTCTGCTTGGCGCGATAGAGGGCGTCGTCGGCCGCCTTGACCAGATAGTTCTCGTCCGGATGGCCGCGATGCTCGGCGACGCCGATCGACGCCGTGACGTTGAAGGGCGCCAGGCCCGCCGCCGTGATCGGCTTGGCCGCCAGGGCCAGACGCATGCGCTCGGCGATGGTCGCAGCCTGGTGCAGATGGGTCTCGACCAGGACGATCAGGAATTCCTCCCCGCCGTAACGGAAGACGAAGTCGCTGGGGCGGACGTTCTCGGTCACCGCCTCGGCCACCTGGCGCAGCACCTCGTCGCCGACCGGATGGCCGTGCGTGTCGTTGATCCGCTTGAAGTGGTCGACGTCCAGCAGCAGCACCGACAGCGGCGTGTGGTTGGTGTTGGCGAAGCCGATCTCACGGCTCAGGATCGATGACAGGAAGCGCCGGTTCAGGGCGCGGGTCAGCGGGTCGCGACCGCCCTCCATGCCCGCCAGCCCCTGGAACATCTCGTTCAGCAGGAAGGCGACTTCCTCGACGGCGGCCTCCAGCGCCTTCAGGGGGGCGGCCAGCTCGGCCGGGGCCGCGCCGGGCGTGAAGCGAGGCAAGAGCGCGCCGTCGATCCGTTCCATCGTCGCGTTCAGCCGCGCCAGGTGCGGCGAGCCGTCGAACAGGAAGTCGGCCCGATGTCGGATCCACAGGCCGAAGGGCGAGGCCCCCAGGGCGCCCGCCCCGTCGACCCCGCCCGAGGCTAGGATGCGGAACAGGGTCTTCTGGCTCCACTCCATAAGGCCGGCGCGCTGGCTCTCGCGTTCGAAGTGGATGTCCTGATCCAGAGAGAAGAGGCGGTAGGCCTCGTCCAGGCGCGCCCGGTTGCTGGCGCCCTTCTCATAGGACTGACTCATCAGGCGCAGGGCGTGATCGATGCGCCGACCGACCAGGCGCAACAGATCGAAGGCCGCCGGGTCCGCCGCAAGATCATCGGCCAGCCGCGCCTTCAGCACCGCCGCCCCGGCCATGACCAGATGCATGGGAATCTTGATGCGGGCGTGGACCTCGCCGATCTTGGTCTGGCGGGCGATGAAGACCTCGCCCTCGACGTCCTGTTCGGGTGCGAACAGGTCGATCAGCCAGTTGCGCAAGGACGGGCTGAGCCGCTCCTGGACGATGGAGTGGTGCAGGAAGGTCTGGGCCTCGGGATCGTCGAGCAGCACCTGATAGAAGGCCGCCACCATGGCGTCGGCCTGATCATGGAGCAGAACGCGCAGACGCTCCAGGCTCTGCGGGTCGACCGACGGCTCGGGAGCGATGGGCGACGTGACGACGGCCGACGTCGGATGGGGCAAGGCGGCGACTCTGACTGTTTACACTACGGGTCCGGCCGCCTGGACGTCGCCTCAGGCGTTGAGGATGGAGCAAGGGATCGCCCGGACAGGGGCGCGCGCCCCTGCGGCTAGGCGATAGACGCCCGGCTGCGCCCCGGCAAGGGCGCTTCGACGGCGGCTCAGTCCGCCCGAGGACGCCCGGCTTCGATGAAGGCGCGGACGGACGGGTAGACGAGCGTGCCGCGCTGGTCGTCGCACAGCATGTCCTTGATGTAGGAATCCAGCGAGTTCCGGGCGATGGCGTCGAAGTCGTAGCCGTCGTCGATGCGCTCCTGCTCCGCGCCGTCGGGGCCGTAAAGCACCTCCACGCCCGGCTTGGACTGGTTGGCGCTGCAGCGGATGGTGATCTCGCCGGCGGAATAGGACAGGTCGTCGACCGGACCGGACGCCGGAACGCGCGCCAGAACGGCCGTTCGCGCGCCGCTCGCCTCGGTGATGGAGTCCACGTCCAGCATGAAGACCGTGGCCGAACTGCGCGAAACGACGTGCCAGCTTTCGGCCAGGGCGGGCGATGCCGCCAGGGCGACGACGGCGGCGACAATGGTGATGACAGTTGGTTTCATCTCATCCTCCCCAGGAACAAGGGGATTTCACTCCTGTTAAGACGAAAACACAATGGTCCCGCCACGGGCCCGGCCCGGTCGAGGTTTCGCCGTTATCCACGGGCAGGCTGACGTCATGCGCCAATCGCTCTGTTTCGCCCTTCTCTCCGCCGTTCTGACGATCATCCCGTCAAGCGCGCCGGCGCAAAGCGTCTCCGCCGCCCAGGCGGCGCGCCCGAC
>DGIZ01000237.1 GCA_002386585.1 Brevundimonas sp. UBA4609 | reverse complement strand
GCGCCGCCGTCGAGGCCGCCCGCTCTGCCTTCCCCGACTGGGCCGACCGCCCGCGCCAGGACCGCATCGACGCGGTCAAACGCTATCAGGCCGTCCTGAAAGACCGCGCCCCTGAAATGGCCGAGGCCATCAGCCGCGAGACCGGCAAGGCCCTGTGGGAGACGAAGACTGAACTGGCCTCAATGGCGGGCAAGGTCGACATCTCGATCCGCGCCTATGACGAGCGCACCGGCGAGCGGTCGAACGACACCGCCTTCGGCCGCGCCGTCCTGCGTCACCGCCCGCACGGCGTCTCGGCTGTGCTCGGCCCGTTCAACTTCCCCGGCCACCTGCCCAACGGCCACATCGTCCCGGCCCTGCTGGCCGGCGATACGGTCGTGTTCAAGCCCTCCGAAGAAACGCCCCTGACCGGCCAATTGATGGCCGAATGCCTGGACGCCGCCGACCTGCCCAAGGGCGTGTTCAACATGGTGCAAGGCGGGCGCGACACTGGCGCGGCCCTGCTGGACCAGCCGATCGACGCCCTGATGTTCACCGGCTCGGGCGCGGCGGGCGCGCATTTCCGGCGCAAGTTCGCCGATGACCCGCACGTCATCCTGGCGCTGGAGCTGGGCGGCAACAACCCGCTGGTCGTCTGGGACGCCGCCGACGCCGAGGCCGTGGCGGGCATCGTGGTTCAGTCCGCCTTCGTCACCACCGGCCAGCGCTGCTCCTGCGCGCGCCGCCTGATCGTGCCGGAAGGCGCCCAGGGCGACGCCATCGTCGAGGCCGTGGCGGCCCTGTCCGACCGCCTGAACTTCGCCCCGTGGGACAGCGACCCCGAGCCCTACGCCGGGCCGCTGATCTCGGAGAAGGCCGCCAGCGCCGCTCTCGCCGCCCTGCAACAACGCATCGACGCGGGCGCCAAGGTCATCCGCGCCTCAGACCCGATCGACAACCTGCCCGGCGCCTTCGTGAAGCCTGCGATCATCGACGTCACCGGCGTCGCGGTCGAGGATGAGGAAATGTTCGCCCCCTTCCTGCAGGTGCTGCGCGTCCCGACCTTCGACGCCGCCATCGCCGCCGCCAACGCCACCAAATACGGCCTGTCGGCCGGTCTGGTCAGCGACGACGCGAAGAACTGGGGTCGCTTCATCAACCGCATCCGCGCGGGCGTGGTGAACTTCAACCGTCCGACCACGGGCGCGGCGGGCGACATGCCCTTCGGCGGGCTGGGAGCCAGCGGCAACCACCGTCCCAGCGCCTACTATGCCGCCGACTACTGCGCCTATCCGGTCGCCAGCTTCGAGGCCGGTTCGGTCAAGAACATCGAAAGCGAGATCAAGGGCTTGCGCGCATGATTTCCGCTGTCGAGGCCAACGCCGACGGCCTGATCGGGCCGACGCACTCCTACGCCGGCCTGTCGCCGGGCAATCTGGCGTCCAGCCTGAACAAGGGCGAGGCGTCGAACCCGCGCGCGGCGGTGCTGCAGGGCCTCGACAAGATGAAGACCCTGGCCGACCTGGGCCTGCCCCAATTCGTCCTGCCTCCGCACGAGCGGCCGAACATCCCCTTCCTGCGCGACCTCGGCTTCTCGGGCTCCGACGCCCAGGTGCTGGAACGCGCGTGGAAGGACGCGCCCTCCTTCGCCGCCGCCGCCTGTTCGGCCTCGCCCATGTGGGCCGCCAACGCCGCCACGGTGACGCCCAGCGCCGACGCCGCCGACGGCCGCGTCCACTTCACCCCCGCCAACCTGATCACCAACCTGCACCGCAGCCTGGAGCACGATCAGACCAGGCGCGCGCTAGACGCCCTCTTCTCCGACGCCCGCCGCTTCGCCGTCCACGACGCCCTGCCCTCGGTCGCCCATCTGGCGGACGAAGGGGCGGCCAACCACGTCCGCCTGTGCCGCGATCACGGCGAGGCGGGCGTCAATCTGATGGTCTGGGGCCGCGAGGCCTGGGAGCATTGGGACGGCCCCTACCCCGCCCGCCAGACACGCGAGGCGTCCGAGGCGATCATGCGCCGCCACGAAGCGTCCGGCGCCGTCCTGGCCCGTCAGGGCAAGGTCGCCATCGCGGGCGGCACCTTCCACAACGACGTGGTCTGCGTCGGCGCGCTGGACACCCTCTTCTTCCATGAGCTGGCGTTCGAAGACACGGAGGCGACCAAGGCCGCCATCCGCGCCGCCGCCGTCGGCTTCGAGCCGCAGTTCGTCGAGGTCTCGGCCGCCGACCTGCCGCTGGCCGACGCCATCAGCTCCTATCTGTTCAACTCCATGCTGATCCGGGTTCCGGGGCAGGACCGCCTGACCCTGATCTGCCCGACCGAGACGCGGGACAACCCGCGCAGCCACGCGGTGGCGCAGAGCCTCGCCGCCTCCAACGGCCCGATCGGCCATGTCGAATACGTCGACGTGCGCCAGTCGATGAGGAACGGGGGCGGCCCCGCCTGTCTCCGTCTCAGGGTCGTCCTAACCGAGGCCGAGCTGGCGGCGACCAACCCCGCCATGCGCCTGACCGACGCCCTTCACGCCCGCCTGTCCGACTGGGGCCGCCGCTGGTATCGCGACAGCCTGACGGCGCACGACCTGGCCGATCCCTCCCTGCTGGACGAGACGCGCGGCGCGCTTGACGAGCTGACGCAGATCCTGAACCTCGGCGGCGGCTTTTATCCGTTCCAGCGGGTCTGATCCCCAGGCAGGACCATCGGCCGCAGCCCGCGTCACGCTGCGGTCAAGCCGCCGTCATCGGACCGTAATGCGCCGCTCGTAAGCACGGGGCATGATCGCTTCACGCCGCGCCTTCATGGCCTCCGCCGCCGCCCTCGCCCTGTCGGGTTACGCCAAACGCGCCCAGGCCATGGCCGCCGAGCCGGGCGGCTTCGTCGACGGCCCCTCACGCAACGAGGTGTTCGGCTACGGCCCGATGAAGGCCGACCCTTACGGCCTGCTGGACCTGCCCGAGGACTTCTCCTACCGCGTGGTGTCCCAGGCGGGCGAGACCATGGCCGACGGCCTGCTGACCCCCGACAAGTTCGACGGCATGGGCTGTTTCGGACTGGACGAGGACCGGGTGATCCTGGTCCGCAACCACGAGGTCAATCCGCTGGAATTCAACGCCAGCGCCTGGGGCGCCAACCACCGACTGGTCGGCGATCTGGATCGCGCCCGCGTCTATGGCGTCTATCCCGATGAGACCGGCGCGGTCGCTCCGCTGGGCGGCGGCACGACCACCGTCGTCTACAACCTCAGGACCGGCCGCACCGAGCGCCAGCACCTCAGCCTGGGCGGCACGGCGGTCAACTGCGCCGGGGGCGTCACTCCCTGGGGCTCGTGGCTGAGCTGCGAGGAGATCGTCGCCGGGACGAAGGACGGCCTGCCCCAGGACCATGGCTGGGTGTTCGAGGTGCCGTCGCGCGCCACCGGCCTGGTCGATCCCACCCCGATCCGCGCCATGGGCCGCTTCAAGCACGAGGCCGCCTGCATCGATCCGCGCACCGGCGTCGTCTACATGACCGAGGACACGGCCGAGAGCCTCTTCTACCGCTACCTGCCGACCGACCCGCGCCGCCTGCACGCGGGCGGCCGCCTTCAGGCTCTGGCGCTGGTCGATCAGGCGCGCGGCGACACCCGCAACTGGAACGACGTCCTGTGGCGCCAAGGCCAGCGCCTGGCCGTGCGCTGGGTCGATCTGGATCACGTCGAAAGCCCCGACGGCGACCTGTCCCTGCGCGGCCACGCCTCGGGCGCGGCGATCTTCGCGCGCGGCGAAGGCGTCCACTGGGCGGGCGATCACCTCTTTTTCACCTGCACCTCGGGCGGCGTCGGCCGCCACGGCCAGATCATGCGCTACGTCCCCAGCCCGCGCGAGGGCCAGTCGGACGAGGCGAGCCAACCGGGCATGCTGGAGCTGTTCGTCGAGGCGGGCGACCGCGCCGTGCTGGATTATGTCGACAACATCGCCATCGCCCCGAACGGCCACGTCATCGGCTGCGAGGACAAGCAGGTCGGCACCCAGCATGTGAAGGGCGTCACCCCCGACGGCCGCGTCTACGCCATCGCCCGCAACGCCATGCGCCACGACGCCGACGAGTCGAACACCGAGTTCGCCGGCGTCTGCTGGGCGCCGGACGGCCGGACCATGTTCGTGAACCTCTACTCGCCCGGCATGACCCTGGCCGTCACCGGCCCGTGGGAGCGGTTCAGGGCCTGAGGCCCTTCCCCCATACTGTCGCCGTCGGGCCTGTCCCGAGGGTGACGGACAGAGGACTGTCAGCGCACCCTCACCGTCCAAACGCAGGAAATTTCCGGCGTCGGCGCGCGTAGACCCGCGCTTTCACACTGTCGCCTGCGCCCATGCGATGATTTCTCCCCGCGCCGCCGCAGAGGAGAGCTTCAGACGATTCAGACGAATTGGACTCTGTTTTTTCTCCCTCCCCTTCATGGGGAGGGTGGCTGAGCCGTCAGGCGAGGCCGGGTGGGGGTGGTAGAGGTTTCAAGCGCCGAGGCCAGGGTCGCCTGGCCCTCCCCACCCGGTCTCCGCTTCGCTGCGACCACCCTCCCCATAAAGGGGAGGGAGAAGGTGCGCGCCGTCTATGCCGCGAAGCGCCCGCCCTTGGCGGCGTAGGCCTGGGTGCCGTGCGTGAACACCTTGTCCGTCGGCAGGACGGCTTCGATCGGCAAGGCCTCGGCGCCCTTCAGCCGCTCATAGACGGGGCCGAAGTCCTGCAACGTCACCGTCTTCAGCGCCTCGATGCTGTCGATGACGAAATAGACCTGCTGGAAGTCGTCGATGCGGTACAGGGTCTTCATCACCCGCTCCAGGTCGAAGCCCAAGCGGTTCGGCGAGGGATCTTCCAGGCTGAAGACGCTCTCGGTCGCCGACGACACGATGCCCGCGCCATAGATGCGAAGGCCGTCCGCCTCCTGCATCAGGCCGAACTCGACCGTGTACCAGTAAAGCCGCGCCAGATTCGGCAGCATCCCCAGCGACGCCGCCCGCTGCCCGCCCTTGCCGTAGGCCTCCATATAGGCGGCGAAGTCGGGGTCGGTCAGCATCGGGACGTGGCCGAACACATCGTGGAAGATGTCCGGCTCCTGCAGATAGTCCAGTTGATCCGGCTTGCGGATGAACTGGCCCGAGACGAAGCGGCGGTTGGCCAGGTGGTCGAAGAAGACCTCGTCCGGCACCAGTCCCGGCACGCAGACCACGGTCCAGCCGGTCAGGGCCTGAAGCTTGGGGTTGATGATCTCGAAGTCGGGAATGCCGCCCGCGTTCAGGTCCAGAGCGTCCAGGCCGCGCATGAAGGCCTCGCAGGCGCGGCCCGGCAGGATCTTCATCTGCCGCTCGTACAGGGTGTTCCAGGTCTGGTGCTCGACCTCGGTATAGTCGGACCAGTTCTGCGGGATGGTCCAGTCGGCGGCGGCGCCTTCCGGCGGCTGCTCGAAAACGTGCTCGAAGTCGGACATGGGAACGCTCCTCACGGCTCTGATGGCCTTTCGGGGCAGATTAGCGCGCCACCTCGCCCGCGTCACGCACGCCTGTTGCCGCGCTTGCCCGACACGGCTCGGCGCAAAAGAAAACGGGCCGGAGGTTTCCCTCCGACCCGCTTCGCTTTGAAAGCTGTCTCTGAAGATCCAGAGGCCAGTTCCGAAATCTTACTTGATTTCGACCTTGGCGCCGGCTTCTTCCAGCTTCTTCTTCAGCTCTTCAGCGGCTTGCTTCGAGACGTTCTCGACGACCGGCTGCGGAGCGCCTTCGACCAGGTCCTTGGCTTCCTTCAGACCCAGGTCGGTGCGGACGCCGCGGACTTCCTTGATGACGTTGATCTTCTTGTCGCCGCCGTCAACCAGGACAACGGTGAACTCGGTTTGCTCTTCGCCGGCCGGAGCGGCTTCAGCGGCGCCGGCGACAGCGGCGACGGCGACCGGAGCAGCGGCCGAAACGCCCCACTTCTCTTCCAGCAGCTTCGACAGTTCAGCGGCTTCCAGGACGGTCAGAGCCGACAGTTCTTCAACGATTTTGGCGAGATCAGCCATGTTAGTCTTCCTTCGGTAGGATGAGGTTCAGAGAGATATGCAGAGATGACGGGGCTTAGGCGGCGTCTTTGGTCGCGTACGCGTTGAAGACGCGAGCCAACTGGCCGGCCGGCGCTTGCAGAACGCCGGCAACCTTGGTCGCCGGAGCTTGCAGCAGGCCGATGAGCTTGCCGCGCAGTTGGTCCAGCGACGGCAGCTTGGACAGGGCCTCGACGCCCTTGGCGTCCAGAACCTTGTCGCCCATGAAACCGCCCTGGATGACGAACTTGTCGTTGCCCTTGGCGAATTCGGCCGTGACCTTGGCGGCGGTGACGGGATCGGCGGCGTATGCGATGCCCACGGGGCCCTTGAACAGGCTATGGTACTCGCTGCCTTCCTCGACGCCCAGCGCCTTGAGCGCCAGACGGTTCTTCACCACCTTGAACGCGGCGCCTTCTTTACGAAGGCGACCACGCAGGTCTTCCATCTCCACAACGGTCAGACCCAGGTTGTGGGTCACGACCACGGCGCCCGCGTCGGCGAACACGCTCTTCAGCGATTCGATCGACTCGGCTTTTTGTGCGCGGTCCATTGTGGTCTCCAGTTTTGGTATTCGCCGCCGGGCTTATTCCCGACGACGGATTTGGCTTAAGCGCCATGCATCGCTGCACAGCGTTCAGGCCGGTCTTATTGTCCGAAGGAAGCGTGGCCCGCCCGCCGGATTCCGGCAGGCAAAAGGTCTTTGCATCCCCATCTCCCCACGGCGTCAGAAGGCCTTCTGACGATTATGACGCGGGCGACCCCCGCATCCCGAAGTTCTCGGACAGGCATCGTCGAGGCCGAGACCCCGACGAGATGCGGGCTCTATACACGGCCGGGCGGAAAAATCAACGTTTGGAGGGCACGTTCAGGCAGCGGAGGCCGAAACACCCTACTCCGCCCCTCGCCCCGGCTTGAAGTCGCGGATCAGCTCAGCCAGCTCGACCTCGTCCACGGCGACGGCCGCGTCTTCGGTGGACATCCAGCGGCGCTCGCGCTGGGCGTCCTCGGGCCAGGCGCCCAGCTGGATGAAGACCTCCAGCGGATAGACGCTGGCGATGGTGGCCTGGACCCGCCCGGACTTCAGCCTCTTGGCGTATCGGAACCAGCCGATCGGCGCGCCCATGACGTCGCCCTGGACCCCGGCCTCCTCGTAGGCCTCGATCACGGCGGCCTCGGCGTCGGTCTTGCCCGCCATGCGGTTGCCCTTGGGGATGACCCAGCGCCGCGTCTCGCGCGAGGTGATCATCATGATCTCCACGCCGTCGGCGCCGTGCCGCCAGGGCAAGGCTGCGACCTGGCGGGTCTCCGATGACAGGGTGCGAGGCTTGTTCGACATCAGGTCAGGAACAGCCCGCCCAGGGCGTAGAACAGGGCGCCGATGGCGGCGGCGGCGGGCATGGTGATGAACCAGGCGGTGACGATGCTGCGCGCCACGCTCCAGCGCACGGCCGAGACGCGCTTGGCCGCGCCCACGCCGATGATGGCGCCGGTGATGGTGTGGGTCGTCGACACCGGAATGCCCAGGCTGGTCGCAGCAAACAGGGTGATGGCCCCGCCGGTCTCGGCGCAGAACCCCTGCTGGGGAGAAAGGCGCGTAATCCGAGATCCCATGGTGTGCACGATCTTCCAGCCGCCGAAGAGGGTGCCCAAGGCGATCGCCGCCTGGCAGGTGATGACCACCCAGAAGGGCACGTGGAACTCGCCGCCCAGCATGCCGCGCGAATAGAGCAGGATGGCGATGATCCCCATCGTCTTCTGGGCGTCGTTGCCCCCATGCCCCAGGGAATAGGCCGAGGCCGACACGAACTGCAAACCGCGGAAGACCCGGTCGGCGAAGTTGGGATTGGCCTTGGCGAACAGCCAGGACACGATCAGCACCAGCAACAGGGCCAGCAGGAAGCCGATCGCGGGCGACATGAAGATGGCGCCGACCGTCTTCAACACGCCGCTGAGCACGATGGCCCCGCCGCCCGCCTTGGCCACGCCCGCGCCCAGCAGGCCGCCGACCAGGGCGTGGGAACTGGACGAGGGAATGCCCGCAATCCAGGTGATGACGTTCCAACTGATGGCGCCCATCAGCGCGCCGAAGATCACCTGATCCGAAATGATGTCCGGCGAGATGATGCCCCGGCCGATGGTGTCGGCGACGTGCAGGCCGAAGAACAGGAAGGCGATGAAGTTGAAGAAGGCCGCCCAGCCCACCGCATAGATCGGCGGCAGGACGCGCGTGGCGACGATGGTGGCGATCGAGTTGGCGGCGTCGTGCAGACCGTTCAGGAAGTCGAACAGCAGGGCGACGCCGATCAGGAAGGCCAGGATCAGGAGGGCGTGGTCCATGACCGTCCTACAGGTGCTCGACCAGAACGCCGTTGATACGGTTGGCGACGTCCTCGAACCGGTCGATCACCTTCTCCAGGTGATCCAGCAACTGGCTGCCGATGATGAAGCCCAGGGTGTTGCCGCCTGTCATGTCGTGACGGTGCGCCTCGTACAGGGCCTTCATGCCCGCGTCATAGAGGTCGTCGCTGCGGGCTTCCAGATTGGTGATCTGCTCCGTCAGGATCGCCAGCCGCTCATGGTTCTTGCGCATGGCCGGCAGCAGGGTGAAGGCCTCCTGCGTCAGCGCCCCGCATTCGACGGCGATGTCCGCCAGTTCCTGCATCTTGGGCGAGAAGTCGCGCATCTCGTACAGGGTGACGACCTTGGCGGCCTTCTGCATCTGATCGATGGTGTCATCCAGCGAGTTCGTCAGACCCCGAATATCCGCGCGGTCGAACGGAGTGATGAAGCTGCGGCGCACGGCGAACAGCACCTCGCGCGCGATCTCATCGGCCTCTTCTTCATGGGCGACCACCTTGGCGCACCATTCGCCGGTCGCCGGCCCCCCGTTCATCATCTGACGCAGCGCGCTCGCGCCATGAACCAGAGATTGGGCATGGGCGTCGAACAGGCGGAAGAAGTTGTCTTCCTTAGGCAGCAGCGCCTGAAACCAGCTGAGCATGAGCATCTCCCGCAAGGCCGCCCTCCGGCGCCTGCCGCTCCAAGACCGGATTCCGCCCCGGCTCGTCAAGTCATCCGCACACGGATTTAGTGGATTAGCCCTCTCCCGACCGCGCATCATAGGCTGACTGCGCGACCGCCACCTCGCTCATCCGGGTCTCGGCCCAGTCGATCATCGGCCTCAGGGCCTGAACCAGTCCCTGGCCCAAGGGCGTGATCGTATAGGTCACCGATACCGGCACGCTCGGCTCGACCCGGCGCGTGACCAGGCCGTCGCGTTCGATCTGGCGCAGGGTCTGGCTCAGCATCTTCTGCGACACGCCCTCTATTCGACGCTTGAGCGCGTTGAAGCGCATCGGGCCGTCCGACAGGGTCGTCAGCAGCAGCACCGTCCACTTGTCGGCGATCCGGTCCAGCAACAGGCGGGTCGGGCAGTCGGCGGCGTAGACGTTTCCCCGCTCGCCCCCGCTGGAGGCAGTCACATCGGGGAACCTGGTGAGGGAAAAGTGCCTTCTTGCATGATCGCTTCCTTTAACACACCTGGTTCCCGTTGGTAACCACAAGGAGCATACCCATGAAAGTGACTGTCCTGGGCGCCAGCGGCCGCGTCGGATCGGAAATCGTCAAGGAACTGGCCCGACGCGGGCATCAGGTGACGGGTGTGGCCCGTCGGCCTGAACGGGTCCCTGCGGGGGCTGGCGTGACGGCGGTAGCCGGGGATGTGAACCAGCCCGCAACTATCGCCCCGGCCCTGGTCGGCGCCGACGCCGTGGTCAGCGCCGTCATGTTCGTGGACAGCGATCCGGCCCTGCTGATCCAGGCGATCAAGGATGCGGGCGTTCCGCGCTACCTGGTGGTCGGCGGCGCCGGCAGTCTGGAAATCGCGCCGGGCCAGCGCTTGGTCGACACGCCGGACTTCCCCGAAGCCTACAAGGCCGAAGCCCTGGCGGGCGGCCGCTTTCTGAACGCCTTGCGCGCGGAGCCCGAGTTGAACTGGACCTTCCTGTCCCCTTCGGCCCTGTTCGACGGGTCGGAGCGCACCGGCGTCTTCCGGCTGGGCGGCGACGCCCTGCTGACGGACGCTCAGGGCAACAGCCGCATCTCCTTCCCCGACTACGCCATCGCCATGGCCGACGAGATCGAGACGCCCCGTCATCCGCGCGCCCGCTTCACCGTCGGCTACTGAAAGTCAGGCCTCGAAGCACGATAGGCCGCGACCAAAGAAAACGGCCCCGGAGATGTCTCTCCGGGGCCGTCGTCGTTCTTAGCCGTGAAGCCGGATCAGGCGCCCAGCGAAGCCGGGTCGATCTTGAAGCCCGGGCCCATCGTCGAAGACAGGGCGATGCGCTTCACATAGGTGCCCTTGGCGCCCGACGGCTTGGCGCGGACGAGGGCGTCCACGATGGCCTTGACGTTGGCTTCCAGAGCGTCCTGCGTGAAGGAAGCCTTGCCGATGCCGGCGTGGACGATGCCCGCCTTCTCGACGCGGAACTCGACGGCGCCGCCCTTGGCGTCCTTGACGGCCTGGGCGACGTTCGGGGTCACGGTGCCGACCTTCGGGTTCGGCATCAGGCCGCGCGGGCCCAGCACCTTACCCAGACGACCGACCAGGGCCATCATGTCCGGCGACGCGATCACGCGATCGAAGTCCATGAAGCCGCCGGCGATCTTCTCGTACAGGTCTTCAGCGCCGACGTGCTCGGCGCCGGCGGCCTTGGCTTCATCAGCCTTGGCGTCCTTGGCGAAGACGGCGACGCGGACGTCACGGCCGGTGCCCGAGGGCAGGTTCACCACGCCGCGGACCTGTTGGTCGGCGTGACGCGGGTCGACCCCCAGGTTGACGGCGATTTCGATCGACTCGTCGAACTTGGCCTTGGCGTTGTCCTTCACCAGCTTGATGGCTTCGTTGAAGGCCAGCAGGTCTTCGGTGACGCCCGTGCGGGCCTTGTGGGCTTTGGTCAGCTTAGCCATGTCTTAGCCCTCCACCACTTGAATGCCGATGGCGCGGGCCGAGCCCTCGATGATGCGCGACGCGGCGTCCAGGTCGTTCGCGTTCAGGTCCTTCATCTTCTTCTCGGCGATTTCGCGCAGTTGCGTCTGCGTGACCTTGCCGGCGAACTCGCGGCCGACGAGCTTGGAGCCCGACTTGATGCCAGCGGCCTGCTTCAGATACCAGGTCGCCGGCGGCGTCTTGGTGATGAAGGTGAACGACTTGTCCTGATAGACGGTGATGACGGTCGGAAGCGGGGTGCCCTTGGCTTCCTTCTCGGTCCGCGCGTTGAACTCCTTGCAGAAGCCCATGATGTTCACGCCGCGCTGACCCAGAGCCGGGCCGATCGGGGGCGAAGGCGTGGCCGAACCGGCCGGCACTTGCAGCTTGATATAGCCGAGAATCTTCTTGGCCATTGGTCTCTCCTGTGAATGACCCGATGACGATGCGTCGGGCCGGTGAGCCGTGGTCCGGCATGGCTGCCTTCCACGGATTTGCCGCCGGGCGACTCGAAGGCCGTCCAGCGAAGGCGCGCGTTTAGCAGGCAGGCCCTGAAAACGCAAACGGGACCGCCCGGAGACGGTCCCGATCTCTGCGTGGCGTCAGCGGCCGATCAGGCGCTGACCTTCTCCACCTGATTGTATTCCAGGTCGACCGGGGTCGGGCGGCCGAAGATGGAGACGGCCACGCGCAGGCGGGCGTTCTCTTCGTCGACGCTTTCGACCTGACCGTCGAAGCTGGCGAACGGGCCGTCGGTGACCTTGACGTTCTCGCCGATGTCGAAGCGGATGGTGGGCTTCGGACGCTCGACGCCCTCTTCCACCTGACCGATGATGTTCTGGACTTCACGCTCCGAGACCGGCAGCGGCTTGGTGCCGCCCGCGGCGCCCAGGAAGCCCGTGACCTTCGGCGTGTTCTTGACCAGGTGATAGGCCTCGTCGGTCATCTCCATCTTCACCAGCACATAGCCGGGGAAGAATTTGCGCTCGGCGTTGACCTTCTTGCCGCGGCGGATCTCGACGACGTCCTCGGTCGGAACCAGGATTTCGGAGAAGGCGTCTTCCAGGCCCTGTTGCTTGGCCTGGTCGCGCAGCTGCTCGGCGACCTTCTTTTCGAAGTTCGAATAGGCGTGGACGATATACCACTTGTGGCGGGGGTTGGCCGCCGGCTTGGGCGCTGCATCGGTCATGTGCGCGTCTCCTTTATTGGCCAAGGCTGAGGATGATGCGGGACGCGAAGCCGAGACCCGTGTCGACGATCCAGAAGAAGGCGGCCGCGATCAGCACCATGATGAAGACCATCACCGAAGTGATCCAGGTCTCCTTGCGGCTGGGCCACACGATCTTCCGCGCCTCGGCGCGAACCTCGTTGATGAACTGCGGGATGGACGTCTTCTTCTTCGGCGCGGGCGCGTCGACGGCCACGGTCGCTGCGCCTTGCGCGGCTGCTGCGGTCTTGGTCCCCGTGGAGCGGCGGCCGCCGGGGGTCTTCGCCTTGGCCATTTGACGTCTCTTCAACCTCTGGATCCTGCTGCCCCACATGGGAAGTCCCAGGCGATCGCAACAGGGGGAATGGCAGGAGTGGAGGGACTCGAACCCCCGGCCCTCGGTTTTGGAGACCGATGCTCTACCAGCTGAGCTACACTCCTAGTGTCCCGGACAAAGATCAGCGCGCCGTGGATATTCACCCAGCGGCGCGACCCTCGCCAGAGGGGGGCGTATGCCCGAGGGCCACGGTCATTTCAAGGGCCATCTGCGCCGCAGGCGCGCGAAGTCGCGGATTTTCCTCAGAACAGACGGGCCACGGCGCTGGGCTCATAGCTCAGCCCTTTCACCAGGGCGTCGGAATCGCCGACCGAGAAGGTCTGGGCCCGACTGCGGCCGTCGATCACGGCCACCGCCTCGATCTCCTCGGGAATCACCTTGACCACCGCGACGGCGTCGCCGCCCGGCGCCCAGGGGCTGATGTCCGGCGAGCGGGCGATGATCAGGTCGTTCAGCCGCTTCACCTCGTCGCCGTCCGTCACCTCCTCGGCGCGACCGTCGATGGAGACGCCGACCGCCTCCCCCTCCTGGCCCACGCCGCGCACGGCGACGCCGACACGCGGGTCGGCGGTCAGATTCTTCAGCTTCTCGCTGTCGCGGGCGGTGACGAAGTAGAGGTTCAGCCCGTCGTTCAGATAGCCCAGAGTCGCCGCCTGGGGACGCCCGTCGGCCCGGTTGACGGCCAGAGTCATCAGCTTCTGGCTGTCCAGCAACTTGAGAATGGCGGCCACCGCGCCGCCGTGGATCGGGGTGATGCGCGAGGTCGAGCTCATGGCGTTTCTCCAGAGGATACGAGAGCGGACGGGTCCGACAGACTGGCTTGGCAGCTTCGACGCAGCCTTGACGCAGATCAAGGCGACTGGACGCCGCTTCGGTTCCAATACTCTCATGACAGAGTCCCGCTTCGCGTCCGATACGCCTCGTCTGGAGGTGGCCCCCCTCAGCGAAGCGGAGGCGCCGGCCGCCTTCGCCCTGGCGCGTCTATGGCGGCCCAATCTGGAGCCGGCCCAGTGGGACGCCTTTCTGTCGGCCTGGCGCGCCGCCCCGGAAAGCCGGGGCATCCTCAGCGCGCGCAATCGGCGCGGCGGGGTGCTGGGCTTCGTCAGTTGGTGGCGCCAGCCTGACCTGGAGTATGGCGAGACCCTGTGGGCCGGTCCCTTCGTGGTGCGCGAAATGGGCGTGCGCCCCCTGGTGCGGCAGAGCCTGGCGGTCGAGCTGACCGCCCTCGCCCGCCAGTTGGGCGCGCGGCTGCGCTATGCCGAGGACGCCGCTGCGCCGGACTGCGCTGCGGAACTGGAGGCTAGGACAGGCTGACCTATTCGGATTCAGCCTCTTATCGCCTAGACTGCCGCGTCATCCGGGAGACGACGTTCGTGAACACCGCTGCGGCTCAGGCCGAACTCGAAAAGGTGCGTCTGGAAGACGTCCATCCCTGCGCCAGCTGCGGCGCCCGTCCGCTGGGCGTCTGCGCGGACCTCAAGGGGCACGAACTTCAGAGCATGGCCTGCGCCAGCGAGAGCGTCTCGGCCCAGCCGGGACAGGCCCTGTTCCATGAAGGCGATCCGAACCCTTACGTCTTCAACGTGGTGGACGGGGCGGTGAAGCTGTACCGCCTGCTGCCCGACGGACGGCGCCAGATCACCGGCTTCCTGTTCCAGGGCGACTTTCTGGGTCTGGGCGGGCGCGGAGCCTCCAGCTTCACGGCCGAGGCGCTGACGCCGCTGAACGCCTGCCGCTTCCGGCGCGGCGACTTCGATCAACTGCTGAACGCTCTGCCCGCGCTGGAGCACCGACTGGTGGCCCTGGCCGGGGATGAGCTGATGGCGGCGCAGGAGCAGATCGTCCTTCTGGGCCGTAAGACGGCGCGCGAGCGGCTGGCCAGCTTCCTGACCCGCCTGTCGGAGCGCCAGGTGCAGTTGGGCGGCCCGGAGGGGCAGGTCCATCTGCCGATGACGCGGCTGGACATCGCCGACTACCTGGGCCTGACGATCGAGACGGTCAGCCGGGTCTTCACCCAGTTCAAAACCTCGGGCCTGATCCGGCTGCTGCCGGGCAATGACGTCGCCCTGCCCGACCCGGCCGCGCTGAAGGCCCTGGGCGAAGGCGCCGCCTGACCTATTCTCGTTGAAGGGATAAGGGGACGCGGCCTGACGTTCCGCGCCCCTCCCCGCATCGGCTCTAGAACTTGCGGCCGACGCCGACCGACACGACCCAGGGGTCCAGGCTGACGCTGCTCTTCAGCGCGCCGCCATTGATCCTGGCGTCCGTGTCGAACCACACCTTCTTGGCGTCCACATTCAGCGTCCACGGGCCGGAAATGTTCCAGTCGGCGCCGGCCTGCAGCGCGACGCCGAAGCCGTTGTCCAGATCGACCTCGAAGCCGTTCTTATCCTTGCCGCTGAAGAAGGCCATGTAGCTGACGCCCGCCCCGACATAGGGGCTGACCGTCGCGTTCGGCGTCAGCCGGTATTGCAGCGTCACCACCGGCGGCAGCACCCAGGTCTCATGCACGGCCACATCGGTCGCGCCGCCCTTGGCGCGGACCTCGTGCTGGGTGGCGCCCAGGATGGCCTCGACGGCCCAGTGGTCGGCGACGAAATAGGTGAAGCCCAGCGTCGGCATCCAGTCGTCGCCCACATCGACCTTCAGGCCGCTGTCGGCCCCGGCGGCGGTGACGATGGCGTCGTCGGCCTGCGGCAGGACGCCGGTCATGCGGGCGGTGACGATCAGCGAGCCCTTGCCCACCGGCTCAGGCGCGGCGTTCTGGGCCGAGGCGGCGCCCGCGACGGCCAGCAGGCTGACGAAAGCGATCAATGCGGCTGTGGTTTTCATCGGTGCAATCCCCGACATTCGCCGGGTCGGGAGAGGGCCCGGCTTCGATGTCATCATGACCTTGCGCCTGCTCGCCTCACTCCGCCTTGATCCAGCGCAAGCTACGGAAACTTCGTCGATTTCATCCAAGAAAAATCCCCTCCGGCCAGCGCCGAAGGGGATCTTTCGTGTGTCCGTCAGATGACGGGGGTCAGGGTTCCGAGTGACCCTCGTCGCCTTCATCGAACAGGCGGAACTCGTGCCACAGGCCGTTCAGGACGCCGAAGGCCACCGCCAGGCCGAGGCCCAGGATCCAGGCGAAATACCACATAGGATGATCTCCTTTCGCGGGATCAGTAGAGGTCGGGGTTGGTCTTCAGCGCCTCGGTCGTCGAGCGGCCCCACAGCACCTTGTAGACCCAGGCGGTGTAGAGCAGGACGAACGGCAGGAAGACCGCCACCACGATCAGCATGATGAACAGGGTCGTATGGCTGGACGAGGCGTTCCACACCGTCAGGCTGGACTGGGCGTCGATCGAACTGGGCAGGATGAAGGGGAACATCGACAGGCCGACCGTCGAGATGATCCCGACCGCCGAGGCCGAGGAGCCGCCGAAGGCCAGAGCCGCCGACTTGCGCCACATGCCCAGCAGACCGATCGCGGCGCCGACGAAACCCAGAACCGGAGCGATGATCATCCACGGATAGCGACCGTAGTTGTCCATCCAGGCGCCCGGCGCCGCCTCGACCGCCGTGCGCAGCGGGTTGGAGGCGCCCGCCGTGTCCACCACGCCGGTGATACGGAAGCCCATGTCGCCGAAGGCCGCCATGGCGCCGCCGATCGCGAACAGCACCAGGCTGGCCACGCCGGCGACGGTGCCGATGGCGCGGGCGCGCTTCAGCACCGGACCTTCTTCGCCCTTGATCGCCAGCCAGGCCGCGCCGTGCAGCACCAGCATGGACACGGACAGCAGGCCGCACAGCAGGGTGAAGGGGGTGAACAGACCCAGCAGGCCGCCTTCATAGAAGCTGCGCAGGTCGCTGGTCAGGCGGAAGGGCGCGCCCAGCAGGACGTTGCCGACGGCCACGCCGAACACCAGGGCCGGGACGAAGCTGCCGATGAACAGACCCCAGTCCCACATGGAGCGCCAGCGCGCCTCGGGCCGCTTCGAGCGATACTTGAACGACACCGGCCGAAGGATCAGCGCGGACAAGACCACGAACATGGCCAGGTAGAAGCCCGAGAAGCTGACGGCGTAGACCTGCGGCCAGGCGGCGAAGATCGCCGCTCCGCCGACGATGAACCAGACCTGGTTGCCTTCCCAGGTCGCGCCGATGGTGTTGATCACCATGCGGCGCTCTTCATCCTTCTTGGCGACGAAGGGCAGCAGGGCGCCGACGCCCATGTCGAACCCGTCGGTCAGGGCGAAGCCGATCAGCAGCACGCCCAGCAGTCCCCACCAGATCAGGCGGAGGGTGGTGTAGTCGAGGGGAAGTTCCATCTCTCTTTTTCCTTCAACGACCGGGTCAGGCGACCGCGGGCTCGCCTTCAGCTGCGGCGTCTTCTTCACGGGCTTCCTGTTCGGCGAACGGCCCCTTCTTGACCGCGCGCAGGATCAGGCCGACCTCGACGACGGCAAGGGCGCCGTACAGCAGGGTGAAGCAGATGATCGTGGTCCACAGGTGGGCCACCGTCAGGCTGGACGCGCCCAGGAAGGTCGGCAGTACGCCTTCCACGGCCCAGGGCTGACGCCCCACTTCGGCCAGCAGCCAGCCGGACTCGATGGCGATCCACGGCAGCGGGATGGCTAGGACGGCCAGGCGCAGGAACCACTTCGTCTCATGCTTGCGCAGGGTGCACAGGATGAAGGCCGTTCCGAACAGGCCGATCATCAGGAAGCCGATGCCGGCCATGAAACGGAACACCCAGAACATCAGCGGCACGTTCGGAACCGTCGACCAGGCGGCCTGCTTGATCTGATCCTGCGTCGCCGTGCGCGGATCCTCGACATAACGCTTCAACAGCAGGCCGTAGCCCAGGTCGTTGCGCACCGTCTCGAACTGGCCGCGAGCGGCCATGTCGGTCGGATCGGCCTTGACCTTTTCCAGCGCGTCATAGGCGACGACGCCGCGTTCGATGCGGTCCTCGGCGACGGCGACCAGCTCCAGAATGCCCTCGACCGGCTTGTCGATGCTGCGCGTCGAGATCAGGCCCAGGACATAGGGCACCTTGACCTCGAAGTGGGTGTGACGGTCCTCAAGGTTCGGCAGGCCGAACAGGGTCAGACCGGCCGGCGCCTCTTCGGTCCGCCACATGGCTTCCAGAGCGGCCAGCTTCATCTTCTGGTTGTCGGTCAGGGCGTAGCCCGACTCATCGCCCAGAACGACCACCGACAGCGACGACAGCAGGCCGAAGGCGGCGGCGACCGTCATCGACCGCTTGGCGAAGCCCTTGTGCTTGCCCTTCAGTAGATAGAAGGCCGAAATGCCCAGCACGACCACGGCGGCGCAGACGTAACCGGCCGACACGGTGTGCACGAACTTGGCCTGGGCCACCGGGTTGAAGATCACCGCCATGAAGTCGGTGATTTCCATACGCATGGTGTCGGGGTTGAAGGCGGCGCCGACCGGATTCTGCATCCAGCCGTTGGCGATCAGGATCCACAGGGCCGACAGATTGGTGCCCAGGGCCACCATGAAGGTGACGAACAGGTGGGCGTGCGGCTTCAGCTTGTCCCAGCCGAAGAACATCAGGCCGACAAAGGTCGCCTCCAGGAAGAAGGCCATCAGCCCCTCGATCGCCAGCGGCGCCCCGAAGATGTCCCCGACATAGTGGGAGTAGTAGCTCCAGTTCATGCCGAACTGGAATTCCATCGTCAGGCCGGTGGCGACGCCCAGCACGAAGTTGATGCCGAAGATCACGCCCCAGAAACGGGTGATCGTCCGCCAGATCGGCCGACGGGTCATCACATAGATGCTCTCCATGATGACCAGCATGAAGGAGAGACCCAATGTGAGGGGCACGAACAGAAAGTGGTATAGCGCCGTCAGTGCGAACTGAAGGCGTGAAAGGTCTACGACCGCCAGGTCGATCATCGTTCCAGGCTCCTGACCGCCAGCCCCCATCGACCGGCGTTCTACTCTAACCTAAGTCAGCGCGTATTGGCGCGCCTTGATCCTGATCAAAGCCAGAGGCAGCGGCTTGAACTAGAGGGCGTTTCGCCCAAAGACCTTTCGCCACATAGGCTTTTTGCCCCATCCTCTATTGTCGTCGATCACGCTGGATGAGGGCGGATCGGACCCTTATTCTCAAAATGGCGCACCTGGAGACATGATGACGGCCCAGCCGGTCGACCCTCAGCAGGCGAGGTCCCCGAGAATCGCAGAGACGGCTGCGCCTGCGGCCTGGCTGAAGGCCGCCCTGTCCCCCTGGCGTCGCCTGATGAACCTGGGCGGAGCCCTGGTGATCGCGGACACGGTCCCGGCCGTCGGCTTCGCCGCTGGATTGGCCCTGGCCGTCGGCGCCTTGCCGCGCGGCCTGGCCGAGGCCGTCCCCGGCCTGGTTCTGGCGGTCGTCGCCCTGATCGTACGCGCCGCGCTGAGTCAGGGCGCGGTCTTCGTCAACACCCGCGCCGCCCGCGCCGCCAAGAACGGTCTGCGTCGCCACGCCCTGAAGGGCGCCCTCGCCGGCCGTCTGTCGGACGCCGCCGCCATGACCGCCGCCGCCGAGGGCGTCGAGGCCCTGGACGGCCATGTCGCCCGCTTCACTCCCGCCCGCACGGCCGCGGCCGTCTCGCCCCTGATCCTGATCCTGGCGGCGGGCGTGGTCAGCCCCTTCACCGCCGGCATCCTGATCTTCACCCTGCTGCCCTTCGTCCTGGGCATGGCCCTGACCGGCATGGCGGCGGGCGCCGAGAGCCGCCGTCAGTTCCTGGCGCTGGAGCGGCTGTCGGGCCTGTTCCTGGACCGGGTGCGCGCCCTGCCCGCCATCCTGTCCTTCCAGGCCGAGGCGCAGCAGACCCGCGTCATCGCCCGCGCCTCGGACGACCTGGCCCGCCGCACCGGCAAGGTGCTGAAGGTCGCCTTCCTGTCCTCGGCGGTGCTGGAGTTCTTCTCGGCCCTGGCCGTGGCGCTGGTCGCCGTCTACTGCGGCTTCAACCTGCTGAAGCTGCTGCCGTTTCCGGCGCCGGACGAACTCAGCCTGGCGCAGGCCTTCTTCGTCCTGGCCCTGGCGCCCGAGGTCTATCAGCCCATGCGCCGCCTCGCCGCCGCCTATCACGACCGCCAGGCCGCCGAGTCCGCCGCGCCCAGCCTCAGCCGCCTGGAACAGATCGAGGAGACGCCGCGACGTCGTGCCCCTCTTCCTTCTTCCGCGCCCGCGATGCGTTTCCGCGACGTGACCATCGCCTATGACGACACGCCCGTGCTCAGCAGCTTCAACCTGACCGTCGCGCCTGGCTCGATCGTCGCCCTGACCGGCCTCAGCGGCGCGGGCAAGACCAGCCTGCTCAACCTCTTCCTTGACCTTGCGCCACTATCAGGCGGCGAGGTCGAGGTCGGCGACGCGCGCCTGTCGGACACCCCCGACCTGACCGCCTGGATCGCCTGGGCCGGTCAGGCGCCGGTCGTGATCCGCGGAACCCTGGCCGAAAACATCGCCCTGGCCCGACGCGGCGCTTCGCCCGAAGAGATCGAACAGGCCGCGCGCAAGGCGGGTCTCGACGGCGCGCTGGATCGCCGGATCGACGAGCGCGGCGGCGGTCTGTCGGGGGGCGAGCGTCGCCGTCTGGGTCTGGCCCGCGCCTTCCTCAAGCCCGCGCCCCTGCTGCTGCTGGACGAACCGACCGCCAATCTGGACGCCGAGGCCGAGGCCGCCCTGCTGCCGCTCGTCCGCGAGGCGGCGCGCGGACGCACGACCCTGATCGCGACCCATTCCGACGTCGTGGCCGAACTGGCCGATGTGGTGGTGCGCCTGTGAAGCCTCAGTCCTCTCCCGGCGTCGTCCGCCTCAAGGCCATGATCCGCGCCCAGGAGCGCGCCCATTTCCCGCGCCTGCTGGCCGCCTCCGTCACAGGCGCTCTGGTCTCGGCCGGGGCCGTGGCCCTGCTGGGCGTCTCGGGCTGGTTCATCACCGCCGCCGCACTGGCCGGCGCGGCCGGACCGGCCGCAGCCCATGTGTTCAACTATCTGGTCCCCAGCGCGGTCATCCGCTTCCTGGCCATCGTCCGCACCGCCTCCCGCTATGGCGAGCGCGTCACCGGCCATGAGGCGGCGCTGAAGGCCCTGGCCGCCCTGCGTCCCCAGTTGTTCGACGGTCTGGCGCGCGGCC
>DGIZ01000212.1 GCA_002386585.1 Brevundimonas sp. UBA4609 | reverse complement strand
TGCATGTCGCGCTGGGGCCGCGCCGCAACGGCTGGCTGCTGGGTCCGCTGATCGGCGCCGTCGTCGCCGACGCGACAGAGGGCCGGTCCGTCGCCGAGCCGACCCTCCATCCTTCACGGTTCCTTTAGTCCGCCGGCGGGGTGAAGCGGATCGCCATGGTGACGCGGGCGCCGTCGACCGCCTGACCGTCCACCGTGCGCGGGCTGAGGCGGAAGTAGCGGCTCAGGCTCACCGCCGCCCGGCCGAACCCCTGATTGCCAGGCGTTTCTGATGTGACCGAACAGCCCGTGAGGCTGCCGTCCACCCGCACCAGGCAGGACAGTTCCGCAACCCCGCCGATGCCGCGCGCCTCGGCCGAAGAAGGGTAGGCGCGCATCAGCTGATCCGCCGTCGGCCTGCGCACCCAGTCGGGCTGGGTGATGACCGGGGCGGGCTTCGGCGGCTCAGGCGTGACCGTGGTTCCGGCGGCCGGTTCGGCGGCAGGCTCAGTCAGGTTGATGACCGGTCCGGCGTCGTGGCTGACGACGGGAGCGACAGGGACCTCCAGCGGAGCGACGTCGCTGGGCGTGACCTGCGTCGGTCGGTGGATCGGCGGCGTCGGTGCGGGCGAGGCCATGGGCGGCGTCTCCGGCTTGGGCGGCGAGGGCGGCCGGATCAGATCGACGATCGTGGGCTGGGGCTCTGTCGGCGCGGGCGGCACGTCCGCCAGTTCGAACCGCTGCTGATACAGCCAGACGCCGGCGCCGACGTGGACCAGGGCCGAAGCTGTGATCATCGCCCACACCCACCGGGGCAGGGGCTTCTTGCGTTGTTGGAAGTCGAGGGGGCTGACCACGCCGTGGCCGCCGGCGATACGCATCATCATGACTTACGCGCCTCCTGTCGCAGGCCCTCCCCAGCACCCACGGAACAGAGTTCGCGCTTTGCTTGCGGCCTTATTGTGGCGCTTCGAATTGTTAACGGCGAAGCTGAGATGTTAAGGTTTGGTTTACCTAGGTTAGCGACCGTTCACACATGAGCGTGAAAGCGATTCCATCATCCGGCGGCGTGGAGGCGGCCATTCGGCGCGCCTCGACCTCGACCGGCGTGGATTTCGACTTTCTGATGAAGACCGCGCGCCGCGAAAGCGCGATGAACCCCAATGCGCGCGCGCCGACCTCCTCGGCCTCGGGCCTGTTCCAGTTCATCGAACAGACCTGGCTGGGCACGGTGAAGCGACATGGCGCCAAGCACGGCTACGGCCAGTATGCGGACCTGATCTACCAGGGCGGGGACGGACGCTGGCAGGTGCGGGGCTCGGCGCGCAATGTGGTGCTGGACCTGCGTTTCGACCCCCATGCGGCCTCGACCATGGCGGCCGAGCTGACGGCCTCCAACGCCGCCTATCTGCGCGGCCGCACGGGGCGCGAGCCGGGGGCGGGCGACCTTTACGCCGCCCACTTCCTGGGCCCGGCGGGCGCGGCCAAGCTGCTGGAGGCGGTGCAGTCGCGACCCCAGTCCAGCGCGGCGGCTCTATTTCCCGAAGCGGCCTCGGCCAACCGATCCATCTTCTACCGCAACGGTCGACCGGCGACGGCGGCCGAGGTTCACGCCAACCTGCAGCGCACGGCGGGCGAGGCCTTCCCGGCGTCCGGGGTCGGCGCGGGCAAGGCGGTTCCGGAACTCAGCGAGAAGGATCGGATGCTGGCCGCGCGTCTGGACCGGCTGAAGCAGGATCAGAGTCTTCTGGCGCTTCTGCTGGGCCAGGACGGGCAGGGATCGGGCGGCGGATTCGGCGGGGCCTTCGCTCCGCCTGCGGACAAGGTGGCGTGACCACGCTTCCGCCTTATTCCTAAGAGAGCGTTAACTATGTAACGCTAGGGGTGACGATTGATTCCTCGCTGACCCTGAGCCTCCGAGCCATGACCGCCTACCGCGCCAGACTGACGGAAAGCGACATCCGGCGCCTGATCAAGTCTGATCTGGAGGACGAGCGCGCGGCCGCCGCTCACAAGCTGTGCCGCAGCATCGACCGGATGCCGTTGGACGATGCGGGGCGCGAGGCGGCGCAGAAGATTCTGGGCGTGCTGACGGCGGATGCGGCGGAACTGGTGCGTCGGGCCGTGGCTGTGACGCTCAAGGCTTCCGACATCATGCCGCGCGAGGCGGCGCGCCGGCTGGCGGGCGACGTGGACAGCGTGGCCCTGCCCATCATCAACAGCTGCCCGGCCTTCACGGACGACGACCTGATCGAGATCGTGCGCGCCGGGACGGCGCTGCGCCAGGTGGCGGTGGCGTCCCGCCCGCGCGTGCCGCGTGACGTGGCGACGGTCCTGGCTGCGGAAGGCAAGCAGGAGGCGGTCGCCGCCCTGGCCGCCAATGACAACGCCGACCTGTCCGAAGCCGCTCTGGGCGTCGCCCTGGATCGATTCAGTGACGCCCCCGAGGTGATATCGGCCCTGGCCTATCGCCAGGTCCTGCCGCTGTCGGTGACCGAGCGGCTGGTGGTCCTGGCCAGCGAGGCGGTACGCGAGCATCTGATTACCCGCCACGCCCTGGCGCCCGAGACCGCCATACAGTTTGCCGATTTCGCGCGGGAGCGGGCGACGATCGACCTGGTGGATCAGGCGCGGACGACCGACGATCTGCCCGCCTTCGTGGCCGGGCTGAACAGTCGTCGGGTGTTGACGCCGTCGCTGCTGCTGCGGGCGCTGGCGCGCGGCCAGATCGGTCTGTTCGAACACGCCCTGGCCGAACTGGCGGGCACGCCGCACCATCGCGCCTGGCTGATGGTGCATGACGCAGGGCCTCTGGGGCTGAAGGCCATCTATGACCGCGCGGGAATGCCGCCGCGCCTGTTCCAGGCGTTTCGCGCCGGGGTCGACACTTGGCGGACGCTGCAGGCCGAGGGCGGCGACACTGGCAGCGCCGCCTTCCGCCAGCGGATGCTGGAGCGCTTCCTCAGCCAGCGTCCGGACGCTGCGCGCGAAGACCTGGCCTATCTGCTGGAACGGCTGGACCGCCCGGCCGGCGACGATTGGCGTGGGGCCGTTAGTGCGGCCTGAGCCGCGCCCCCAGCCATCATCTTAGCCCAGGTGTTCCGCCGCGCGGGCTTCCAGGGTCTCGGCTAGGTCGCGGCCGACCGGATGGTCGTCGGTCTGAATCTTGTCGCGCACCACGGCCTTGATGGCGTCGATATGGGCGTCGACCACGGCCAGCGGGGCCTGCATCCGCTTGTCGGCGTCGTCGAGCATCCGGCACAGGGAGGCGGCGATGCGCGTGACAAGCGGGTATTCGTAGGTGGCTCCCAACCCCTTGAGATCATGGGCGCGGAAATACAGGGCCTCGGCCGTTTCGGGGCTATAGCCCTGGCTGCGGATGTCGGCCTGGGCCTTGTCGAGCTTGGCCACCTCATCGTTCAGCCACTGACCGAATTGGGCGGACATGGCCTTCAGGGCCTCTTCGGCCCTGGCGATCGCGCTGGCGTCAATGCCGCCGAATCCGCCGCCGACCTTGGCGCGCAGGGGGTTGGGCGGGCGGATGACTTGGTTGGTCACGAGAGGACTCCTCAACAGCAAACGCCAGTCTGTCGCACAGAGGCTTAAAATCCGGTGACAACGCTTATCGGCGCGGCTCAGGCCGCGAACTGTTCGGCCATGACCCGTTCCTCATAGGAGCGGCCCGCATCGAACAGCATGGTCAGGGCGATGTCGCGCCGCTCGCGCACCTCCACGCGCGAGACGCGGCGCACCTCGAAATTGTCGGCGGTGGCGCTGACCGGCCGCTTGTCCGGCTCCAGCACGTCGAAACGCACCCGCGCCGTGTGCGACAGCAGGGCGCCGCGCCAGCGCCGGGGCCGGAAGGCGCTGATCGGCGTCAGCGCCAGGCTGGGCGCGTCCAGGGGAATGATCGGCCCGTGCGCTGACAGGTTGTAGGCGGTCGAACCCGCCGGCGTCGCCACCAGGCAGCCGTCGCAGGTCAGTTCCTCCAGCCGCACCTTGTCGTTGATGCTGATGCGCAGCTTTGCGCTCTGGCGCGTCTGACGCAGCAGGGAGACCTCATTGATCGCCAGGCCGCTGTGGACCTGGCCGCTCTCGACCCAGGCGTCCATCTGCAGGGGGTGAAGCACGGTGCGGTCGGCCTGGGCCAGTCGGTCCAGAAGGTCGTCTTCCTCATAGTCGTTCATCAGGAAACCGACCGAGCCGCGATTCATCCCATAGACGGGGGTCCGCAGCTGCAGGTTGTTGTGCAGCGTCTCCAGCATGAAGCCGTCGCCGCCCAGGGCGACGATCACCTCCGCCTCGGCGGCTGGAACCGAACCGTAGCGTTCGCTCAACCGTTTGCGGGCGGCCTCGGCCTCGGGCCGGTCGCTGGCGACAAAGGTGATGGCGGTGGGCTGGAAGGACTGAGTCACGGCGCTACGCAAGCGGAGCGGAGGCCCGCTGTCAAACCGACGGCCCGTCTTCGGGCGCGGTCAGCAGGCGAAATTCATAGGCGGCCTGGGTCGCCGAGCGTTCGGCCGGACGCCAGGCTTCGCCATCGGGGTCATGCGGCAGCCCATGGTTCAACTGGCGAACCTCGCGCAGCAGGGCGGGGAAGGCGGCGCGGTCCAGGCCCGCCGCGGCGCAGGCCAGGAACAGGGGCCGGGCGCTGTCG
>DGIZ01000213.1 GCA_002386585.1 Brevundimonas sp. UBA4609 | reverse complement strand
CCGCTCACCCCGGCGGACGCCGGGGCCCAGCGAGAACTCCAACCGCTGCGTTTGAGGCTAAAGCACTGGATCCCGGCGTCCGCCGGGATGAGCGGGAAGAGAGCTTCGGCGCTTATCGCTCCAGGCCGTAGAGGGCGTCGGCGACGTCCTCTACCTTCTGGCGCACCACGGTTTCGGCGTCGCGCAGGCCGCGGTTGTAGAACAGGCGGCCGATGTCCTGGCCGATGAACTCGACCAGCATCTCGGCGGGCAGGCGGCCGACCTCGACCTCCATCTCGTCGCGCAGATAGGCCTGCAGGCGGGCGGCCGCCTCCTGCATCTCGTCCTTGGTCAGCAGGGGCGGCGGCGCCTTGGCCATCACGCCACCTCCGCCAGGGCTTCTTCGGCGGCGATCCAGTCGGCCTCGGCCTGATCCAGATCGGTCTGGGCCTTGGCGCGGGCGCGGGTCAGGCTTTCCAGTTTCTTGGGATCATTGACGGCGGCGTTGGCCAAGTCGTCGTCCAGACGCGCCAGATCGGCGGTCAGCTGAGCCATCCGGTCCTCGGCTTTCTTCACCGTATGGCGCAGGGTCGAGGGCGAGGGGCCTTTCTTCTTCTCGGCCTTGGGGGCAGCGGCGGGCGCGGGGGCCTCGGCGGCGACCTCCTCATGCTTGACCTGGCTGGGCTTCATGCCCGCCTGTTTGGCGCGGTCGAGGACGAATTTCTGATAGTCGTCCATGTCGCCCTCGAACGGCTTCACCGAGCCGTCAGCGGCCAGCCACAGGCGGTCAGCCACCAGCTCCATCAGCGAGCGGTCGTGGGTGATCAGGATGACCGCGCCCGTATATTCGTTCAGCGCGTCCAGCAGGGCGCGGCGGCTGTCGATATCCAGGTGGTTGGTCGGTTCGTCCAGGATCAGGATGTGCGGCGCATCCATCGCCACCAGATTCAGCAGCAGGCGCGCCCGCTCGCCGCCGGACAGGGCGCCGACGGTGGTCTCCTGCTTCTCGAACGGCAGGCCGAACTGGGCCAGACGGCTGCGGCGGCTGCTTTCCGAGGCGTCCGGCATGGCGCGGCGGATGATCTCCAGCGGCGTGTCGGTCGGGTCCATCGCCTCGATCTGGTGCTGGTGGAACCAGCCCACGCGCATCTTGCCGTCTCGGTGGAACTCGCCCGTCTCGATGGTCAGGGCCTTGGCGATCAGCTTGGCGAAGGTCGACTTGCCCGCCCCGTTGACGCCCAGCAGGCCGATCCGGTCGTCCAGATCCATACGCAGGTTCAGGTTCTTCAGGATCGGCTTGCCCGGCTCATAGCCCACGTTGGCCTTCTCTAGCCGGATCAGCGGCGGGGGCAGGGGCCGTTCCGGCGAGGGCAGGGTGAAGGGGGCCACGCGCTCTTCCGGCGGCAGTTCGATGCGCTGCATCTTCTCCAGCCGCTTGACGCGCGACTGGGCCTGCGTGGCCTTCGACGCCTTGGCCTTGAAGCGGTCGATGAACTTCTGCAGGTGGGCGCGCTCGGCGTCCTGCTTGGCCTGGGTCGATGCCATCAGGCGCAGCTTCTCGGCCCGCGTCTTTTCGAAGGTGTCGTAATTGCCGGTGTAGAGGTCCAGCTTGCGGTTCGACAGTTGCAGGATGTGGGTGCAGACGCCGTTCAGCAGCTCGCGGTCGTGGCTGATGATCAGGGCCGTATGCGGATAGCGCTTCAGCCGCTGCTCCAACCACAGGGCGCCTTCCAGATCGAGGTAGTTGGTCGGTTCGTCCAGCAGCAGCATGTCCGGCTCGGCGAACAGGGCGGCGGCCAGGGCGACGCGCATCCGCCACCCGCCCGAGAATTCGGCCATCGGGCGCAGGATGTCGTCATGACTGAAGCCTAGACCGGCCAGGATTTCAGACGCGCGGGCGGGGGCGCTGTCGGCGTCGATCTCGATCAGACGACCCCAGATCTCGCCCATCTCTTCCGGTTCGGCGGTTTCCAGCCGGGTCAGCAGGTCGTGGCGCTCGACGTCGGCTTCCAGGATGGTGTCCAGGACGCTGACCGGCGTGGCGGGGTGTTCCTGATCGACCGAGCCGATGCGGGCGGTCTTGGGCAGGGAGATTTCGTCGCCGTTGGCGGCCAGTTCGCCCAGGATCAGCTTGAACAGGGTCGACTTGCCGATGCCGTTGCGGCCGACCAGCCCGACCTTGGACCCCGGCGGCAGGCTGACGGAGGCGTCGTCCAGGAACTCGCGGCCCCAGGCGTTGTAGGTCAGGTTTTTGATCTGCAGCATGGGAACCGGAAAGAAAAAGGCTTACGCGCGGGGATATTGGAAAGATGTGCGGCGCTCGCTATAAGCCGCCGACCCTCAAACTCCCAAACAAGAAGTCACTCCCATGACCGAACGCACGTTCTCGATCATCAAGCCGGACGCCACCCGCCGCAACCTGACGGGCGCCATCAACTCCGTCATCGAAGGCGCCGGCCTGCGCATCGTCGGCCAACGCCGCGTCAAGCTGACCGAAGCCCAGGCCAAGAAATTCTACGAAGTGCACGCCGAGCGTCCCTTCTACGGCGAACTGGTCTCGCAGATGATCGCCGAGCCGGTGGTCGTGCAGGTGCTGGAAGGCGACAACGCCGTCGCCAAGTACCGCGAAGTCATGGGCGCCACCAACCCGAACGACGCCGCCGAAGGCACCATCCGCAAGCTGTTCGCCCTGTCGATCGGCGAGAACTCGGTCCATGGTTCGGACTCGCTGGACAACGCCAAGATCGAGATCGAGCAGTTCTTCACCGACGCTGACATCGTCGGCTGATCTTGAGGGGCCGCGCTGGTCGGCCCTTCGGGACCTCCCGACCCGGCGCGGCCTGTTTTTCTGAGCCGCGGTCAAAAGGCTTCGTCTTTTCGACCCGACGCGGCCTGATCGTTTGCGGTCAAGCTGTGTGACAATTCGGCCCGCCCTCGGAACCCGGGGGCGGGCCGTTTCGTTTTCATGGTCACGCTGTCTCTCGAAGAAGAACAAGGATGACCGCCATGAAGACGATGCTGAAGCTTGCCCCGGTGCTCGGTCTGACGGCCCTGCTGGCCGCCTGCGGCACGACTACGGAACAACGCGCCGCCACGGGCGCCCTGGGCGGCGCGGTCGCCGGTCAGGCGATCGGCGGCAACACCGGCGCGACGGTCGCCGGTGCGGCCATCGGCGCCGTCGCGGGCGCGGCCACTACGCCGAAGAAGCCGCACGAGTAAGGCTTTCTCCGCAAGGCGAAACAAAAAGGGCGTCGGCCGCGAAGCCGACGCCCTTTCCTTTTGCCCGTCGCCGGACGCGCCGCTTTACCAGATGCGGGCGCGCTTCTCGGGGGCGATGAATTCCGCCTGGTCTGGGGTGACGCCGAAGGCGGCGTACCAGGCGTCGATGTTGCGCGGCGGGGTGGCGGCGCGCGCCATGCCGGGCGAGTGCGGGTCGGTGGTCAGCTGCTCTTTCAGAGCTTCGTCACGCGATTTCTCGCGCCACACCTGGGCCCAGCCCAGGAAGACGCGTTGCTCGCCCGTCAGGCCGTCGATCACCGGGGCCGGCTGGCCGTTCAGGCTGCGCTTATAGGCGTCCAGCGCCATCAGCAGACCGCCCAGATCGGCGATGTTCTCGCCCATCGTCAGGTCGCCGTTGATGTGCATCCCCGGCACGGGCTCTTCGGCGGAGTAGATGGCGCCCAGGGTCTTGGCGCGTTCCTCGAAGCGGGCGGCGTCCTCCGGGGTCCACCAGTCGCGCAGCACGCCGTTGGCGTCGGTCTTGCGGCCCTGGTCGTCGAAGCCGTGGGTGATCTCGTGACCGATCACAGCGCCGATGCCGCCGTAGTTGACCGCCGGATCGGCGTTCGGGTCGAAGAAGGGCGCCTGCAGGATGGCGGCCGGGAAGACGATTTCGTTGCGCGGCGGGTTGTAATAGGCGTTCACCGTCTGGGGCGTCATCCCCCACTCCAGCGGATCGACGGGCTGGCCGATCTTGCCGCGGTTCCAGGCCCAGTCGAAGGCGGCGGCGCGCTCGACGTTGCCGTAGAGGTCGTCGGCCTTCAGCTCCAGCCCGTCATAGTCGCGCCACTTCTCGGGATAGCCGATCTTCACCCCGAACTTGGACATCTTCAGCAGGGCCTGCTCGCGCGTGGCCTCGCTCATCCAGTCTAGAGCCTTCAGGCGCTCGGTCATGGCGGCGCTGAGGTTGGCGACCAACTGCTCCATCTGCGTCTTGGACGAGGCGGGGAAGTGCAGGCGGACGTACTCCTGGCCCAGCACCTCGCCCAGCTGGCCGTCGACCAGAACCACGCCGCGGTTCCAGCGCGGGCGGTTCTCGGGTTGGCCGCGCAGCGTCTTGCCGCGGAACTCGAAGCGCGAGTCGACGAAGGCGTCGGACAGATAGGGGCTGGCCTGATCGACGGTCTGGAAGGCCTGCCAGGCCTTCAGGGTCTCGATCGGGGTGTCGGCGAACACCTGGGCGATGCCGGGGATGGCGGTGTTCTCCATCAGCACCAGGGTCGGCACGCTCTCGACCTTGGAGGCTTGCAGGAAGGCGGCCCAGTCGAAGCCCGGCGCAAAGGTCGACAGCTGCGCCGCCGGGGTCGGGTTGTAGATCTTGTCGATCTGGCGACGCTCGACCGTGGTCCAGTGCTTCTCGGCCACCTTGGTCTCGAAGGCCAGGATGTCGGCGGCGGCCTGGGCCGGGTTGCTCCACCCGGCGGCGGTCAGGGCGCGCTCCACATAGGCGACATAGGCTTCGCGCTGCGTGGCGAAGTCGGGCTTCAGATAATAGTCGCGGTCCGGCAGGCCCAGACCGCCCTGACCCAGATAGGCTGAGTTGACGTTGGGATCCTGCAGGTCCTCGAACACCGCCAGGCCGAACAGGGAGCCGCCGAAGCCTTCGTGGCTGGCGCCCATCAGGCGGGCCATGTCGCTGTGGTTCGCCACGGCGCGGATGGCGGCCAGGTCGGCGGCCAGGGGCTGGGCGCCCAGCTGGTTGACGCGGGCCTCGTCCATGAAGCTGGCGTACAGGGCGCCGACCTTTTGGGCGTTGGCGTTGGTCGGGTTGGCGGCGCTGGCCTCGATGATGGCGCGCAGTTGGGCCTGCGAATTCTCATACAGGACGTCGAACGGGCCGAAGCGGGCCTTGTCGGCCGGAATCTCGGTGTTCTTCAGATAGACGCCGTTGGCGTAGGCGTTGAAGTCGTCGCCCGGATTCACCGTCAGGTCGCGGCCGTCCAGATCAAAGCCCCAGGGCTTGATCTCGGGCGAGGTCGAGGCGGCCGCCGAAGCGTGGGCGTGTTGAGCCAAATTCGATTGAGCAAGGGTCGGCTGGGCCGAGAAGGCGAGGGCGACGGCCATGGCGGCGGCGCCCATCAGGCGAGTTTTCATCATCGGGTCTTTCCCAGTGGTGCAGACGTGCGCGATTGCGCCAGTGAGACGGCGCATTCGTGCTTGCCGGCAAACTGCGCCCGCCTGCGACGGCCTGTCGCATTAAAAATCGTTAAGGATTACGAGCGGCGGACGAAATCGGCGAGCGCCTGGGGATAAAGGCCGTGCTCCGCCGTCTTGACCCGTTCGGCCAGGATGTCCGGCGTGTCGTCGGGCTGGATCGGCACGCGCGCCTGGCCCAGGACAGGGCCTTCGTCGACGCCCTCGGTGACGATGTGGACGGTGCAGCCCGCCTCAAGGTCGCCGGCCTCGATGGCGCGGGCGTGGGTGTTCAGCCCCGGATAGAGCGGCAGCAGCGACGGGTGGATGTTCAGCATCCGGCCGGCCCATTTCCCGACCAACCACGGGGTCAGCAGACGCATGTATCCGGCCAGGGCCACGACCTGGACGCCGCGTTCGGCCAGCAGGGCGTCGATGGCGCGCTCGTGCGCCTCGCGGTCCTTGCCGAAGGGCTTGTGCTCGACGGTCAGCGCCTCGACGCCAGCCGCCTCGGCCTTCGCCAGACCGCCCGCGCCTGCGATATTGGAGATGACGACCACGACCTCATACGGCGCGTCCGCCGTCCCGCCGGCCGCGATCAGGCTGGCCATGTTCGAGCCGGTTCCCGAGATCAGGACGGCGACGCGGGTTTTGGCGACGGACATGGGCGGCTCACGCGTGAAAGAAGGCGCGACTGCCATGCGGCCCCGAAAGCGACTTAGCAAGAGGGAGGGCGTGGCGAAGAGGAGGGGCGCGTCGCCGCCGAACGATTGTCGCCGAACTGCCGGAAACTCCGTTGCTTCTTCGGAAACGGCGGCGTTAGCGTCGATGCGCCGGAGAGTCCGGCATCCAAGGGGGAGTACCTGAATGCGTCGTCTGTTGACCGCCGCCTGCGCCGCGGCTCTGTTGGCCGCGCCGGCCGTTTCCATGGCTCAGGAAGCCGCGTCCGGCGGTTCGGGGCCGGTCCGCTCGGCCGCCGATCGCCTGCGTAACGCCAACGCCGAGCAGATCGAGAAGAACTGGGCCCGCGCTGTCGCCGATGAATCGGAAGTCACCACCAGCCACTCGATCAACGCCCACGGCCGCACCCTGCGCTACAAGGCGACGGCGGGCACCCTGACGGTCCGCAACGACGCGGGGATGCCGACGGCCAGCCTCTTCTATGTGGCCTATACGCTGGACGGCCAGCCGGTGGGGCGCCGCCCGATCACCTATATGTTCAACGGCGGGCCGGGTTCGCCGACGGTATGGCTGCACATGGGCGCCTTCGGCCCGATGCGGGTCCAGACCGACGCTCCGGTGGTGGAGCGTCCGGGGCCGTTCAACCTCGCGCCCAACGACATGACCCTGCTGGACAAGACCGATCTGGTCTTCATCGACATGGTCGGCGCCGGCTATTCGCGCCCGCTGGGCGAGACGCCGGGCTCGGCCTTCTGGGGCGTGGACCAGGATGCGGACACCTTCGCCCGCGCCATCATGCGCTACACGACCAAGTTCGACCGCTGGTCCAGCCCGAAATACATCTTGGGCGAAAGCTACGGCACCCTGCGCGCCGGCGCCCTTGTGCATCAGCTGGAAGATCGCGGCATGTCGCTGAACGGCGTGGTCCTGCTGTCCTCGATCATGAACTACGGCGTGCGCCAGCCGGGCTATCCGCAGAACTTCGTCACCCTGCTGCCGACCTATGCGGCGACGGCCTGGTATCACAACAAGATCCCGAACAAGCCCAGCCTGGAAGAGCACGTCCAGCGCGCCCGCGAATTCGCCATCGGCCCCTATGCGGCGGCCCTGTCGAAGGGGCACCTGATCTCGGACGCCGAGCGCGCCCAGATCGCCCAGCAGATGAGCGCCCTGATCGGCATCTCGCCTGAGGTACTGGACCAGGCCAATCTGCGCCTTGAGCTCAGCCCGTTCCGGAAGGAGCTGCTGCGCGACCGTCGCCAGACGATCGGACGCCTGGACACCCGTTATCTGGGCATTGACGCCAACGCCGTGGGCGGTTCGCCCGAGGAAGATCCCTCGAGCAGCGCCATCACCGGCGCCTATTTCAGCATCTTCCGCGACTACATCGCCACGACGCTGAACTATCGGACGGAGATGGACTATCGCCAGTCGGCGCGGGGCCTGCCGGGCTTCAACTGGGACTGGAACCACCGCCCGCCGGTCGGCGGCCCGCAGACGACGCCGAACACGGCGGTCGACCTGGCCACCGCCATTCGTCGCAATCCGCACCTGAAGGTGTTGGCGCTGAACGGCTATTACGACGCCGCCACGCCCTTCTTCAGCACGGAATACGACCTGGCCCAGATGATGCTGGAGCCCCACCTGCGCGGAAATCTGGAGTTCACCTACTATGAAGGCGGACACATGATGTACACGGCCCGCCCGGCGCTGGAGCAACTGCACCTCGATCTGTCGAAGTTCTACAATGAGACGGAGAACGGCGGCCTGCGCTGATCCCGGCGACCGTCTGAAATGAAGAAGGCCCCGGTCACGCGACCGGGGCCTTTTTTGCGCCCATGCTTTCTTCCGCTAACCCCGGCGGACGCCGGGGTCCAGTGAGAACGGCAAGCGCTGCATCCTGAGCCAAAGCACTGGATCCCGGCGTCC
>DGIZ01000210.1:460-8281 GCA_002386585.1 Brevundimonas sp. UBA4609 | reverse complement strand
CGGCCTATGAGGTCGAGGTCGTCCATCTGGGCGAGACGCCGCAGCGCCTGGCCGAAGCCGAGGCCGCGGGCGTGCAGTCGGTTCCGGCCATCGTCATGGGCGGCGCCGTCTACCACATCAATCACGGCGCGGACCTTTCGGCCCTGCGCTGACGCACCTCGGCCTGGCTTCAGTCCCCCGAAGCCAGCCGCTCGGCGGGTCGGCGACCCTCCTCCTCAGAGGCCGACCCGCCGTCTTTTTCACTAGAATGACGGAGACGACATGGTTCTCGACCTGGCGACGCGGGTTCTGGACCCGCAACTGGCCCAAGCCCTGATGCTGGAGCGCCAGCGCCAGCAGGACAGCATCGAGCTGATCGCGTCCGAGAACATCGTCAGCGCCGCCGTGCGTCAGGCGCAGGGCTCCGTCCTGACCAACAAATACGCCGAAGGCTATCCGGGCCGCCGCTACTACGGCGGGTGCGAGGCGGTCGACATCGCCGAGAAGCTGGCCATCGAGCGCGCCTGCACCCTGTTCGACACGGCCTACGCCAACGTCCAGCCGCACTCGGGCGTCAACGCCAACCTCGCCGTGCTGTTCGCCCTGATCAAGCCGGGCGACCGGATCATGGGGCTGGACCTAGCCTGCGGCGGTCACCTGACGCACGGCTCGCCGGTCAGCCTGTCAGGCCAGTGGTTCGAAGTCAGCGCCTATCGGGTGCGCGAGGACGACGACCTGATCGACTATGACGACATGGAGCGGCGAGTCCGTCAGGACCGCCCCCGCCTGATCTATGCGGGCGGCTCGGCCTATCCGCGTCGCATCGACTTCGCCCGGATGCGCCAGATCGCGGATAAGGTCGGCGCCTGGCTGGTGGCCGACGTGGCCCACTACGCCGGGCTGATCGCGGCGGGCCTCTATCCCAATCCGACGCCGCACGCCCATGTCACCACCTCGACCACGCACAAGACGCTGCGCGGCCCGCGCGGCGGCCTGATCCTGTGCAACGACCCGGAACTGGCGCGGCGCATCGACAAAGCGGTCTTCCCCGGCACGCAGGGCGGGCCGCTAATGCACGTCATCGCCGGCAAGGCCGCAGCCTTCCACGAGGCGCTGCAACCGGACTTCGTGGAGTATTCAAAGGCGGTGATCGAGAACGCCCGCGTACTGGGCCAGACGCTGGCGGATGGAGGCCTGCGCCTCGTGTCGGGCGGGACGGACTGCCATCTGGTGCTGGTGGACCTGCGCCCCTTCGGCCTGACTGGTAAGGCAGCGGTCGAGGCGCTGGAGGATCACGGCCTGATCGCCAACAAGAACGCGGTCCCCTATGACACGGCCTCGCCGATGGTGACGTCCGGGCTGCGGCTGGGCTCGCCGTCCTCGACCTCGCGCGGGTTCGACGCCGAGGCGTTCCGCACGGTCGGCGGCATGATCCTGACCATCCTCAAGGGCCTGCGCGACGGCGATCTCGACAGCGCGGCGGTGAAGGCGCAGGGAAGAGAACTGACGCGGGCCTATCCGATCGCCGGACCGGCGCTGACGCCCGCTTGAGGAGGTTCCGAACGCGCGTGCGGATCATCTCGATTCAGAGCCAGGTCGTCTACGGCCACGTCGGCAACAGCGCGGCGGTCCAGCCGATGCAGGCCATGGGGCTGGAGGTGGCGGCGGTGCCGACCACCCTGCTGTCCAATCACCCGCACTATCCCACCATGCGCGGCCGGATTCTGGAGACGGAACTGGTCGCCGACCTGCTGCTGGGCGTCGAGGAGCGCGACCTGCCGATGACATCCGGGGCGGTGGTCACGGGCTATATGGGCTCGGCCGCCAATGCGGCGGCGACGGCGGGTTTCCTGCGGCGCTGGAAGGCGAAGAACCCGGCGCTGCTGCACATCTGCGACCCGGTGATCGGCGACGATGATCTGGGCGTCTTCGTCGCCGAGGGCCTGATCGAACAGTTCCGCGACGAGCTGACGCCGATGGCCGACATCATCACCCCCAACCAGTTCGAACTGGGCCGACTGGTCGGCGAACGGCCCGACACCGTCGAGGGCGTGATCGAGGCGACGCGCATCCTGAACGCGCGCGGCACGGGGCGGACGGTGGTGACGGGCTGCGTCCTGACCGACACGGAGCCGGGCGAGGTCGAGACGGTGGCCGTCGAGGGCGGCGTCGCCCATCGCACCTCCATTCCCCGCATTCCGATCCGGCCCAGCGGCACCGGCGATCTGTTCACCGCATACCTGACCGGCTGGCTGATGCGCGGCGAGGGACTGGCCGAGGCCGCCGCCCGCGCCACCGCCGGGGTCCAGACCGTTCTGCTGCGGACCCAGGCGGCGGGCGCCTTCGAGATGCGCCTGACCGAGGGCTGAAAGCCCTCAGCCGAAGCCGGCGACGGCGGCGATCACCCGGTCCTGCACGGCCTCGTCCAGATAGGCGCTCATGGGCAGGCTGACGACCCGTTCCGCCTTGGCCTCGGTCACGGCCAGACCGCCGGGGCCGACCGGATGCTGGCGATAGGCGGGCTGGCGGTGCAGGGGGATCGGATAATAGACGGCGGTCGGCACGCCTTCAGCCTTCAGATGGGCGGCCAGGGCGTCGCGGTCGTCATGCTCGACGGTGAACTGGGCCCAGACCGAACGGCCGCCGGGAATGACCACCGGCGTCGCCGCCACATGACCGGCCAGCCCCTGCACATAGCGTTCGGCGACGCGGTTGCGGCGCTCGATCTCGTCCGGGAAGATCTTCAGCTTTTCCAGCAGGACGGCGGCCTGCAACGTGTCCAGCCGCCCGTTCATGCCCAGGCGCGGGTTCAGATATTTGGGGTCGTGAGCAAAGCCCTGCGCCGCCGCGTCCGCCGCCGTCGCCTGACCGTGGACGCGAAGGGAAATGAGGTGATCCATCAGCGCCTCGTCCTTCATCAGCACCGCCCCGCCGTCGCCATAGGCGCCCAGAGGCTTGGCCGGGAAAAAGCTCAGCGTCGTCGCGTCGGCCCAGTGGATCGGGTGTCGGCCGTTCAGGGTGCAGCCGAACCCCTGCGCCGAATCCGCGATCAGCTTCAGCCCGTGCTTCTGGGTGATCGCCGACAGGGCGAGATAGTCGGCGGGCTGGCCGAACAGGTCCACGGCGATGACGGCGCGGGGCTTCAGCACGCCTTCGCGCTCGACCGCCTCGACGGCGGCGCGCAGATGGTCGGGGTCTATCGTCCAGGTGTCAGGACGGATGTCGATGAAGACCGGCGTGGCGCCCGCCAACGCGACCACCTCGGCCGTGGCGGCGAATGTGAAGGCGGGGCAGAAGACGGCGTCTCCCGGCCCCACGTCCCACGCCATCATCAACAGCACCAGCGCATCCGTCCCGTTGGAGCAGGACAGGGCGTGGGGCGCCTGGCCGAAGTCGCACAGGGCCTGTTCAAAGGCGCCGACCGCCGGGCCCATGATGTACTGGCCGCTGGCCGCGACCTCCATCAGGGCGGCGTCGATGATCGCGCCGATGCGTCGGCGCTGGCTGAGAAGATCGATGAAGGGAATGGTCACGCGGTTACTCCGGGGAGGGGAGGAAAATCAGGCCAACTGGCTCAGGCCAGACCGGGCCAGTAGTGGGCGTTCGGCGTCGGGCGCGGGCCGAAGATGGCCTGTCCGACGCGCACCACGGTCGCGCCTTCGCGCACGGCCAGTTCGTAGTCGCCGGTCATGCCCATCGACAGGCCGGTGATGCGCGCATCTATGCGCTCGGCTTTGTCGCGCAGGGACCGCAACAGGGTGAAGCAGGGCCGCACCCGGTCGGGATCGTCGCTGAACACGGCCAGCGTCATCAGCCCCTGCGGCTTCAGCCGGGGGAAGGCCTCCAGCCGTTCGATGAAGTCCAGCGCGTCGTCGGGGTGCAGGCCGAACTTGCTCTCTTCGCCCGAGGTGTTGACCTGGACATAGACCTTCATGTCGCGCCCGTCGGTCTCCAGCCGCTTGTTCAGGACTTCGGCCAGCTTGAGACTGTCCAGCGCATGGAACTCGTCCGCCAGACGGGTCAGGTATTTGACCTTGTTCGATTGCAGGTGGCCGACGACGTGCCAGCGCATCGACAGGTCGGCCATGGCCTCGGCCTTGTCGCGGGCCTCCTGCAGCTTGTTCTCGCCGAAGTCGGTGACGCCCGCGGCCCAGGCCAGGCGCAGGATTTCGGCCGGAACCGTCTTGGTGATCGGCAACAGACGCACGCAGTCGATCGGCCGTCCCACCTGTTCGCAGGCGGCGGCGATGCGGCGATGGACCAGCGCCAGATTGGCGGCGAACCGCTCGCGCGGGTCAGGCCCGAAGCGTTCGAGGTTTTCAGGTGAAAGGGTCACGAAACATACTCCCGGCACAGGCGGCGGCCCAGCCGCGCGATGACTTCATAGTCGATGGTCGCGCCGTCCAGCGCCAGTTGTTCCGGCGTACGGTTCGGGCCGAGCAACTCCATCTGATCGCCCGCCTTCAGCGCATCGGGCGGCAGGGCGCTGATATCCACGACCAGACTGTCCATCGAGATGCGCCCGACGAAGGGCAGCAACCGCCCCTCGAACGCGGCGGCGCCGGTGGCCGACAACTGGCGCGGCCAGCCGTCGGCATAGCCCACGCCGATGGTCGCCAGACGCATTCCCTTCGCCGCCGTGACCGCCCAGCCGTAGCCGACGCCCGCGCCCGCAGGCACGGCGCGGGTCTGGATGACGCGGCCCGTCACCTCGACCACCGGCTGCATGGGCCGCGCCGAGGGCGAGGCGTCCAGTCCGAACAGGGCCGCTCCGACGCGGCACAGGTCATAGTGATAATCAGGCCCCAGCCAGCACCCGGCCGAGTTGGCCAGCGAGCGCGCAACGTCCGGCGGCGCGTGGGCCAGTATGCGCTCGAAGGCCTGACGCTGGCGCGCATTGCCCGCATGGCCGGGGGTGTCGGCGACGGCCAGATGGCTGAGGATCAGGCGCGGTTCGATCCAGCGGATCGGGCCATCGGGGTCAAAGGTCCATGCGGCGTCCTCGGGCGGCAGGCCCAGCCGCGACATACCGGTGTCGAACTGGATCGCCGCCGCGAGAGGCCGCCCTACCGCCCGGCCCAGACGCGCCCAGCCCTGCATCTGCTCGCGGCTGTTCAGCACCGGGATCGCCCCGGCGGCGAGGGCGGCGTATTCGGCGCCCGGCGCCAGGCCGTTCAGCACGAACAGCTCGGCGTCGGCGGGCAGGACGCGGCGCAGTTCCATCGCCTCGAACAGATGGGCGACGAAGAAGGCGCGGCATCCGGCGTCATAGAGGGCGGGCGCGATGCGGGCCGCGCCCAGACCATAGGCGTCGGCCTTGACCACGGCGGCGCAGGCGGCGGGGGCGATCCTGTCCCGCATGGCGCGATAGTTGGCGGCGACGGTGCTTAGGGAGACGCGAATCCGGCCGCCGCCGTGGTCGGATCGGCGGCCCGGCTGATCGGTCGGAAACAGGGCGAGGGCAGGCAAGGGACGGGAACTCTCACGGCGTCGGCTGACCGCCGACCTCCGCACCTTAGACGGCGCTGTCCCGGCCATTCCCCGCCACGTCGGCGCAGAACGTCAGACCGCTTTGTAAGCGTCGATCACGCAGGGAACAGCTTCGCCAGCTTCTCGACGGCGGCGTCCATCTCGGCCGGGGTCGAGGCGGCGAAGCCCATCAGCCAGCCGGGGCGGCCCGCGCCCGCGTCGTGCAGGGGCGTCAGGCCGGTCAGGTGAACGCCGACGCGCCGAGCCGCGCGCACCGTCTCGGCCTCGTCAAAGCCGTCCTTCAGGAAGCAGGGCATTTGTAAGCCACCGACAGGCCGGTCGGGGGTGACGACGTGGGGCAGGCGCGCCCTCACCGCCGCCTCCAGCGCGTCCAGCCGTTCCGCATAGACGCCGCGCATGATGCGGACATAGGCGCCGAACCGGCCGTCTTCGATGAACCGGGCCAGCGTCAGCTGGGCCACCGAGGCGGTGAAGCCGTCCATCAGGCTGCGCGCCGCCACCATCGGCTCGACCAGCGGGCGCGGCAGGATCAGATAGGCCAGCCTCAGCCCCGGAAACAGCGACTTGGTGAAGGTGCCCAGATAGAGGGTCCGGTCGTGCGGGTCCAAGCCCTGAACGCAGGCCGTGGGCCGCCCGGCGTAGTGGAACTCGCTGTCGTAATCGTCTTCCAGAATCCAGGCGTCATGCTCGGTCGCCCACTGGATCAGGGCCAGCCGCCGGTCCAGCGACAGGGTGCGTCCGGTCGGAAACTGGTGCGAGGGAGTGACGAAGACCGCCCGCCCGTCCTCGCGTCGGACCAGCAGGTCGTCGGTCCGCAGCCCCTGTGCGTCGACCGCCACGGGCAGGCGTTTCAAGCCCGCCGCGTCCAGCGCCTTGGCGGCGCCCTGATAGGCCGGGTCTTCGATGAAGACGCCGTCGCCGGGATCGGCCAGAACTCGCGCGCACAGCGACAGGGCCTGCTGGGAACTGGTCAGGATCAGGATCTGGTCGGGATCGGCCCGCGCGCCGCGCTCCAGGTTCACATAGCCGGCGATGGCGCGGCGCAGGCGCGGATGGCCCTGCGGGTCGCCGTGATGCAGGGCGGCGGCGCCCTCCTCGCGCAGGGTCTGGCGATGCAGCCGGTCCCACTGGGCGAAGGGAAACAGCCGTGTCTCCGGCACGCCGGGCGAAAAGGCCAGCGGGGCGTAGGGATCGCGCAGACCTCCGCTGTCGGCCATCGCCTGCCCGCGCTTGCTGAGCGTCGGCGCCGTCGCCGGTAGCAGGGCCGGGCGGCGGCCCGCCGGGCGCAGCACCCCGCGCTTCAGGCCCAGTTCGGTCAGCTCGCAGACGAAGCTGCCGCTGCCGACGCGCCGCTCGATGAAGCCCTCGGCGTGAAGCTGGGCATAGGCCGTCTCGACCGTATCGCGCGACACGCCCAGCGACCGGGCCAGCGTCCGCGACGAGGGCAGGGGCCGCCCCGCTGTCAGCGACCGTTCGACGATCAACTGGCGCACGGCGCGCTGGATGCGGGCGTGCAGGGGCAGGCCGGACTGGGCCGGGTGGTCCATGAAGGCCTGAACGGATTCCAGCTGGGCGCGCTTCAGCAATGGTCTGCGGCTTCTTTCCAAAGTGGCCGGAATGATCCGGCCAATCCAGCGTTAGGTGTCACGCCCCCGGCGGGATGGCAATGTCGCCGCCCGTCCTGTGATGGGATGTGATGTCATGGGCGCTTTCGACTTCGCCGACTTCTTCAGCCGCGATCTGGACGATCTGAAGCAGGAGGGCCGCTATCGCGTCTTCGCCGATCTGGAGCGGCTGTCGAAGGGCGCGCCCTACGCCTGGGATCACCGGCGCGAGCGGACCATCACCATCTGGTGCTCGAACGACTATCTGTCGATGGGCGTCCATCCCGAGGTGGTTGAGGCGGCGCAGGGCGCGATCCGCACCTATGGAGCCGGCGCGGGCGGTACGCGCAACATCTCGGGCACCAGCCACGAACACGTCCTGCTGGAGCGCGATCTGGCCGATCTGCACGGCAAGGAGGCGGCGTTGCTGTTCACCTCGGGCTATGCGGCCAATGATGCGGCCCTGTCGACGCTGGCGTCGCGCCTGCCGGGGGCGGTGATCTTTTCCGACGCCCTGAACCACGCCTCCATGATCGAAGGGATGCGGCGCTCGGGCGTGGAGAAGCACATCTTCGCCCACAATGACTGGCGCGATCTGGATCGGCTGATGAGCGGGGTCTGCCGCTATCGACCCAAGCTGGTCTGTTTCGAGAGCTGCTATTCGATGGACGGTGATTTCGCCCCCATCGCTGCGATCTGCGACGTGGCCGAGAAACATGGCGCCTTCACCTATCTGGACGAGGTTCAC
>DGIZ01000210.1:0-176 GCA_002386585.1 Brevundimonas sp. UBA4609 | reverse complement strand
GCGCGGGCGTGGCCGAACGCGACGGCCAGTCGCACCGCATCAGCATGATTCAGGGCACCCTCAGCAAGGGGTTCGGCGCCATGGGCGGCTATGTGGCGGGCGATACGGCGGCGGTCGATTTCGTGCGCAGCCACGCGCCGGGCTTCATCTTCAGCACCGCCCTGCCGCCCTCGGTC
>DGIZ01000211.1:12881-13405 GCA_002386585.1 Brevundimonas sp. UBA4609 | reverse complement strand
CCCGCGCCGGGCGCGCCTTCAGCCGCCGCGTCAGGCGTGGACGGCATTTCCGACGCCTGGCGCGTGACGCCTGAGGGTCAGTCCGGGCGCAACGCCCGCGCCTTGCGCACCTCCCCCGCCGGATGCCCTGCGGACCAACTGCTTCGTCGAGGCGAAGAGATCATCTGCGAGGAACGGTTCAACGCCCGGGCGGCGCAGGGCGCAGAGAACGGCCGCATCACCGGCACCGGCAACGCAGAGCGCGACGCCCGCTTCGCCCGCGAAGGCGCGCGCGAGATGCAGCGCTACGAGGCCCAGCGTCGACCGCTCAGCGGCGGGGTCGGGGTGCTCGCGCCTCAGGACTGCCCAGGCTCCAACTTCGGCACGGGCTGCGCGGGCGCGCACCTGGATTCCTCGATGCAGATGGACTCCAACCGCAATGTCCAGACCCGCCGCGACGGCGCTCCCGCCTCCGGCCGCCCGATGACGCCCGGCGCCGCCAACCCGCGCGAACCGTGATCAATCTGATCCTTCTCCCCTTGCGG
>DGIZ01000211.1:0-12657 GCA_002386585.1 Brevundimonas sp. UBA4609 | reverse complement strand
CTTCTCCCCTTGCGGGAGAAGCTGGGCGCCGCAGGCGCTCGGATGAGGGGTCTCTGCGTCGCCGGCTGAGAGAGGCTGAATCCAAGCTCTGCGCCACCCCTCATCCGTCATGCTGCGCATGACACCTTCTCCCACAAGGGGAGAAGGAAGCAAAAGGCGCAGCGGCGCCCGCCTCACGGCCTCAAGCAGCGCGCAGCGCGGTAGGCCATAAAAAAAGAGCGGCGCCTTTCGACGCCGCCCCCTTCAGTCTTTCAGGTCTGAACCCGGATCAGTCGGCCGACTGCTCCAGTTCCAGGGCCAGATCCGCGGGAAGCGGCTCGACCGCGTCTTCGCGGGCCTGGGTCAGCTCAGCGTCACGCTCGTTGGCGATCTTCTGCAGGCTGCGCAGGTAGGAGCCCGTACCGGCCGGGATCAGACGACCCACGATCACGTTCTCCTTCAGGCCTTCCAGCGTGTCCTTCTTGCCGTGGACCGAAGCCTCGGTGAGGACGCGGGTCGTCTCCTGGAACGAGGCCGCCGAGATGAAGCTGCGGGTCTGCAGCGACGCCTTGGTGATGCCCAGCAGGACCGGCTGCACGGTAGCGATGCGGCCGCCGCGCTTCTCGACCTTGGCGTTCTCGATGTCGACTTCGACGCGATCGACGTGGTCGCCCTTGATGAGCGTCGTCTCGGCCGAGTCGATGACCTCGACCTTCTGCAGCATCTGACGGACGATGACCTCGATGTGCTTGTCGTTGATCGGCACGCCCTGCAGTCGGTAGACCTCCTGCACTTCGTTCACCAGATACTCGGCCAGCGCCTCGACGCCCTGGATGCGCAGCAGGTCGTGCGGATCCGGATTGCCGTCGATGATGTAGTCGCCCTTCTGGATCAGATCGCCGTCGTGGACGGAGATGTGCTTGCCCTTCGGGATCAGGAACTCGACCGCCTCGCCCTGGTTGCCGTCTGCGTCGACTTCCGGGGTGATCTTGATGCGGCGCTTGTTCTTGTAGTCGCGACCGAACTCGACGCGACCGTCCATCTCGGCGATGACCGCGCAATCCTTCGGACGACGGGCTTCGAACAGTTCCGCCACGCGCGGCAGACCGCCGGTGATGTCGCGGGTCTTGGCGCCTTCGGTCGGGATACGGGCGATGATGTCGCCCGGCTTGGTCTCGTCGCCGTTGGCCACCGACAGGATGGCGCCGACGGGCAGCAGATAGCGCGCGTCAGAACCGCTCGACAGCTTGGCGTAGCTGTCGCCCTGGGTGACGCCCATGGCCGGACGCAGGTCCGCGCCGCGCGGGCTGGCGCGCCAGTCGGAGACGACGCGCTGGGCGATGCCCGTGGCCTCGTCCGTCTCTTCCTTGACCGACAGGCCGTCGACCAGATCCTCGAAACGCACCACGCCGCCGACTTCCGTCAGGATCGGGGTGGTGTACGGGTCCCACTCGGCCAGGCGCTGGTTCTTGGCCACCTCGCCGCCGTCCTTGACGCGCAGACGCGCGCCGTAAGGCACCTTGTAGGATTCGCGATCCTTGCCGTCGACGGTCACGGTGACCACGACGTTGCGGCTCATGGCCACCGGGTCGCCGTGGGCGGCGATAACCGTCGGGCCGACGACCTTGATGACGCCCGCGTTGGTCGCCTCGAAGAAGGAGGTTTCCGCCACCTGGGCCGTACCGCCGATGTGGAAGGTCCGCATCGTCAGCTGGGTGCCCGGCTCGCCGATCGACTGGGCGGCGATGACGCCGACCGCTTCGCCGATGTTGACGTTGGTGCCGCGCGCCAGGTCACGGCCGTAGCAGGTCGCGCAGATGCCGGTGTCGGCTTCACAGGTCAGGGCCGAGCGGACCTTGATGGACTGGACGCCCACCTTGTCGATCATCTCGACTTCCTCTTCCTGCAGATAGGTGTCCGCAGGATACAGGACCTCGCCGCCCGGCTCCTTGATGTCCTCGGCCGCGTAACGGCCCAGGACGCGCTGGCCCAGCGAGACGAGCACGTCGCCGCCTTCGACCACGGCGCGCAGGGTGATGCCGCGCGTCGAGCCGCAGTCTTCCTCGGTGACGATGGAGTCCTGCGCCACGTCCACCAGACGACGGGTCAGGTAACCCGAGTTGGCGGTCTTCAGGGCGGTGTCGGCCAGACCCTTACGGGCGCCGTGGGTCGAGTTGAAGTATTCAAGGACGGTCAGGCCTTCCTTGAAGTTCGAGATGATCGGCGTCTCGATGATCTCGCCCGAGGGCTTGGCCATCAAGCCGCGCATCCCGCCCAGCTGCTTCATCTGAGCCTGCGAACCACGGGCGCCCGAGTTGGCCATCATGAAGACCGAGTTGATGTCCGGCTCCTGACCCTTGATCAGGACCCGCGGCTGGGCGATTTCGCCCATCATCTCATCGGCGATCTTGTCCGTGGCCTTGGCCCAGGCGTCGACGACCTTGTTGTACTTCTCGCCCTTGGTAATCAGGCCGTCGGCGTATTGTTGCTCGTACTCCTCGACCTGGGTGCGGGTCTCGTTGACCAGGGCTTCCTTCTTGGCGGGGATGACGATGTCGTCCTTGCCCACCGAGATACCGGCCTTGGCCGCTTCGCGGAAGCCCATCTGCATCATCTGGTCGGCGAAGATGACCGTCGCCTTCTGACCGCAGTGACGGTAGACCTGATCGATCAGGTTGCCGATTTCCTTCTTGGTCAGGTTCTTCTCGAGCAGGCGGTAGCCGATGTTCGGGTTGTGCGGCAGCAGGGCGCCCAGCTTCATCCGGCCCGGCGTGGTGTCGATCACCTTGGTGATCAGTTCGCCGTCCGCATTCATCTCGGTCCAGCGCGCCTTGATCTTGGTGTGCAGCTTGACGACCTGGGCGTCCAGCGCGGCGTCGATCTCGCCCATGTTGGCGAACAGCTTGCCTTCGCCCGGCTGGTTCTCCTTGACCAGCGACAGGTAGTACAGGCCCAGGACGATGTCCTGCGACGGCACGATGATCGGCTTGCCGTTGGCGGGCGACAGGATGTTGTTCGTCGACATCATCAGCACGCGCGCTTCCAGCTGGGCCTCGAGGCTCAGCGGGACGTGCACGGCCATCTGGTCGCCGTCGAAGTCAGCGTTGAACGCCGTACAGACCAGCGGGTGCAGGCGGATGGCCTTGCCCTCGATCAGCTTGGGCTCGAACGCCTGGATGCCCAGACGGTGCAGCGTCGGCGCGCGGTTCAGCAGAACCGGGTGCTCGCGGATGACCTCGTCCAGGATGTCCCAGACGGCCGGCTGTTCGCGCTCGACCATGCGCTTGGACTGCTTGACGGTGCCCGACAGGCCCTTGGCGTCCAGACGCGCGTAGATGAACGGCTTGAACAGCTCCAGCGCCATCTTCTTCGGCAGGCCGCACTCGTGCAGCTTCAGCTCCGGGCCCACGGTGATGACCGAACGGCCCGAGTAGTCGACGCGCTTGCCCAGCAGGTTCTGGCGGAAGCGGCCCTGCTTGCCCTTCAGCATGTCGGCCAGCGACTTCAGCGGACGCTTGTTCGCGCCGGTGATGACGCGACCGCGACGGCCGTTGTCGAACAGGGCGTCGACCGACTCCTGCAGCATCCGCTTTTCGTTGCGGATGATGATGTCCGGCGCGCGCAGCTCGATCAGGCGCTTCAGGCGGTTGTTCCGGTTGATGACCCGGCGATAGAGGTCGTTCAGGTCCGACGTAGCGAACCGGCCGCCGTCCAGCGGCACCAGCGGGCGCAGTTCCGGCGGGATGACCGGCACGATGGTCAGGATCATCCACTCGGGCTTGTTGCCCGACTCGATGAAGGCTTCCAGCAGTTTCAGGCGCTTGGACGCCTTCTTGGCCTTCAGCTCCGACGGATTGTCGGCCAGTTCGGCGCGGTGCTTCTCGGCCTCGGCGTTCAGGTCGATCGCCATCAGCAGGTTGCGGACCGCCTCGGCGCCGATCTCGGCGGTGAAGCCGTCGTCGCCGAACTCTTCCTGATAGTGATAGAATTCGTCTTCCGTCAGCAGCTGGTTCTGCTTCAGCGGGGTCAGGCCCGGCTCGGTGACGATGTAGTTCTCGAAGTACAGGACGCGCTCGACGTCCTTCAGCGCCATGTCCAGCATCAGCGAGATGCGGCTCGGCAGCGACTTCAGGAACCAGATGTGGGCGACCGGGGCGGCCAGGTCGATGTGGCCCATGCGCTCGCGGCGGACGCGGGCCAGGGTGACCTCAACGCCGCACTTCTCGCAGATGATGCCCTTGTACTTCATGCGCTTGTACTTGCCGCACAGGCATTCGTAGTCCTTGGTCGGGCCAAAGATACGGGCGCAGAACAGGCCGTCACGCTCAGGCTTGAACGTACGGTAGTTGATGGTTTCCGGCTTCTTGATCTCGCCGAACGACCACGAGCGGATCTTCTCCGGCGAGGCCAGGGCGATCTTGATCTGGTCGAAGGTCGGCGTGACCGGAACCGGGTTGAAGATGTTCAGGACTTCCTGGTTCATCTTTATTCCTTCTGCGGGGCTGCCCCGCGAAAATCATTCAGAGAGGAGAACAGGCGGACCGCCCTCCCCCGCCGAGGCGAGGAAGGGCGCTTGATCCGGTCAGCTGTTTTCCAGCTCCACGTTCAGGCCCAGCGAGCGCATTTCCTTCACCAGCACGTTGAAGGACTCGGGGATGCCGGCCTCGAAGCTGTCGTCGCCGCGGACGATGGCCTCGTAGACCTTGGTCCGGCCGGCCACGTCGTCCGACTTCACCGTCAGCATTTCCTGCAGGGTGTAGGCGGCGCCGTAAGCTTCCAGAGCCCAGACCTCCATTTCCCCGAAGCGCTGACCGCCGAACTGCGCCTTACCGCCCAGCGGCTGCTGGGTGACGAGCGAGTACGGGCCGATCGAACGGGCGTGGATCTTGTCGTCGACCAGGTGGTGCAGCTTCAGCATGTACACATAGCCGACCGTGACCGGACGCTTGAACTGCTCGCCGGTTTGACCGTCGTACAGGATCGACTGACCCGAACGATCCAGATCCGCCGATTCCAGCAGGTCCTCGATGTCCGAGATGCGCGCACCGTCGAAGACCGGAGTCGCGAACGGAACGCCCTTGGACAGGTTCTGGGCCAACTCGATCAGTTCTTCGTCGCTCTGCGGCAGCGGGGTGTCGGCGCCGTAGATCTGGGTCAGACGCGACACCAGGGCGTCGCGCATGCCGCCGTCCATCCACTGCTCGAGCAAGCCCTTGATCTGCTTGCCCAGGCCGGCGGCGGCCCAACCCAGGTGGGTCTCGAAGATCTGGCCGATGTTCATGCGCGACGGCACGCCCAGCGGGTTCAGAACGATGTCGACGTGGGTGCCGTCGTCCAGGTGCGGCATGTCCTCGATCGGCAGGATCTTGGAGATGACGCCCTTGTTGCCGTGACGGCCGGCCATCTTGTCGCCCGGCTGCAGCTTGCGCTTCACGGCCACGAAGACCTTGACCATCTTCATGACGCCGGGCGGCATCTCGTCGCCGCGCTGCAGCTTCTCGACCTTGTCCTCGAAGCGGCGGTCGAGGGCCTTACGGGCGTCCTCGAACTGCTTCTTCATGGCCTCCAGCTCGCCCATCGCCTTCTCGTCGTCGAGGGCGACCTGCCACCACAGGCCCTTGGACACTTCGGCCAGCTTCTCTTCGGTGACCTCGCCGCGGCCCATGCCCTTCGGGCCGGACACGGCGGTCTTGCCGAGCAGCAGCGGCTTCACGCGGCCGTAGACGTTGCGCTCAAGGATCTTGAGCTCGTCGTCGCGGTCCTTGCCCAGACGTTCGATCTCGGCGCGCTCGATGGCCATGGCGCGCTCGTCCTTGTCGATGCCGTGGCGGTTGAACACGCGCACGTCGACGATGGTGCCGGCGACGCCGGGCGGCAGACGCAGCGAGGTGTCGCGCACGTCCGAAGCCTTCTCGCCGAAGATGGCGCGCAGCAGTTTCTCTTCCGGGGTCATCGGGCTTTCGCCCTTCGGCGTCACCTTGCCGACTAGGATGTCGCCCGGCTGGACTTCGGCGCCGATGGCCACGATGCCCGCCTCGTCGAGGTTGCGCAGGGCCTCCTCGCCGACGTTCGGGATGTCGCGGGTGATTTCTTCCGGCCCAAGCTTCGTATCACGCGCCATCACTTCGAACTCTTCGAGGTGGATGGAGGTGAAGATGTCGTCGCGCACGATGCGCTCGGAGATCAGGATGGAGTCTTCGAAGTTGTAGCCGTTCCAGGGCATGTAGGCGACCAGGACGTTGCGACCCAGAGCCAGTTCGCCCAGGTCCGTCGACGGACCGTCGGCGATCACGTCGCCGGCCTTCACCTCATCGCCCACGCGCACGATCGGGCGCTGGTTGATGCAGGTCGACTGGTTGGAGCGCTGGAACTTCGACAGACGATAGATGTCGACGCCCGAGCGACCGGCGTCCACTTCGCCCGTGGCGCGCACGACGATACGGGTGCCGTCGATCTGCTCGACTACGCCGTCACGACGGGCGATCACCACGGCGCCGGAGTCCACGGCCACGACCGCTTCCATGCCGGTGCCGACCAGCGGCGCGTCCGACTGCACCAGAGGCACGGCCTGACGCTGCATGTTGGCGCCCATCAGCGCGCGGTTGGCGTCGTCGTTTTCCAGGAAGGGGATCAGGGCGGCGGCGACCGAAACGACCTGTTTCGGCGACACGTCCATCATGTCGACCGTTTCCTTGGTCAGCAGCTGGGAGTCGCCGTTGATACGGCCCGGCACCAGCTCCTCGACGATCTCGCCGTCCTTCAGGTCGATGTTGGCCTGGGCGATGACGTGCTTCGCCTCTTCCATGGCCGAGATGTAGACCACCTCGTCCGTCGCCTTGCCTTCGACCACGCGACGGTACGGGCTTTCGATGAAGCCGTACTTGTTCACGCGGGCGTGGGTGGCCAAGGAGTTGATCAGACCGATGTTCGGGCCTTCCGGCGTTTCGATCGGGCAGATGCGGCCATAGTGCGTCGGGTGAACGTCGCGGACTTCAAAGCCCGCGCGCTCGCGCGTCAGACCGCCCGGGCCAAGCGCCGAGAGGCGGCGCTTGTGGGTGATTTCCGACAGCGGGTTGGTCTGGTCCATGAACTGCGACAGCTGCGACGAGCCGAAGAACTCGCGAACCGCGGCGGCGGCCGGTTTGGCGTTGATCAGGTCGTGCGGCATGACCGTGTCGATATCGACCGAGGACATGCGCTCCTTGATGGCGCGCTCCATGCGCAGCAGACCGACCCGGTACTGGTTTTCCAGCAGCTCGCCGACCGAACGCACGCGACGGTTGCCCAGGTTGTCGATGTCGTCGATCTCGCCGCGGCCGTCCTTCAGGCCGACCAGGATTTGCAGCACCTTCAGCACGTCGTCCTTCTGCAGGACGCGGATTTCGTCAGAAACTTCGGGGGTTTCCAGACGCATGTTCATCTTCACGCGGCCGACGGCCGACAGGTCGTAGCGCTCGGCGTCGAAGAACAGGGAGTTGAACATGGCCTCGGCCGCTTCCGGCGTCGGCGGCTCGCCCGGGCGCATGACGCGATAGACGTCGAACAGCGCGTCCTCGCGGCCCGTGTTCTTGTCCACGCGCAGGGTGTTGCGCATGTAGGCGCCGACCGTGACGTGGTCGATATCCAGCACGTCGATGGTGGTGAAGCCGTTGGCTTCCAGCAGCTCGATCGTGGCGGCGTCCAGTTCGTCGCCCGCCTCGGCGTAGATCTCGCCGGTCTGGAAGTTGACGGCGTCCGAAGCCAGATACTTGGTCAGCAGGGCGTCAGCCGCCAGCGACAGCGACTTCAGGCCGCCGTCGGCCAGCTTCTTGGCGGCGCGGGCGCTGATCTTCTGACCGGCCGGGGCGACCACTTCGCCGGTGTCGGCGTCGACCAGGTCGAACTCCGGCTTCACGCCACGCCAGCGTTCCGGCTTGTAGGGGGTGACCCAGCCTTCGCCGCGCTTCTCGTACGGAACCGTCTCGTAGAAGGTCTTGAGGATCTCTTCCCCGTCCATGCCCAGGGCATAGAGGAAGGTGGTGGCGGGCAGCTTGCGGCGACGGTCGATGCGGACATAGACGATGTCCTTGGCGTCGAACTCGAAGTCCAGCCACGAGCCGCGATAGGGGATCACGCGGGCGGCGAACAGCAGCTTGCCCGAGGAGTGGGTCTTGCCCTTGTCGTGGTCGAAGAAGACGCCCGGCGAACGGTGCATCTGCGAGACGATCACGCGCTCGGTGCCGTTGACGATGAAGGTGCCCTTGTCCGTCATGAGCGGGATGTCGCCCATGTAGACGTCCTGCTCCTTGATGTCCTTGACCGAACGGGCGCCCGTTTCTTCCTCGGTCTCAAAGACGATCAGGCGCAGCTTGACCTTCAGCGGCGCGGCATAGGTCATGTCGCGCTGGATGCATTCCTCGACGTCGTACTTCGGGTCTTCGAACTCGTAGGAGACGTATTCCAGGACGGCGCGCTCATTGAAGTCCTTGATCGGGAAGACCGACTTGAAGACCGCTTCGATGCCCTCGTCGTTGCGCAGGCCGGGGCGCGACTCGCGCTGCAGGAACTGCTCATAGGAAGCGCGCTGAACCTCGATCAGGTTCGGCATCTGCACGGCTTCGGGGATGCGCCCGAAGCTGTAGCGAATGCGCTTCTTGCCGGTGAACGACGTGGCGGCAGCGATCTTACCCAAGGCGAGACCGTCGGTGGACTTGGCCATTCTGTTTTCCCAATCGCGGCCCCTTGCGAGGCCCGCTCTCAATGCAGCAGCCACGGCGCGCCGACCGGCGATCCGTGACCGTAAATGTCTCTCGGCGCCCACCCTCGATCCGCATGCGGATCAGGACGCCTGGATGTATCCGCCCCCTTGGGGAGGGGCGACGCCTTCGCACCGGTCGGAGGGCGACAAACCGGGCCTCGGCGCTTTCGCGCGGGATTCATGGAATCTGCGGAGCGCGCATATATACGCCCTTCTTCGGCGAAATAAAGGCCCTTCACACGCCCAGTCGACAGTTTCGATCAGCGTGATAAGCCTAGCCTTATGAAGCACATCGCCCTGCCCGCTCTCGCCACCCTATCGCTGTCCCTGTCTCTGGCCGCCTGCGCCTCGACGCCGGATGTCGGCTATCCCGGCCTGCGAGAGGCGGTCGGCCCCGCGACCCAGGAGAACTGGGAGGTCGGCCAGGCCGCCTATCTGATGTGGAACAGCCAGCGTCGCGGCTGGACCTCGACCGAGTCCGGCCTGCAATATCGCCTCGTCAGCAAGGCCAACCCCGAGGGCGCGCAACCCACTGCGACCGACACGGTCAAGGTCCACTATCGCGGCACCTTCATCGACGGGCGCGAGTTCGACAGCTCCTATTCGCGCAACGAGCCGGCGACCTTCCCGCTGAACCGAGTCATCAAGGGCTGGACCGAGGGCGTGGCCCTGATGCGCGAGGGCGAGACCTATGAGTTCGTCATCCCCGCCGACCTGGCCTACGGTTCGCGCTGGATGGGGACGGAAATTCCGGCCAACTCGGCCCTGCGCTTCACGGTCGAACTGCTGGAAGTGAATCCGGCGGGCTAACTCAGGTCCATGCCAGGGAGCCAGCCGCTCGCCGCCATGAACGCCTTGACGTCCGTGATCTGCAGGATCTGCCGCAAGGCTTCGCGTTTGTCCGGCGCGTTCCTGTAGTAGGCCTTGGCGATCCGGTAGCCGACCCAATAGCCGAGGTCCCCCGGCTTCTCAGGCGTCGAATTATAGACCCAGGCCGACAGGTCGGTCTTGTCCTGATCGGCGACGAAGGCGGTCTCGATCTCGAGTTCGCGACCTCGAGTCTGCGGCGCGAGATAGGCATAGGCCGGCGCGCCGATCATCAGTTCGGTGACGAACTCCGCGACGCCCTCCGCCATCGACACCTCCAGCACCGTAAATTGCTCCTTCTCGGTCAGTTCGGGCGCCTGTTGGGTGTGAACATATTCGTGGATCAGAACCCCCACGAAACGGTCTTCGATATCGGGATTGATGAAGTCGGTGGCGCAGAGCGCCTCCAACCCCACCTGGATTCCATCCACCGGACTGCCGACCGCGACCGGGCGGCCACGGCCGATCACAAAGGTCGCCGACGGAAACTGCGCCTCGGGATATTGATCGATGAAGCGGGCCAGCCCCTCGGCGACCCGCGCACGGACGCGCGGCAGGTGGTCGGCGCAGGCCCGCGCCTCGACATAGATTTCGGGTCGAGCAGCCATGGCGTCCGCCATCCTCGCGCCGGTCACCCTGCGCACCTTCGCCAGGTGCGTCAGACCGGTGGAGCCCTCATCCAGATAGGCCTGAAGCTGATCTGCGGTCGGCCGCCCGGCGGCGCTGTCGTAAAGCGCGTAGAAGCGGTCGACGTCGCCGGTCTCGATCACGGGTTCGTGGCGGGCGCGATCAGGCGCCATCTGGGCCGCGCCTGTCGACGACGACGCCGAGATCGCCAGCACAGCGGCGACGCTCGCCAGAATCCGCTTCCCGTCCATGTGATCTCCCTCGTCTTGTGATGCCGCCGTCACGCTAGTACGCAATCGGAGCCGGCGAAATCCGTCTGCGCGCAGACGACCCAAACATGACGGCGAATTCATCCGCCCACGTCGGGCTTGACCATAGCCTCGACGCGCAGTGATCTGCCGCGTCCTCGCCGCCTTGCCGGAAAGTCCCCCTGATGATGCGTCCCGCCACCCGCCTGCTTGTCACCGCCTGCGCCTCCGCCTTGCTGTTCAGCGCCGGTTCGGCTCTGGCGCAGGTCGGCACGCCCGCCCTGCCCGTCGCCCTGGCGCCGATCCCGACAGCCAGGGACGAGGCCTATCCCGGCGTCATCAGGCTGGACGTCGACGCCACCGACATCGACCGCCGCCTGATCCAGGTGCGCCAGACCATTCCCGTCAGCGGCCCCGGCCCGCTGATCCTCTTCTATCCGCAGTGGATTCCCGGCCATCACGGCCCGGTCGGCCCGGTCGCCAACGTCGGCGGCCTGACCTTCACCGCCGACGGACAGCGGCTGGAATGGGTGCGCAACACCGTCCAGCCCTGGGCCTATCAGATCGAAGTTCCCGCCGGCGTCACCGAGGTCCAGGCCGCCTTCCAGTGGCTGACGCCCATCGAGGGCGCCCAGGGCCGCGTCACCGTCACCCCGGAAATGGTCAACGTCCAGTGGGACAAGACCCTTCTGTATCCGGCGGGCTATTACTCGCGCCAGATCACCTTCCAGCCGACGCTGAAACTGCCCCAGGGCTGGAACTACGGCGCCGCCCTGGACACCGTCAGCTTCGAGAACGGCCTGGCGACCTTCGCGCCCATCACGCTGGAGCATCTGGCAGACAGCCCCGTCTTCGCCGGCGCCCACTATCGCCAGATCGACCTGGATCCGGGCGGCCGCTCGCCGGTGCGCCTGAACGTGGTGGCGGACACGGCCAAGATGCTGGAGGCGAGCGACGAACATATCCAACTGCACCGCAATCTGGTTCAGCAGGCGGACCGTCTGTTCGACGCGCGCCACTTCAACCACTACGATTTCCTGCTGGCGGTGACGGACAAGCTGGGCGGCATCGGCCTGGAGCACCACCGCTCGTCCGAGAACAGCGCCGATGTGAAGTATTTCACCGACCGCGAGGCGACCCTGGCCGATCGCGACCTGCTGGGTCACGAGTATACGCACAGCTGGAACGGCAAATGGCGCCGCCCAGCCGATCAGCTGACGCCCAATCTGAACGAGCCGCTGCAGAACTCCCTGATGTGGGTCTATGAGGGCCAGACGCAGTATTGGGGACTGGTGCTGACCGCCCGCGCGGGCCTGATGAGCAAGCAGCAGGCGCTGGACGTGCTGGCCATGACCGCCGCCAGCTTCCAGAACATCCCCGGCCGCCAGTGGCGCGCCATGCAGGACACTACCAACGACCCCATCATCAGCCAGCGCCGCCCACAGCCGTGGAGCTCCTATCAGCGCAGCGAGGACTATTATCGCGAAGGTTCGCTGATCTGGCTGGACGCCGACACCCTGATCCGCGAGCGCACGGGCGGGAAGAAGTCTCTGGACGACTTCGCCAAGGCCTTCTTCGGCGTCGAGGACGGGAACTGGGACCCGGCCCCTTATACCTTCACCGACGTGACCTCGACGCTGAACGGGGTGCAGACGAACGACTGGGCCGCCTTCCTGCGCGAACGGCTGGACGCGGTCGGCCCCGGCTCGCGCGGCCCGCTCGACGGCATCGAACGGGGCGGCTACCGCCTGGTCTTCAAGGAGGAGCCCTCCGGCTACATGGGCGCCCTGTATAAGGAGCTCGGCCGCAACGACTTCACCTATTCGCTCGGCTTCATGATGAACGGGTCGAACAAGCTCACCTCGGTCCTGTGGGGCGGCCCGGCGTTCGAACAGGGCCTGACCTCGGGCTGGGAAGTCGTCGCCGTCGGAGGCCGCGCGGCCTCGGCCGATGTGCTGAAGGAGGCGGTCACCGCCGCCAAGGGTTCGTCGGAGCCGATCGAGCTGATCCTGAAGAACGGCGACATCTTCAAGACGGTGCGCTTCGACTATCACGACGGCCTGCGCTATCCGCACCTGGAGCGGATCGAGGGGACGCCCGACCGGCTGGGCGACATCCTGAGCCCGCGTCGTCGATAGACCCACGCGCCACGCCTCGTCAGTGAGCCCCTCCGCCGTCATTCTCGGGTCAAGCCCGAGA
>DGIZ01000181.1:15320-15563 GCA_002386585.1 Brevundimonas sp. UBA4609 | reverse complement strand
TCCCTGCGGTTGGCGTCCAGCAAGGGCCGCAGGAAGCCGAACCAGTCGCCGCCGTCGCGCCGCTTCTGCGCGCCCTCGGCCGTCATGGCGAAGACGGCGCCGCAGGCGTAATAGGCGCGGTGCTCGCCGCGTCCGCCCGCCTCGGCCACGCGGCGCCCCTGGCTCAGGATCACGCAGTCGTCGACCTCTTCCTGCAGGGCCTTGCGGTCGTCATAGGTCGGGTCCAGCGCCTTCAGCGCCCGC
>DGIZ01000181.1:0-15166 GCA_002386585.1 Brevundimonas sp. UBA4609 | reverse complement strand
TCCAGCGCCTTCAGCGCCCGCACCGCCATCAGGTCGGCCCCGCCCTCGGTGATCCAGGCGTCGCGCGCGAACTCGTAACGCACCGTCTGGCCCAGCCAGAAGTGCGCGCTCTCATGGCCGATGAACCAGCGCGACACCCGCTCCATCTCCGCCGTCGGCCGGGTCACGCCGGTCCCCTCGAACGACATGACGATCAGGCCGGGCAGGACGCTGCCGCCCATGCTGGTCATCCGCTCGGTCGGGCCGTTCCACGACACCATGACGACGGGGTTGTCCCCGCCCGAGCCGGGGCGTCCCAGGCGTTGCAGGTAGAACTCCCCCACGCGCGGGGCGAAATCGCGGATCTTCTCGCCGATCCACGGCGGCAGATTGGGGTCCATGACGGTGGTCAGCCCCTCGCCGGGCGTCACCCGCGCCTGCCCCAGAAGGACATAGGACCGCTCGCCCGTCGTCGTCAGTTCGGCGTGGCGTTCGCCGTTGAACAGCACCGGTCCGCCCAGGTCGCGCCAGGTCACGCGCGAGGCCCCGCCGTCCAGATCGACTCCGTTCAGGTCCGCCGGCATCGCCTCCGCCGCCTCGGGCGAGCCCAGGGCGAAGACGTCCATCTGCCGCGTCGGCAACGCCACCGCCCCGTCCGAGAAGACCAGGGTCTTGTATTCCGCCTCCAACTCGACCGCCTTGGGCGTCACGCTGAAACGCACATGGCGCGGCACCGGGCCACCGTTTGCGCTGCGGATGATGTCGTAGTGGCCGCGTCGCTCCATCACCACGCCGGGCGTCTGAACTGTCCACTGGCGCGGCCGCCACGGCTCGCGCACGTCGGAGATCAGCGCCGAATCCATGAAGGCCCAGACCACGGCGTCACGGTTGAAGACATAATCGACCGTCAGCCGCCCGTCCTCACGCGTCACCGTCACCTGCGGCGCCGCCTCGACGTTCCAGGGGCCGGGCGCCGGCGTCGCGGCGCAGGCGGTCAGCAGGATGGCGGCTGCAATGGCCGCCGTGGACAGGACTTTCAGACGCACGAAGAGCAGTCTCCCACAGTGAACGGCGCAGCTTAAGGGGGCCGAACCCGGCCCGTCACCTTACGGTTTGCTCAGCTTTACGCCCGTTCGAGGGCGCGGCCCGCCGCCGCGAGCGCCTCGGCCATCACGGCCTTCAGCCGGTCCGGTCCCAGGATGGTCGCCTGCTCGCCCCAGGTGAACAGGTGCCAGGCCAGTTCGCGCATCCCCGAGGCGCGGAACCGCACCACGAGCGAGCCGTCGGCCTGATCCTCGATCGTCTGGGTCGGGTGCCAGCGCCAGCCGCGCGCCTCGTCCGCGCCCTCGGGCGCGATGCGCAGGGCGACCTCCTCGATCTCGTCCTGATAGATGCCGAAGGACTGGCTGGCGAAGGCGCCCAGATCGAAGTCTTCAGGCGGACGCGCCGTGCCTTCGCCCGCCTCGACCGCGCTCATCCGGTCCAGACGGAAGGTCTGGATGCGCCCGCTCTCGCGGTCCGCCGCCACCAGATAGTTGGCCCGGCCGAACATCAGGCCGCACGGCGTCATGGTGCGGGTCCGCGCCTCGGCCCCCGGTCGGGCGTAGATGAAGTTCAGCGGCCGCTCGGCCAGCACCGCGCCGCGGATTTCGGCCAGCACCGTCTCGTCGGCGCTGGGACGCGGCCCGGCCTGGACGGCGATGGTCTCGGCCCGGACCAAGGCCTCAAGATCCGGCGCCATGCGGTTCAGGGTGGTCGAGCGCATCGCCGCCTTCACCTTGCGCTCAAGGCTTTCCAACGCCGCCGCCCGCGCCGGTTCGCCCGCCGCGCGTAGGGCGGCCGCCGCCTTGGTCAGCTCCAGCATCTCGGTCGCTGTGGGCGCCTGTTCAAAGGCCGACAGTCCGCCGCGGATGCGCCAGCGCTTGGTCGGCGGGTCGGACACCTCCTCGACCTGCGGAAACAGCATCAGCACGGCGTCGCGCATCCGCTCGGCCGTGCGGCGGCCGACGTTCAGCTGAGCGGCCATCTCGTTCAGCGTCAGCCCCTCGGCGCTGGCCGCCATGCCCCGCGCCAGATCGATGACCATGGCCGCCTTGTCGTGCCGCAAGATGTCTTCTCCACAGAGATACGTCCGAAACTGGCGTAATGCTGTCTCATATTCATCCTGTCAGCAAGAGGCGACGCCTTTCGCATCAGGAGTTTCACCATGGCCTTCGTCCGCACCCCCACCGTCCAGAAGCCCGCCCGCAAGACCTTCGCCGATCGCTACATGATCGTGCCGTGCGAAACCGAGAGCGACCTGGCCGTCATCTGGGACCGTCAGGAGGAGCAGGTGGTGGACGTGATCAGCGCCTCGACCAGCCGCTACACCAACGAGGACGCCTTGTGGGACGAGTTCCACACCCCGCCGTTCAACGCCCGCTCGGACTGGCGCGCGGCGGCCTGAGACCAGGGCTGGGCAGGAGGGCGGATCAGGGAACCCTCCCCCGCGCGGCCGCGTTGGCCCAGCGTGGCCGTACGCCGCCACGCCAAAGGGGAGCTGCAAACATGTCCTCGTCCAACACCGCCGCGCCTTCGCTGGAAGGCCTCGTGAAATCCGCCCTGCATCGATCCTGGTGGCTGCTGCTGTTGCGCGGGATCGCCGCCGTGGCCTTCGGCGTCCTGACCTTCATCTGGCCGCAGATCAGCCTTGTGTCCCTGATCCTGGTCTATGGGATCTACGCCCTGGTCGACGGGGTTCTGGCCCTGATCGCGGCGATCCGGGGCGGCGGCTTCGCCCCGCGCTGGTGGTTGGCGCTGGGCGGCGTGATCAGCATCCTGGCCGCCGGAGTCGCCTTCGCCTGGCCGGGACTGACGGCCCTGGTCCTGGTCTATCTGATCGGCTTCTGGTCGATCCTGCGCGGCGTGCTCGAAATCGTCGGCGCCATTCGCCTGCGCAACGAGATCGCCAATGAGTGGAGCCTGGGCGCCGCCGGCGCCCTGTCCGTGATCTTCGGCCTGATCCTGGTCTTCATGCCGGGGGCGGGCGCCCTGGGCCTGCTGTGGCTGATCGCGGCGTGGGCCGTGCTGTTCGGCCTGCTGCTGATCTGGGTCGCCTTCAAGGTCAGGACGCTGGCGAAGGCGTAAAGACCGCATTGCGCGCCGCGACCCGAGCGCGGATTTCGGCGCGCATCCGCTCCAGTTCCGCCGCATCGATCAGGCGGCCGCGCAACACCACCGCCTCGGCGTCGCGCGTGGCGCTGACGTCCTTCAGGGGATCGGCCTCCAGCACCAGCAGGTCTGCCGACTTGCCTGCCGCCACGGCGCCGTAACGTTCGCCCTGGTTCAGGAAGCGCGGCCCGTCCACGACCGAGCCCATCAAGGCCTCGCGCGGCGTCAGGCCCAGCTTCACATAGAGCTCCAGCTCATCGTGCAGCGAGAAGCCCGGATAGTTGAACGAGTTGAGGAAACCCGCGTCCGTCCCGGTCAGGATGGTCACGCCCGCATCGCGCAGCATGGGCAGGGTGCGCGCGGTGACGTCCTTGACGAAATGACGGTCCTCGACCTGCTGCCGCGTGGCCTGAGCGGCGCGCTGGATGCGCCAATCATAGGTCGCCCGGATGCCCGGCCCGACATAGGCCAGGCCCTCGTCATGCGAATGATCGTCCAGATCCAGGTTCGCCAGAGTGGTCGAACCGTAGAGGGTCGGCGACACCGCCGTGCCCAGTTCCGCCAGACGCGCATAGACCCGGCGCGCCGTCTCCCCGTCGAAGGTGTCGGCATAGCGCCGCATGGTCTGGGCGTAGGTGTATTTGCCCGCCAGATAATCGGCGGCGATGGCCGCCTCGTCGCGCGAACCCGCCTTCATGGCGTAGTCCAGATGCTCGATCGAAGACAGCCCCGCCTCGGCGGCCTCCAGCACCGTGATGCTGGCGGGGATGTGGGCCGAGGTCTTCATGCCCCGCTTCTTCGCCTCGCGCACGGCGTAGAGGAAAAGCTCCGGCTTCAGGGTGTTGTCGGTGATCTTGACGAAGTCGACGCGCAGGGTCTGCAGCCGGTCCAGAGCGGCGTCCACGTCCGCCTCGCTGCCCGTCTCGATCACGCCCTTCCAGACGGGGGCGATCCCCTCGATCTTGGGGCCGGAGGTGAAGATGCGCGGCGCATCGGCGGTCGGCGGCGACGCGCGCCAGTCCAGCACCTGCTGCGCCAGATCGCCCGCCGCGTCGCGCACCGCGACCACGCCGTTGACCACGAACAGCGGCATCAGCTCGGCGTTCTCCTCGATCAGGGCCTCGCCGCCGCCGAAGTGGACGTGCATGTCCCACAGGCCCGGCATGACGTAGCGGTCGCCCAGATCCAGCGTCCGCGCGGCCTGATAGAGGCCCGCCTCGCCCTCGGGGCCTACGGCCACGATATCGCCGCCGCGCACGGCGACCAGCTGATCCGGCGTCGTCGTCCCCTTCTCGACGTCGACCACCGTGGCCGAGGTCAGCAGCAGGTCGACCGGCTGGACGGGCGTCTGGGCGGCGGCCAGCGGCGCCAGGGCGCAGGCGGACAGCAGGGCGGAGGCGGCGATCAGGAAGGTGCGCATGAATCCGCTATAATCTCTTCGCCGCCGTCAGCAAGCCTATCAGAAATAGCGGCGTTTCATGTCCCGCCGATGGGAAAGCCTCATCCATGGCGGCTCTGCTCCGTCCCGATCCGTCCCGCCAGACACCACCCGCCGACCGCCCGCGTTCGCAGCCAGCCGCCCGGCGGAATGGTGATCCACAGACCCGATCCGGCCGCCAGGGTTTCGCGCCGCACGCCCGTCTCGGTGGCCAGTTCGACCTCCAGCGGCGCGCCCATATAGGCGGTCCACAGCTCCTCGACCTCGATCGCGCGCCAGTCGGACGGCGCATCGGGGGTCAGCAGGCGATAGGCCCCGACCGTCTCGCCCGGCTCGCTCGACCCGGCGCCCATAAGACGGCCCCAGCCGCCGTCACCCAGCGGCCGCAACCCCAGGCTCTCGACAACCTCCTCGAGCGTGAAATCCGCGCCTTCCATCCGGCCGCTAGTGGGCTGCTTCGCCCTCGGCGTCCATGTGCGGGCCGCGCTGCTGCGGCGCGACGAGGCGCCAGCGTCCGCCCTCGAACATCACTTCGTCTCCGCCGCGCCAGGGCACGCGGCTCAGCGGCCCGCCGGTCAAGCCGTATCCGACCACGGCGTAGCGCACGCCGGGCTTCAGCGGCGCAGCCTCCACCGTCGTCTCGAACCCCTCGGGCGCCTGACCATAGACCACCTGCCTCACGCCCCGGCAGTCGCGACCGCGCGCCTCGATCGACCAGATCGGCCGCATCATGGCGTTCGACCGCTCATGCACGGCCAGACCGCCCAGACAGGCCTTTTCGGGTGTTGCGGGATCGACGCCGAAGGTCGCGATCGGCTGCTCAAGGTCGCCGCTGATGTTCACCGGGATCATCGCCGAGCAGGCGGCCAAGGCGGCGGCGACCGCCGCCAGCGCCGCCCCGACGCGCAGAACCGCGCCGTGCTTCACCGCCTCGCCCTCAGCACCCGCCGTAAGGGATGTAGCCGACCTCGATCTCGTCGATGCGGACGGTCTTCAGTTCGCGGATCGCCAGTTGGTCGAAGTCGGCGCTGCAGTTGAAGGTCGTGTCGATGACGTAGTCCTCGCCCTTGGCCGCCTTGATGGCGTCGCGGATGCGGAAGGAGGCGTCGATGGTGGCGTCGCTGACCATCACGGCCGAGGCGCGGATGCCTGGGAAGGCGCGCGGGCCGGGGCTCTCCAGATGGACCCAGGGATCGGCCGCATTGCCGCACAGGGTCAGGCAGTCGGCCTTGAAGTCGACGTTGCCGCGCGCCGCCGCGAACTCGCCCATGGTCAGGTCGATCTTCTGCGGCAGGTCATAGTCCTTCAGCGCCGCCAGGGCCTGGGTCGAACAAGCCGGAGTCATCGGCACGGCGTAGCCGACGACCTCGCCGCCATCAGCGCTGACGCGGACCGTGCAGTCGCCGATCTCATAGGTGCGTTCCTTGTCCCGAACCGTGCGGGCCGGGCCCAGCTTGGATTCCAGATAGGCGACCTGCACCCCCATCATCTGGTCGATCGTCGGCGCGCCGCCCGCCACAGGCGCGGCCTCGGGCGCCGCCTGGGGCGCCTCAGTCGGGGCCGCATCAGCCTTTTCAGCCGTCTTGTCCGCTTGGCCGCAGGCCGACAGTCCCGCAAGGGCGCCCAGCAGGACGACCGTTTTCAGTCCTTGGAATGCAGTCATCATCTCTCCACGGCTCAGGTTGAGCGTCGCAACCAACGCACCACGGCGCGATGGGTTCTCTTGCGCGAACTCAAAGGGCCTTCACGATCCCCTCGACCATCTTCTTGGCGTCGGCGAACAGCATCATGGTGTTGTCGCGGAAGAAGAGCTCGTTCTCGACCCCGGCGTAGCCGCTGCCCATCGACCGCTTGATGAACAAGACCGTGCCGGCCTTCTCCACGTCCAGAACCGGCATGCCGTAAATGGGCGACTGCGGATCGGTCTTGGCGGCCGGATTGGTCACGTCGTTGGCGCCGATGACGAAGGCCACGTCGGCCGAGGCGAATTCGCTGTTGATGTCCTCCAACTCGAACACCTCGTCATAGGGGACGTTGGCCTCGGCCAGCAGGACGTTCATGTGGCCCGGCATCCGGCCCGCGACGGGGTGGATGGCGTATTTCACCTCGACGCCCTCCTCCTTCAGCGTGTCCGCCATTTCGCGAAGGGCGTGCTGCGCCTGGGCCACCGCCATGCCGTAGCCGGGCACGATGATGACCTTGGAGGCGTTCTTCATGATGAAGGCGGCGTCCTCGGCCGAGCCCTGCTTGACCGGTCGCGTATCGACCGCTCCGCCGCCCGCCGCCGCGCCCGCCTCGGCGCCGAAACCGCCCAGGATGACGCTGATGAAGCTGCGGTTCATGCCCTTGCACATGATGTAGCTGAGGATGGCCCCCGACGATCCGACCAGGGCGCCGGTGATGATCAGGGCGATGTTCTCCAGCGTGAAGCCCAGGGCCGCCGCCGCCCAGCCGGAATAGGAGTTCAGCATGGACACCACCACCGGCATGTCCGCCCCGCCGATGGGGATGATCAGGGTCGCGCCCAGGATCAGGGCGATGGCGAACACGCCCCAGAAGGCCCAGACCGCCGTCCCGCCCGTCCCGATCAGGACGCCGATCAGGAAGACCAGGGCCAGGGCCAGGGCGATGTTGATCAGGTGCCGCGCGGGCAAAAGGATCGGCGCCCCGCTCATCCGCCCGTCCAACTTGGCGAAGGCGATGACCGAGCCGGTGAAGGTGATGGCCCCGATGGCGACGCCCAGGCTTAGCTCGACGATGGACAGAGTCTTGATCCCGCCCGTCGCCGTCATGATCCCGAAGGCGTCGGGCGCATAGACCGCCCCCACCGCCACCAGACAGGCGGCTAGCCCGACCAGGGAGTGAAACGCCGCGACCAGCTGCGGCATGGCCGTCATCGGCACGCGGTTGGCGATCACCGCGCCCGCGCCGCCGCCGACCACGACTCCGCCCGCAATCAGGGCCAGGGTCAGGGGGTCCAGCGCCCCGCTGGTCCCCAGCGTCAGCAGGGTGACGCCGACGGCCAGGGCCATGCCGACCATGCCCAGCGTATTGCCCCGTCGGCTGGTCTCGGGACTGGACAGCCCCCTGAGCGAGAGGATGAACAGAACCCCCGCCGCCAGATAGGCCAGCGCCGCGATCGATGCGTTCATCCCCTCCCCCCTCTTTTCAGTCTCAGATCAGAATACGTTCACGACGGCGGGCGCCTCGCCGTTGGCGCCGGACGCCGTAGCCACGCCGTTCTTGACCACGGCCAGCCCGACCGCGCCGTCGCCCCCGGTCTTGGTCACCTTGCAACGCGCGTTGTCGCCCGGCAGGCGGCCCGCCATTCGACCTGCGCCCGTGTGGCTGATGCGGTTCATGTGCACGCCGCGAATGGTCACCGGCCGGAACCCGCATTCCAGCGCCCAGCTGGCGCCCTGCGGCGCGACCACCGACCAGTGCAGGCCGCTATAGGGGTCCTGGCCCACCTCGCGGGCGGACTGGGCCGAGGCGGCGCCCGCGACGACGGCGGCGGCCGGCAGGGCCAGGACGGAAATCAGGGAAGCTTTCATCACGCGATACTCTTCGGGGTTAGCGTTTGACGGATTGGGTGCGCGACAGACGCCACAGCGCCGCCGCGATGAACAGCGGCCCGAGCAGGATCATCGCCCAGTCGAAGACCGTCATCTCCCGATCCTGAATGATGACCCGGGTCAGGATCGCGGCGAAAACCAGCACGATGCCGCAATCCTGGAAACGCAGCCGGTCGATCGGGTCGCGAACCCGCACCCAGCTCCACACCCACAGCGCCACGCCCAGAACGGTGACGCCCCAGGACAGGTAGAAGGCCAGCGATACGGGAGACAGGATCACGAGGCCTTGGGCCTTTCCTTCTTCTTGTACATGGCCAGCATCCGTCGCGTGACCATGAAGCCGCCGAAGATGTTGACGCTGGCCAGGGTGACGGCGGCCACGCCCGCCCCCTTGGCGATCCAGGCGTTCGGCCCGCCCGCCTGGGCGCTCATCGCCGCCGCTGCGATCAGGCCGCCGACGATGATGACGCTGGAAATGGCGTTGGTGACGGCCATCAGCGGCGTGTGCAGCGCTGGCGTCACGCTCCAGACGACATAGTAGCCGACGAAGATCGACAGGACGAAGATCGCCAGGCGAAAGACGGTGGGATCGACGTGTTCCATCAGCCTCTCACTCCTTCATGCACCACGGCGCCGCCGTGGGTGACGACGGCGGCCTTGAGGATTTCCTCCTCCAGGTCGACCGACAGGGCGTCGTCCTTGATCATCAACCCCAGGAAGGCGACCAGGTTGCGGGCGTAAAGGGCGCTGGCGTCCGCGGCGATGCGGCCGGGCATGTTGCTCCAGCCGACGATCTTAACCCCATTGGCCGTGGTCACGACCTCGTTCGGCTTGGAGCCCTCGACATTGCCGCCTGCCTCGACCGCCAGGTCGACGATGACCGAGCCGGGCTTCATCGAGGCGACGTGCGCCGCCGTCACCAGCTTGGGCGCCGGGCGGCCGGGGATCAGGGCCGTGGTGATGACCACGTCCTGCTTGATGATGTGGGCGGCGGTCAGGTCGGCCTGCTTGGCCTGATATTCGGCCGACATGGCCTTGGCGTAGCCGCCCGCCGTCTCGGCCGCCTTGAACTCCTCGTTCTCGACGGCGACGAATTTGGCGCCCAGGCTCTCGACCTGCTCCTTGGCGGCGGGGCGTACGTCGGTGGCCGTGACGACCGCCCCCAGACGCCGCGCGGTGGCGATGGCCTGAAGCCCCGCGACGCCCGCGCCCATGACGAAGACCTTGGCGGCGGCCACCGTCCCGGCGGCGGTCATCATCATGGGAAAGCCCTTGCCATAGGCATAGGCCGCCTCGATCACCGCCCGATACCCGGCCAGGTTGGCCTGGGACGACAGGGCGTCCATCACCTGGGCGCGGGTGATGCGCGGCACGAATTCCATGGCGAAGGCGGTGGCGTTCGCGCCCCTCAACGCCTCGACCGTGGCCTTGTCGCGCCAGGCGTCCAGCAGGCCGACGACGACCGCGCCGGGTTTCAGGGCGCTGATTTCCGACGCCGTCGGGCCGCGCACCTTCAGAAGGACGTCCGCACCGGCCAGCGTCGCCGACAGGTCGGGCTTCACGCTGGCCCCCGCCTCGGCGTAGTCGGCGTCCGGCAGGGAGGAGCCCAGGCCCGTCCCGGCCTCGACGCTCACCGTCGCCCCGAGGGCGATCAGCTTCTTCACCGTTTCGGGCGTTACAGCGCAACGCGTCTCGCCTTCACGGCGTTCACGGGTGACGGCGATGGCGACAGCCAAGCGAATCCCTCCCACTCCCCAGGGTCGGACCGACGTTAGGCCGAAGCCAAAGCAGGCGTCAAAGCCAAGTCGTCTCGATAAGGCGATTTTTTCGCGACCTTCGCCGCTTCACCGCCCGCTGTCGCAAGGTTCTTGCCCACTTCGCCGCAATCCGCGCAAGCAAAAGGCCCGCCGAACCTGCCGACGGGCCTCATGCAAAACCGATCTGGGAGAAAGGCGCTCCTAGGCCGAAACCTTGTTCTTCAGAACAAAGAAGCCGACCACCGCCATCACGGCGGAACTGATGAAGGCCGGAACGAAGCCGGCGCCGACGGCGAACCACACCGTCAGGAACAGGATCACAACGGCCGTGGCCAGCGACAGCCACTTGGTCAGGCCCATGAACAGGCTCCAGGTCCAGGCCTGTTCCGAGATGTTCATTTCCCCGTGGACGTGGGGGGCGGTCGCTTCAGCGTGCTGGTCGGCCATGGGGTCTTCCAAAAAAGAGTCGGGATTTCGACGGCTCTTATAGCGAGGCCTGCGCGCGGCTCAAGCCCGTCGCGGCCACAAGCGCCTCAGTCCAGGCTTTCCAGAACCGAGCGGGCGAAGGCGGCGACGTCGAACGGTTTGCCTGCAGGGTCTTCGCCGCGCCGCACGATGACCACCTGGCGGCTGGGCACGATCACCACATACTGCCCCCGATTGCCGAAGGCGGCGAAGGTATCCGCCGGCACGCCCTCGGATCGGTTCAGCAGCCAGAAGGTCGCGCCATAGCCGAAGTCGCCCGTCGGCGGTTGCGGCCCGGTCGGCGCCGTGACGTAGTCGCGCCAGCCCTGCGGCAGGAGGCGCTCGCCCTCCCACATCCCGTCCTGCAGATACAGTTGGCCGAAGCGGGCCAGATCGCGCGCCGTCGTCCAGACCTGGCTCGACAGGATGTAGTTGCCGCGCCAGTCGGTCTCGGCCCAGGTGTGGGTCATGCCCAGCGTGTCGAACAGTTCGGCGGGCGGATGGGCCTGGAACGTCGACGCCGCCGCCATGACCGCCAGCAGGGTGTCGTTGTTGGCGTAGCGATAGACCGTCCCGACCGGCGCCAGCAGCGGCCAGCCCGGCGCCTGCTCGTCCGCCGCCGTGCCGCCGAAATAGAGGGCGTCAGTGCGATTGCCCGCCGTGTCGCTGGTCAGGCCCGACGACATCCGCATCAGGGCGTCGACCGTGATGGCCGCGCGTGGGTCGCCGGGGCGGCTCCAATTAGAGATGGCGGCGGGCGCTTTCACATCCAGTTCGCCGCGCTGGACCGCCGCGCCGATGACGGTTCCGGCCAGGCTCTTGGCCACAGACCAGGTGCGTTGCGGCGTGTTCGGCCCGAAGTCGGCGCCATAGCGTTCCGCCACCCGCTTGCCGCCCTGCATCACCACCACGCCGGTGGTGTTGGTTCCTTCGCCGAAGCCCTGATCGAAGGCGCGGCCGACGGCGGCCTCCAGCGCGCGGGCGTTCCCCTTGGGCCGCGCCGTCGGCATGTCCGGCGCCGAGGCCCGGCGCGCCAGCGATGCGCGTTCAGGCGCGCTGCCCTGCACATAGCCCATCGGCTCGATGACGCACCCGCGTCCGTCGGTCCAGGTCGCGACACGCGGCGGGGCGGCCTGATCCCAGGCGACGGTGACGAGGTCGCCCGCCATCTCGACCTTCATGGCGCCGACCAGCGACTGAAGTTCGGGGTAGATGCCGACCAGTTCGTTCGCCTCGACGCTGGCGACCGTCCGCTCGGCCCCAGCCGCGCGCGCCGTATGCAGGGCGCTGCACACCGTCAGCGCCTTGTAGCCCGCCGCCAGGGCGCGGTGGTTGGCCGAGGCCTCGGTCTGGGCGAGAACCGTCGTCGGCAGGGCGAGAACGGCGGCGAGAACAAGAACACGGGACGCGATTTTCATGCGGCCACGCTTCAACGCCGCACGCGCCCCTGTCAACGCATAGTCGTCAGCCCAGCGCCTCGAAGCGGTCGATCAGACCTTCCAGCCGCTTGGTCCCGATGGTCCAGAAGGCCGGGTCGCGCGGGTTCAGGCCGAACGGCTTCAGCGCCTCGACATAGGTCCGCGCCCCGCCGCCCGACAGCAGTTCGCGATACAGGGGCGTAAAGGCCGCCGGATCCTTGGCCCGCGTCTCCATCAGCGCCGCGACCAGCAGGTCGCCGAACGCATAGGCGTAAACATAGAAGGGCGCGTGGACGAAGTGGCTGACATAGGCCCACCAGTCTTCATAGCCGGTCAGGTCGACGGAGGGGCCGAGGCTGGCGCCCAGCTCCTCCATCCAGATGTCGCGGATGCGCTCGACCGGAACTTCGCCCGCCGCCCGCTCGTCGTGGAAGCGCGTCTCGAAGCGGTGGAAGGCGATCTGACGCACCACCGTGTTCAGCCCGTCCTCAATGCGGCCCGCCAGCAGGGCGCGCTGTTCGTCCGGCGTCGCCTCGGCCAGCAGGCGGTCGAAGGTCAGGCCCTCGGCGAAGATCGACGCCGTCTCGGCCAGGGTCAGAGGCGTGTCGGCCAGCAGCGACCCCTGCCCCGCCGCCAGCGTCTGGTGCACGCCGTGGCCCAGTTCGTGGGCCAGCGTCAGCACGTCGCGCCGCTCGCCCATCCAGTTCAGGAAGACATAGGGGTGCCGATCGGCCGTCACCGGGTGGGCGTAGGCGCCCGACTGCTTGCCTGCCCGCGCCCGCGCATCGATCCACGGCCGGTCGAAGAACCAGCCCGCCCGCTCGGCGAAGTCGCCGCCTAGATCGGCGAAACTGGACAGCACCACTTCACGCCCGCCCGCCCAGTCATAGGCGCGCGACGCCGCCGCCTCGATCGGCGCATTGCGGTCCCAGTGGGCCAGCCGCTCCTTGCCCATCGCCCTGGCCTTCAGCGTGTAATAGCGATGCGCCAGACGCGGATAGGCTTCGGCCACCGCCTCAGCCATGGCGTCCACGCTCTCGCCATCGACTTCATTGCCCAGATGGCGGCTGTCGGCGGGGCGTTTGAAGCCGCGCTTGCGATCCTCCAGCGCCTTCTCGGCGGCGACCGTGTTCAGCACCATGGCCATGGTCCGGGCGATGCCGGAAAACGCCTTCGACAGACCCTCGCCCGCCGCCTGACGCCTGACGCCGTCCGCGTCGCTGAGGCGGTTCAGCCCCTCGGCCAGGGTCAGTTCCTCATCGCCTACGGGTGCGCGCAGCACGGCCAGGGTTTCATCGAACAGTCGCGGCCACTGGGCCTGGATCGGTCCGCGCTCGGCGATGAAGGTTTCCAATTCAGCCGACAGTTCGTGCGGCTTCATCGCCCGCACCCGGCGCAGCCACGGCGCCCAGCGCGCGGCGGGCGCATGGGCCGTCAGCGCCGCCTCAACCGCCGCCTCGTCCAGCGCATTGATCTCCAGCGTCAACCAGACGGTCAGCGTGGCGATGACCGTCAGCTTCTCGCGCACATCGGCCTCAAACCCCTGCGCCGCCGCGTCCTCGCGGTTGGTCGAGGCGGCCAGGAAGGCGTAGGCGCCCAAGGCCCCCATCACATCCGCCGCCTGCTCATAAAGCCCGATCGCCTCGTCCAGCGCCCGGCCCAGTTCGGCGTCCGACAGGGCTACCAGCCGCCCCTGAAACCCGTTCATCCGCTCCACCAGCCCCCTGGCCCGCTCCAGATCGGCGGCGATGCGCGGGTCTTCGCGCGAGGCGTAGAGGTCGGACAGGTCCCACAGCGGGACGTCGGCGAATTCGGTCGGTTTGACGGAGGCGTTCATGCCCTTGGTTGTGGGGAGGCGGGCGGCGCGATGCAAGCCGCTCTTCTTCCTCCTCCTCCCCTTGTGAGAGAAGGAACAGGCAGGGCTTTCCATCCTCGTAATCCAGCGTCACCCTGCCTGCGAAGGCTCAGCAGAGGCGCCCCATGACCTACCCCGCCCACGACACCACCGGCCGCGCCTCGCTCGAGGGCGCGCGCGGGCTCGCTGCCGTCCGTATTGGGGTCGGCCTGACCCAGGGGCTGATCCTCTATCTCCTGTATCGCTCGGCGTCGGACAACGCGGCCCTGGCCTGGCCTGCCACCCAGCCTTCGCTGTTCGCCGCCCTGGTGCTGGCGGCGACATTCGCGCCGATCATGCTGCTGGCGGGCGTCGGGCGGATGGGATGGAAGACGCTGGCGCTGTGGGGCGTGATTGCAGCGGCGGTGCTGGCGCTGCTTGGCTGGCACGACGCGGCCCAGCAGGCCAGCGACTATTTCCGCCCGCCCTATCTGCGCTTCCCGGTCGTCGCCTTCGCGGCGGCGGCCCTGTTCATCGCCCATCACCTGATTGTTCCGGCGGTCGAGGGGCGGCGCTGGATCGCCGACTACGACGACTATTTCGACACGGCGTGGAAAGCCGGGGTGCAATTGGTCCTGTCGCTGGGCTTTACCGGCGCCTTCTGGCTGTTGCTGTTCCTGGGCGCGGCCCTGTTCCGCGTCATCGGTCTCAGCTTCCTGTCCGATCTGCTGGGCGAGGAATGGTTCTCCATCCCCGTCACCTGCCTGGTCTTCGCCGTGGCGGTGCAGCTGACCGACGTGCGCGGCGGCCTGATCCGGGGCGTGCGGACGGTGGCGCTGATGCTGCTGTCCTGGCTGCTGCTGGTCATCACCGTGCTGGTGGCGGGCTTCCTGGCCGCCCTGCCCTTCACCGGCCTGGACGGGCTGTGGAAGACGGGCAGCGCCACGGCCCTGGTGCTGTCGGCCGCCGCCGCCCTGATCGTGCTGATCAACACCGCCTATCAGGACGGGCGCGAGGACAATCTGCCGCCCGCCGCCCTGCGCCTGGCGGTGCGGGTCGCCTCGGTGCTGCTGACGCCGCTGATCCTGATCGCGCTCTGGGGTCTGTCCTTGCGGATCGGCCAGCACGGCCTGACGCCCGACCGCATCATCGCCGCGGCCTGCGCCTTGGTCGGCGTCCTGTACGCCGTCGGATACGGCTGGGCCGCCCTGTCGCCCCTGTGGCGCAAGAGCGCCTGGATGAAGCCGCTGGAGCGCACCAACGTCCTGGCCGCCGTGCTGACGGTGTTGGTCATCCAGCCCCTGTTCAGCCCCCTGGCCGACCCGGCCCGCCTGTCCGTCAACGACCAGATGGCCCGGCTGAAGCGCGGCGCCGTCAGCGCGGTCCAGTTCGACTACGCCTTCCTGCGCTTCGGCGCAGGCAAGGCGGGGCGCGCCGCCCTGGCCGATCTGGCGAAATCCTCCGACGCAGAGATCGCCCGTCGCGCCAAGGCGGCCCAAACCTCGACCTCGCGCTATGACGTCGAGGAAGCCGCCCTGCCCGCGCGCGCG
>DGIZ01000178.1 GCA_002386585.1 Brevundimonas sp. UBA4609 | reverse complement strand
CGCCGCCCTCGCCGCCATGCGATCGCGCGGTCGAGGAAGGCTCGGGCGCGGCCTATGAGGCGGCGGTCGCCGACGTGATCGCCCGCATCGGCGCGGGCGAGCTGTTCCAGGCCAATATCGCCCGCGCCTGGACCGGAACGCTGAAGCCGGGGCGCGATCCCTTCGACGTCTTCCTGCGGCTGTCGGCGGAGCGGGGCGCGGCCTACGGCGCCTTCTGGCGGCTGGGCCGACGGGCGCTGGCGTCCAACTCGCCCGAACTGTTCCTGACCTTCGATGGCGCCAGCGGCCGCATCGAGACCCGACCGATCAAGGGCACCCGCGCAAGAGATCCCGACCCGGTCCGGGACGCGGCCCTGGCCGCGGACCTGATCGCCAGCGCCAAGGACCGGGCCGAGAACCTGATGATCGTCGATCTGATGCGCAACGACGTGGCGCAGGCGGCCCGGCCCGGCTCGGTCCAGGTCCAGCGGCTGTTCGAACTGGAGAGCCATCCGACGGTGCACCATCTGGTCTCGACCGTCAGCGCTCAGGCGGCGGACGGCGTCGGTCCGGCCGAAGTGATGGAGGCCGCCTTCCCGCCCGGCTCCATCACCGGCGCGCCCAAGCATCAGGCCATGAAGGTGATCGCAGGCCATGAGCCGCCGCGCGGGCCGTGGTGCGGCTCCCTGTTCGGCTGGGGGCTGGGCGAAGAGGCGCGACTGACCGCCTCCGTCCTGATCCGCACGGCGGCCTTTGAGCAGACGGCGCTCGGCTGGGGCTGGCGCGCCCTGGCCGGGGCGGGGATCGTCGCCGACAGCGACCCGCGCGCCGAACGGCTGGAGACCGAGGCCAAGTTCCGCGCGCTGAAGGAGGCCCTCGTCGGCTAGGGTCGCCGAGTCAGACGGGGCAGTCGGTGCAGGCGATCCGGTCGGTGGTGCGCGGGCGCAGATAATAGCTGCGTCGGAAGGTGACGCCGTTGGGAATGACCTGGGCGAAGGCCGATTGGTAGGCGTATTCGGTCTCGCCCAGGATCAGGGTCTCGCCCGTCGAGATCAGACCCGGCGGCAGGTCGGTCACCACGGAGCGCGGGGCGCGGCCGGTCAGGTTGCGGTTGTTGGCGCCGCTCCATTCGACCGTGGCCACGCCGTTCGCATCCACGGTGACGCTTGAGACGCGAATGGACAGCGGCGCCGAGGAGAAGGGGCGCATGATCATGTCCCCGATCATGAAGGTGCTCTCAAGGTCCTGGATATTCGTGCCGCCGGACTGGGCCACCAGGTCCGCGACCATGGAGGCGGCGTGGCTGGCGCGACGCTCGGCCATATAGCCCTGACTGAACTCGACCAGGCCGAAATAGATGGTGATCATCACCGGCGCGATCAGGGCGAACTCGACCGCAGAGACGCCGCGTCGGTCCCGCAACAGGCGGCGCAACAATCCGATTTTCGCGGCGCCTCTCACTGATAGGGCTCGTTGCGGAAGGCCAGGGTGGTGGTCAGCATCACGCGATGATCGGCGGTGCGCGACACGGCCTGGGCGATGAAAGGGGTGACGATGGGATGTTCGTACCAGACGCGCACCAGCACCCGATCACCGGGCCCGCCGGGCTGATAGGTCAGAACGCTAGGGTCGAAGGCCCCCGTTTTCAACGGGTCTGCGTCCGGCGGCGTGGAGAAGCCGTCGACCACCCGGATGTCGATGAAGGCGCGGCTGGGGCAATCGCGCGAGAAGACGCCCATGTTGGCGCACAGACGCGCCTTGATGTCTTCGGCTTCGAGCTTCTGTTCCTGGGCCAGACCGGTGCGGATCTGCCGGCCGGCGTCGGAGACGGCGGTTTCGGCCAGGGCGTCGACCAGAAGCATCAGGCCGATCTCCAGTATGCCGAACAACAGGACGAAGAAGGGGAGGGCCACGAGGGCGAACTCCACGGCGGTGGAGCCCTCACGGCGTCGCCGACCTCGCATCAAACCCAGCCCCCGTCGCATGGAGTCAGGGCGCCGTGGACGAGCGCGCGGCGGGCGCGCAACGAGTCCCGCAGGCGACCTCGACCGCCTCGCCCCCGCGCCAGACGCGCACCGAGCCGGTCTCGCCGGGACTGACCGAAACCTGACGCTGGAACAGCGGGCGGCCCAGGGCGTCGACGGCGATGATCTCCGTCAGGCCGTAGCTCTTGCCCGTGATGAACAGGGTGCGGGCGTCGGTCACGGCGACGTCGGCGATGCGCGGATTGGCCACGATGACCGAACCGGCCGGGGCGCGAAGCTGCACCCGCGTGGCCTGATCCAGCTTGATGTCGAGCGGCCGGTCCTGCGCCGAAGCTGGCATGGCGAGGATGGGGGCGAGGGCGAGCGTCGCGGCCAGGCCGACGAAAAGAGCAGCAGGGCGCATGGCGAGACCTCCGAGAGCGTCAGAACGGGCGCGCGCGAGCGCCATACGCGAAGCTGACGCTCAAAGGTCAAGAAACCCTGAAATTCGAGATCAACGTCGAAATGAAACGCGAATTTCAGTAAACGGCGCAGTAACCATCAATTCTTCTGCCGATCGGCTAGATTTTACTCACTCTTAAGAGGCGTGGACGCATTGTCGCCATGCAAACGGGGGTCAAGCGGGCAAAACCGAAGACCCTGATAGTGGGTCATCAGCTCGTTACTGAACAAAGGAAGACAAGACATGCGCAACTTCATCACGCGCTTCGCTAAAGACGAATCCGGCGCCACGGCCATCGAATACGGCCTGATCGCTGCTCTGATCGCTGTGGCGATCATCGGCGCCATCAGCCTGATGAGCGGTCAACTCAAAGCGACCTTCGGCAAGGTCGAGAGCGAACTGACGGCCGCTAATACCGCCGAATAAGCTTGCTGCTTTGAACAAAGCTAAGAGGCCGGGACGTTCACGTCCCGGCCTTTTTCATGCGCCATATCAACTACAGAAACTGCACCTTAAGAGATGAAGCCGTAGGATCTACGCATGCTCGCGATCTCCTTCACGCTATTGGCAGTCTTGCCCGTCCTGGCCGTCATCGCGGCCTTGCATGATTTGACGACGATGAAGATTCCGAACTGGATTTCAGCCCTTTTGATCGTCGGCTTCTTTCCGGCGGCCTTGGCGCTGGGTCTGCCCTGGGCGACGGTGGGCGTTTCAGCGGCTCTGGCGGCCGTCGCCCTCATCGTCGGCATGGGGATGTTCGCGGCGAACTGGATCGGGGGCGGAGACGCCAAGCTGCTGGCCGCCGCCATGTTGTGGATGGGTGTTTCAGGCGCCCTGCCCTTCATTCTCTACACCGCGCTCGCCGGCGGCGGCTTCTGCCTGCTGCTGCTGACGGCGCGCAGCCATCTGCCCTTCTTCGCCCAGACCGGCCCCGGCTGGGTCATGCGGTTGATGCAGCCCAAGGGCGACATCCCCTATGGCGTCGCCATCGCCATCGGCGCCTTGCTCGCCTATCCCTCCAGCCCCTTGATGACCGCCTTCATCGCGGGTTGATGACGCCGTTCGTTAAAGCGCCGAGCTTAGGGGCGCGTTAACCATGACAAGCCATTATCCCTGACAGGCAGGGGGCGGATCATCCGGGTTCGCGCGATCGCGTCTGCCGGAGAGACTGGATGAAACCCGCCAAGATCGCCGTCATCTGCGTTGCAGCCCTTGCAGCCATCGGCCTGGCCCTGGTCGTGCGCGCCATGGGATCGTCGGGACAGCCAACAGCGACCGCATCGGCCGCCGTCGAGACGCGGCCCATGGCTCGGGTGCTGGTCGCCGCGCGGGATCTGGAGCCGGGCCGACGCCTGACCGAGGCCGACCTGAGTTGGAAGGACTGGCCGGTCGACGAACTCAACCCTCTTTTCATCACCGACGGCCCGCCGCCGGCGCCCAAGGCGGAAGGCGCAGCCGCCGAGAACGCCGCCGCTGACGGCAAGAGCGCCACGGTGGAGCGCGCAATGAAGGCCGTCGCCGAACTGAACACGCCGGGGGCCAAGGGCGACTACATCGGCGCCGTGGTGCGCGAAACCGTCCTGGCCGGAGAGCCCCTGGTGGCGCGCAAGATCGTGCGCGCCGGGGACAGCGGCTATATGGCCGCCTATCTGGAGCCGGGGATGCGGGCCATGGCGATCCGCGTCACGGTCGAGACGGCTGCGGGCGGCTTCATCCTGCCTGGCGACCGGGTGGACGTCCTGCTGACGCGCGAGGTCAAGGGCTCGGGCGACGACGGCGGAACGCGATACTCGGCCGCCACCGTGATGCGCAACGTCAAGGTCCTGGCCATCGACCAGAGCACCCGCGCCGCCGAGGACGAGAAGGCGGTGGTCGGCGCCACCGCCACCCTGGAGCTCACCGGCCGCGACGCCGAGGTCCTGGCCCTGGCCAAGTCCGAAGGCGACCTGTCGCTGGTGCTGCGCTCCTACGCCGATACGGCCGGGCCGTCGGGCCATGTGCCGGGCGCGGTTCGCGGCGCTCGCGCGGCGGGCGGCGGTTCGGTCGTGAAAATCTATCGCGAGGGCCAGGTCGAGACGGTGACGACGCCATGAGGACGAGGCTATCGGGCATGAATCGTTTCGCCGTCGCCGCCTGCGCCGTCCTGATCGCCCTGGGCGGTTCGGCGGCGTCGGAAGGCGCCAGGGCCCAGACGCGCGCGGCCATCACCGCAGGCTCGGCCCCCCGGCTGGTCAATCTGCCGCGCGGGACCTCCTTCGCCGTCGACCTGCCGACCGATGCGCGCGACGTCATCATCTCCAATCCCACCGTGGCCGAGGCCATGCTGCATTCGCCCCGGCGGATCACCATGATCGGCCTGGCGGGGGGCGAGACGGACGCCGTCTTCCTAGATGCGGGCGGACGCACCATCCTGGCCCTGCGCGTTCGCGTCGATGCGGGGGTCAGCGCGCTTCAGGACACGCTGGCGCGCGTGGCGCCGGGCTCCAACCTGCGCGCCGAGGCGGTCAACGACAGCATCATCCTGACCGGCGTGGCCGCCAGCCCGGCCGAGGCCGACCGCGCCGCCCAGGTGGCGCGCGCCTTCGTCAGCGCCCCTGAAAAGGTCATGAACATGATCGCCGTCGCCGGCTCGGACCAGGTGACGCTGAAGGTGCGCGTGGTCGAGGTGCAGCGCAACGCCATCAAACAGCTCGGCTTCGACACCCAGGCGGTGATCGGCCGGGTCGGCGACACCCAGTGGCTGCTGGGCAACAGCGCCACCTGGGGCGTGAACGGCTCCTTCCTGGGTGGCCTGGCGGGCGGGATCGCGCGCGACACCACCAAGAATTTCCAGATGCAGGTGCCCTGTGGTCCCGGCTGGCCCGAGGGCTCCATGTGCCCGGTCACGGTCGACGGCAGCCCCGGCGACCCCGCCAACTGGGACACGGCCCAGCCCGGAACCGGCCCCGGTTCGGACGGGCTGAACAAGGGCGAGGCCATGCTCAAGGCCTTCGAGCGCGTCGGCCTGGTGCGGACGCTGGCCGAGCCCAACCTGACTTCGGTCAACGGCGAGGCGGCCAGCTTCCTGGCCGGGGGCGAGTTCCCCGTGCCCGCCGGACGTGACCGCGAAGGCCAGGTCACGGTCGAATACAAGCCCTACGGCGTCGGTCTGTCGTTCCGGCCGGTGGTCCTGTCGGAAGGACGCATCAGCCTGCAGGTCAAGGTCGAGGTTTCGGAGCTGACGCCCAACGGAGGTCTGACCATCGGCGCGGGCACGCCGTCCTCCATCACCCTGCCGGGCCTGAGCGTGCGGCGCAGCGAGAACACCATCGAACTGCCCTCGGGCGGGTCGATGATGATCGCGGGCCTGCTGCAGGAATCGACGCGCCAGGCGATCGACGCCCTGCCGGGCATGACCAACCTGCCGGTGCTGGGCCAGCTGTTCAGGTCGCGCGACTATGTGATGGGCGAGACCGAACTGGTGGTCATCGTCGAACCCTATATCGTCAACCCGACGTCGCCGGAGCGGATGCAGACGCCCGCCGACGGCCTGCGCATCGCCCAGGACGCCCAGACCATCTTCTTCGGCCAGCTGAACCAGGTCTACGGCTCGCCCGCCCCGGCGGCCCAGCCCGGCGCCGGCTGGCGCGGTCCTGTCGGCTATGTGATCGAGTGAGCGCCATGATCCGCACCGCCTCCATCTCCGCCGTTCTGGGCCTGGGCCTGACGCTGTCGGCCTGCGTGGGCGGCCCGGCCAGCCTGGGCGGCGAGCCGCCGCTGACCCCGACCTCGCGCTTCTCGCTTCAGGTCGAGCCGGGCCTGGACCGCATCGCCCTGGCGGTGCACGAGACCGGCCTGTCGGCCAATCAGCGCGCCGCCCTGGACGCCCTGGTCGGGCGTTTCGCCATGGAAGGGGCGCCCGTCCTGGTCATCGAGGCGCCGGCGGGCGGCGATCCGGCGGCGGCCCAGATCGGAAG
>DGIZ01000177.1 GCA_002386585.1 Brevundimonas sp. UBA4609 | reverse complement strand
GGGCCGCCGGTCCAGGGCGCGAAGCCCCAGCCCAGGATGGCGCCCAGGTCGCCTTCGCGCGGATCGTCGATGACGCCTTCTTCCCAGCAACGGGCCACTTCCACCGCCTGGCGATACAGCAGGCGGGTCTTCAGTTCATCGACGGCGGCCAGGGCCTCGGGGCTTTCGCCGAAGGCCTCGCCCTTGGTGGTCGGAGCCAGGTCGTAGAGGCCCGGCCAGATGACCTTGGGCTTCTGGTCATAGTCGTAGAAGCCCTTGCCGTTCTTGCGGCCATAGCGGCCCTGCTCGACCATGGTGGCGACGATCTGCTCGCCCTCGTTGGCGACGTATTTGTCGCCCAGATCCTCGCGGGTCTGTTTGGCGATCTTGTAGGAGAGGTCGAGCGCCACGTCGTCGTGCATCTCCAGCGGGCCGCGCGGCATTCCGGTCATGCGGCCGACGTTGTCGATCAGGACGGGCGAATAGCCTTCTTCCAGCATGGCCATGCCTTCCATCAGGAAGGTGGAGAAGCAGCGCGAGGTGTAGAAGCCGCGGCTGTCGTTGACGACGATCGGCGTCTTCCTGATCTTCAGGACATAGTCCAGCGCCTTGGCCAGGGCCGCGTCGCTGGTCTTTTCGCCCATGATGATCTCGACCAGCATCATCTTGTCGACGGGCGAGAAGAAGTGGATGCCGATGAAGTCTTCCGGCCGCACGCTGGCCTCGGCCAGACCCGAGATCGGCAGGGTCGAGGTGTTGGAGCCGAACACGGCGCCCTCAGCCAGCTGGGCCTCTGCGCGCTTGGTGACGTCGGCCTTGACCTCGCGGTTCTCGAACACGGCCTCGATGACCAGGTCCGAGCCCTTGATCAGGTCATAGTCCGTCGTCGCCGTGACCAGGGCCAGAGTGGCGTCATACTTCTCCTGCGTCATCTGACCGCGCGACAGGCGCTTCTTCAACAGTTCCTCGACGTGGGCCTTGCCCTTGTCGGCGGCTTCCTGCGTCTGGTCGATCAGCACGGTCTCGATGCCGGCCATGACCTGAACATAGGCGATGCCTGCGCCCATCATGCCGGCGCCCAGGACGCTGACCTTCTTCGGATCGGACTTGGGCACGCCCGCCGGGCGCACGGCGCCCTTGTCCAGCTCCTGCTTGGACAGGAACAGGCTGCGGATCATCGCCTGGGCCTGCGGCGTCATCAGGGTCTTGATGAAGTAGCGCGTCTCGATGCGCAGGCCCGCCTCGATGGGGACCTGCACGCCTTCATAGACGGCCTTCATCATGTTCAGCACGGCCGGATAGTTGCCGTAGGACTGCTTGCGCAGGATGGCGTTGCCCATGATGAAGACCTGGGCGCCCGCCGGGTGGTAGGGGCCGCCGCCGGGAATCTTGAACTTGGGATCGTCCCAGGGCTGGACGGCCTTGCCGCCCCCCTTGATCCAGGCCTTGGCGGCCTCGACCGACTGGCCCTTTTCGACGAGCTCGTGGACGACGCCGGCGCCCTTGGCGTCGTTCGGACGCCAGGACTTGCCCTCGGCCATCTGCATCAGGGCGTTCTGCACCCCGATCAGGCGCGTCAGGCGCTGGGTGCCGCCGCCGCCGGGGAAGAGGCCGACCTTGATCTCGGGCAAACCCAGCTGGATCTTGGGGTCGTTCTCGACGACGCGATAGTGGCAGGCCAGGGTGAACTCCAGCCCGCCGCCCAGCGCCAGGCCGTTGATGGCCGCCGCCACCGGCTTGCCGGAGGTCTCAAGCGCGCGGAAGGCGCCGTTCAGCGCCCAGCCGGTGTCGAACGCCTTCTGCAGGTCGCCGCCGCCGGCCAGCATGCCCGAGGCCATGTCGCCCAGGTCCGCCCCGGCGCAGAAGCCGGTCGTCTTGCCCGAGGTCAGGACCATGCCCTTGATGGCGTCGTCGGTCTTGATCTTTTCGACCAGGGCCGGGATCTCGGCGATCACGGCCGAGGTCAGGGTGTTCATCGAACGGCCCGGCACGTCGAAGGCGACCGTGGCGATGCCGTCGGCGTCGATGTCGATCTTGAAGTTTTCCATAGTCATTCGCTCCCGGATCAGACGCGTTCGATGACGGTGGCGGTGCCCATGCCGCCGCCGATGCACAGGGTGGCCAGGGCCGTCGACTTGTCCGAGCGCTCCAGCTCGTCCAGCACCGTGCCCAGGATCATGGCGCCGGTGGCGCCCAGCGGGTGGCCCATGGCGATGGCGCCGCCGCAGACGTTGATCTTGTCGTGCGGGATGTCGAGCGCCTGCATGTAGCGCAGCACCACGGCCGCGAAGGCCTCGTTCAGTTCATACAGATCGATGTCGCCCGGCTGCATGCCCAGCTTGCCCAGCAGCTTGCGGGTGACGGGCTCGGGGCCGGTCAGCATGATCGACGGCTCGGAGCCGATCGAGGCGCCGCCCAGGATCTTCGCGCGCGGCTTCAGGCCCAGGGCCTCGCCCATCTCCCTGGAGCCGACCAGCACGCCCGCCGCGCCGTCGACGATGCCGGACGAGTTGCCCGGGGTGTGGACGTGGTTGACGCTGGCGACCTCGGGGTAGCGCTGGCCGATCACGGCGTCGAATCCCATGCCGCCCATCATGACGAAGGAGGGGTTCAGCCCGCCCAGAATCTGCATGTCCGTGTTCGGACGAATTGTCTCGTCGTGGTCCAGCTGGGTCAGGCCGAGCTGGTTCTTGACCGCGATCACCGACTTGTCGAAGCGGCGCTCGGCCCAGGAGCGGGCGGCGCGCTTGTGGCTTTCGACCGAATAGGCGTCCACGTCGTCGCGGCTGAAGCCGTATTTGGTGGCGATCATGTCGGCCGAGACGCCCTGGGGCACGAAATAGGTCGGGAAGGCCGAGGACGGGTCGGTCGGCCAGGCGCCGCCGTCCGAGCCCATCGGCACGCGGCTCATGGCTTCCACGCCGCCGCCGACGGCCATGCCCGCCTCGCCCGACTTCACCTTGGCGGCGGCCACGTTCACCGCCTCCAGGCCCGAGGCGCAGAAGCGGTTGATCTGGAAGCCCGCGGTCGCCTGGTCCCAGCCCGCCGCCAGGACGGCGGTGCGGGCGATGTCGGCGCCCTGCTCGCCGACCGGCGAGACGCAGCCCAGGATCACATCGTCGACCTTGGCGGTGTCCAGGCCGTTCCGATCGCGCAGCGCCTCCAGCACCTGGCTGGCCAGGCTCAGCGCCGTGATCTCGTGCAGGCTGCCGTCCTTCTTGCCCTTGCCGCGCGGGGTGCGCACGGCGTCGTAGATGTAGGCGTCGGCCATGAGGCGTCTCTCTCTCGTTGTGTCCCTATCGTTCGCTGCGCGGCAGCGAACCGCATGAGGGACGGGTTCTTGGTGTCCCTGTCGCTCGGCGCGCGGCGCCTCGCTGCATGAGGGACGGTTGGCGTCTTGAGGGCGGCGCGATGGGGAGCGGGTCTGATCATCGCGTCTGGAATTGAAACTCAGGCCGTTAGAAAGCCGACGTTTACGTCAACGTCAAGTAACAAGGCGCGTGAGGTCGCCGGATGTGAAAAGGGCGGGCCGTTGTGCGCGGCCCGCCCCGTCTCTTCTCAGTCTCAGCGGCGCGCCAGCCGCACCAGCTTGCCGTTCTCCTCGTCTGTCACGACCCAGACGGCGCCGTCAGGCCCGACCGCTACGTCGCGGATGCGCTCGCCCAGGCCGGTCAGCAGCCGCTCCTCGCCGACCACGCGGCCGTCCTGCAGCACCAGACGAACCAGGTGCTTGCCGCCCAGGCCGCCGATTAGAGCGTTCCCCTTCCAACCGGGGAACATGGCGCCCTCATAGAAGACCATGCCGCCCGGCGCGATCACCGGGTCCCAGTAGTAGACGGGCTGGACCGTCCCTTCGCGGGTCGTCGTCGCGTCGGGAATGGCGTCGCCGCTGTATTCGATGCCGTAGGCCGCGCCGGGCCAGCCGAAATTGGCGCCCGCCTTCTCCAGGTTCAGCTCGTCGCCGCCGCGCGTGCCGTGCTCGATGCTCCAGACCGCGCCGGTTTCCGGCTGGACGGCGATGCCCTGCGGGTTGCGATGGCCGTAGGACCAGATTTCCGGCAGGGCGCCTTCGCGGCCGACGAAGGGGTTGCCGGACGGGACCGAGCCGTCGGCGTTGATGCGGATGACCTTGCCGTGGTGCGAGGCCAGGCTCTGGGCTGTCGGCCGCATCGGCTTGTCGGAGCGCTCGCCGACGGTGACGTACAGCTTGCCGTCCGGGCCGAAGACCAGGGAGGAGCCGAAATGCTTGTCCCCGTCATAGGTGTCCTTGACCTGGAAGACGACCTGCACGTTCTCGACTCGGCTCAGGTCGTCCGACAGGCGGCCGCGCGCCACAGCCGTGCCGTTGCCGCCGTTCCGCGGCTGGGCGTACGACCAGTAGATCGTCCGGTCCTCGGCGAAGGTCGGGCTCAGGATCACGTCCAGCAGGCCGCCCTGGCCGCGCGCCGCTACGGCGGGCAGGCCGCTGATGGGAGCGCCGATCTGGCCCTGCGCGCTCACGACGCGCATGCGGCCGGGACGTTCCGTCACCAGCCATTGGCCGTCCGGCAGCAGGGCCAGGCCCCAGGGATGCTCCAGCCCTTCCGCCACGACGGCGTGCTGCATGGCCACGGCGGTGCTGACCGAGGGCGCGCGGGTCTGGCCTTCGACGGCCGGCTTCTGGTCGGGGTTGTTCGGCGGACGGGTTTCGACCGGGGCGCCCGTGGCGGCGGGCGCTTGTCCCTCGTCCTGTCCATTGGCTCCGCAGGCGGCGAGAACCAGGGCGGCGGCTGAAACGGCGAAGAGGGCGGGACGCATGGCGGCTCCTGAACAGCGTGGCGTGGAAGGGGCAGGATGCAGCCACATCGCGCTTTACGCGAGCCGAAAGGCGCCGCGACCGATGGTCCCGCACGAAATCCCTGTCGAAGCGGCTTGAACCGGACGAAAGGCGGCGATATACGCACCCCTCTCGCGCCCAAGGGTCCTTCAAAGGCCCGCGCGAAACTCCCGTGTGGGGTTGGGTAGCTCAGATGGTTAGAGCGGTGGATTCATAACCCACAGGTCGGCGGTTCGATCCCGCCTCCAACCACCAACGCACACCCACTAGATGGTGGGTGTTGCGGGAGAACGAACCGGGCGAGGTCACCGTGCAAGGTGACCCGCACCGGCGATCCTCTCGATTTGTTGATCGGCTCGATGTCCACCTTCTGGATCAGGCCTCTGACGCTGCCGATCAGGTCTCTGTCCGCGTCGTCGGAGCTGTCGGCCGCCTCGGCCAGGCGCGCCTGGAGCTGCTCGATCTTGCGGGCGTAGTTCTCGGCCGCGCGCGGGTGCAACTGCACGGGCGGCGCGCCTTCAGCGTCGAGCTGTTCAAGGGTCGCCTTGAGCTGGGCCTGTTCGATTTCGAGGGCTTCGAGCTTCTTGCCGATGACGGCGGCCGCCGTCGCGCCGGAGAGCAGGGCGTCAGCCCCGCGCTCGATGGCGCGTTCGACCTCGGCGATCCGACGCGTCAGCGGTCGACGGCGATCCTCGATCTGGGCAGCCTGTTCAGCCCAGGCGGCGTGGTAGGCCCTGACGTAGGCCGCGACGGCGTCGGGAGCGACCAGTCGCGTGCGCAGGCCGTCCAGCACGCGTTGCTCGATCTCAGCCCGGTTGACGTGGCGGTTGTTGTCGCAGGCGGACGCCCCCTTCTCGCGATAGGCCGCGCAGACCAGCCGCCCCTGGCTGAGCGAGGTATAGGAGGCCCCGCAGCACCCGCACTTCGTCAGGCCTGACAGCAGCCCCGGCCGCCGGCGCAAGCTCGCCCTCTGAGACGGGTCCGTCGTCTGGCGGCTGTCGAGGCGCTGCTGGGCGGCCTTCCAAAGGTCCTGATCGATGATGGCCAGGTGCGGGACATCGATGCGCTTATGCTCGCTGGGAGGCTTGCAGATGGTGATCTTGCGGCCGGTCTGGCGGTCCTTTCGCATCTCGACGCGGTTGTAGACTTTGACGCCGGCGTAGATCTCGCTGTGCAGGACGCCGTTCGCGCGTTGGCGCGAGCCCTGGATGGACGAAGCGTTCCATTGGCGGCCGGCCGGAGAGGGGATCCTGTCGCGGTTGAGGCGTTCAGCGATCTCGCGCGAGGACATGCGGTCGTTGACGTACATGGAGAAGATGCGCCGAATCACCTCGGCCTGGTCGGGCACGATCTCGACCGCGCCGCCGGGCTGGGAGCGATAGCCGTAAAGGCGCGAGCCGGTCGCGAGACCCTTCTCCGCATTGGAGGCCATACCGCGCTTGGTCTTCATGCTGAGGTTGCGGATGAAGTCCTGGGCGATGAGCCCCTTGAAGGCGACGTGCATATCCTGGACCCGGTCGGTCGACAGGGTGGCGATGCCGGCGCCGATGTCGGCCAGGCGGTTGGCCACGTGCGCCAGGTGCTCCAGGTTGCGGGCGAGACGGTCTTCGTCTTCCGCCAGCAGCAGGTCGAACTCGCCTCGGTCGGCCGCAGCGAGCGCCCCGAGAAGCCCTGGGCGATTCGCCATGGCCGAGCCCGAAATGGCGGCGTCGGTGTAGGTGCCGACGACGGCCCAGCCTTTGGAGGCGGCGTGCTGGATCAGGACATTCAACTGATCGGAGATCGAGCGCTCGTTCTGGCGGTCCGAGCTGTAGCGAGCGTAAAGGGCGACGCGGGTCACGGCCGTCCGCCCTCCCGATGGGCGCGATCGGCGATGTGAGCCCCCGCTCGCGTCTTATGGTGCGGGACGGGCCTGACCCTAAGGCCGGTTACCCTGCTGATACCGACGGGCCGCATAGTCTGGGCGCTTGGCCTTTTGTGCGGTGCGGCCCCCACAAAGACGGTGCATTGTTGGAATCCATGTCGTGACGACAGGCTGAGCGTGCGTTGAGCGTCCACCCCCCTCGAGGGCGGAGTGACGATCAGCGCGTTGCCGGATCTCGAACGGGTCGAGACTGGCGGCGTCATCGCTGAGGAACTGTCGTCGTGAAACTGCATCACACCCTCGATCTGGAAGTCTCGAACGGCGTCGGGTTGTTCGCCCTGGCCATTGTGGCGGCGGCGATCGTCGCCGTGGCCGTGGCGCTAATCGTGACTCGCAAGCCTGGCGGTCGGCAAGGGGGCGGCGCTGGCGGCCTGGAAGTCGCGGCGCGCATCCGCACGGGCCATGGCCTGAATGATGCGCAGCAGGGCGGGATCGAGCCCGCCGGAAGGGGGCTCGATCGCTTCGCTGACGCGGCGAGGAGCGGGGGCCATGACTAAGGTTCACTCCCCCTCGTGTTCGATGACCATGTCAGCGTCGGCGCCGTCACCGGTCAGGAACATCCAGTAGTGCCATTCGACGGCGGCCTTGATGCGCTCGACAGGCAGGGCGAAGGCGAGGGCCGCCTCGCCAAGGGTCGGGCCCACGGCCGCCTTACAGCCCGCGTCGCGAACCCGGGCGTCCAGATTTGTGATCGACCAACACTGGATCGCGGCGGCCAGCGTACGGAGCGTCGGGCCGTCGTCGTTGAAGCCCTCGTCGTGGTCGGCCAGGGCGCCGTCGTCATCACCGCCGTTCATGCCGAGGCCTCGATCATGCGGATGCTGCGCGGGTGGCAGGGCACGGCGTGCCGAATGCCGGCGAAGGCGACGTAGACGTAGGCCGAGGACGACTTGCCGGGATGAACGACCTGGCCGCGCTTGCCCGTCCAGTCGCCTTCGTTGATCAGTTCGACCTCGGCGCCAATGCGCGGATCGACGCCATAGGCGCAGCGGACATAGGCATAGCCGTCATAGGCGCAGCTGCTGACCCGCCGCACCCTGACCATGGACAGGAAGTCGCGGAAGCTAATGGTCCAGACGTCGCTGTAGTCGAGGAAGGCCTGGTAGACGGCGCGCGATCGGGTAGCGGCCGAGAGGGTCGAGGTCGCCACGTAGTCGCCTGCGGTGACGGTGACCTCGTAGAGGTGCCAGAGGGGCTCGATGTCGGCGTCAGGGCGGTCGGTCTGGGTCACAGGCACGCCCCCCGGATCGCTTCCCGCTTGGCCTGGGCCATGGTCTCGACGCCTTCAGGGCTCCAGCCGTCGTAACGGTAGCAGCCGTCGGCGCCCTGGACGGTGATGTAGAACTTACACCGGTCATCGCCTGACGTGCGGTCGCGCTCGATCTCGATCGTGCAGCCCTTGTGCGTGCCGCGAAAATAGCCGCGCTTCTTCTCGAGGATTCTCATTGTTGAGGCTCCGACGAGGCGGGCCAGGCCGCTCGGATGGCAGCCATCGCCTCACCTTCGGCTTTGAGGTATTGGGCCTCGCGCTCGGGCGAGACGCTGCCCTCGCCGAAGCATACCGGACAGTCCCGCTCGCCGTAGTTGTCGCAGACGCACAGGTCGCCGCCGCAGTGGCAAGAAACCGACCTGTCGCCCATGCAGCGAGGGCAGATCACACCTTCGTCGCGGTCGTCGTATTCGGGCTCGACCATCACTTCGCCCCCTGGTCGGCTTGCAGGGCGGCGAGGACGGATGCGGCGCGGCGAAGATCGCCATAGACCAGCTTCGGCCCCTTCATGTCGAAGGCATCGACCCAATGCTTGAACACGCTGTCATCAGGCGCGGGGATGATGTCTGGCGCCTGGGCTGCTACCGCGGCCTCAAATCGCCCGAATGCCGCGAACGGCTCCAACGCCTCGGCCGCTTCCCGCAGCGCGTCGGGGGCGGGGTGGGGCATCGCAGTCGCCTTGCGGTAGCTGTCGATCTCGTCGCCCAGCTTCATCTTCGGCGCAGCCTTGTAGATGCGCTCATGCTCCGCGCGGGCCTCCTGCCATGCCTTGCGGGCGCGGCGCGGGCCAATCGCCTCGTCATGCATCGACAGATATTCGGTAGCGGATGACGCCCAGAGGTCGTTGTCCCAGGTCAGCTCCAAGACGGTGGCGCGGAATCCAGGCTTCCAGTTGTCGTGCAACATCACGGAGCGAAGGAAGTCGATTAGATGCTCGTCCTTCAGCCAGCCGCCCTTTTTCTCCGGCGCCCAGCCGGGCGTAGTGAAGATGACGAAGCGCTTGGTTACGCAGCCTCCCTCATCGGTCGGCAGAGCCACCGGCTGCAGGGCGCTGAGCGAGAGGGCGGCCTCCGACGATGGCGCAGTGATGAATGGTTCGGAGCCGTGAGAAAGGATGGCCTCGACCTCGGACCGATAGTTCCGGTCGATATCCAAGACCCCCTTCAGGCGACGGATGATCTCGCCTTGGGCGTTCAGAACTTCCGAAGGGCCATCGTCATCATTGGTCCGGTTCTGTTCATCGATGGCGATATTGCAGGCGACCGTCATGGCGCACCGCCACACGGTATCCATCGGCCCGCCTTCCGTCGCGAGGTCGTAACGGCGGCCGTCTGGGCAACAGGAGATTTTGTCTTTCGGCACAGGGCCGACGTGCCCGCACCCATTGCAGCGTTCTGGCGAGGCGGCTGGATCGCTGTCCGCAGGCCCGATGACCTCCCACGTGTCGCCTTCCAACTCACGTTCGATGAATCGACAGCGATTGCCGTCGATTACGCGGATTTCGCCGCAAACCGGCTGCGGGCCTTCGCCTGCCGCCGCGCCCGCCTCTGAAGCCGCAGGCTGTGCGGAGCGGCTGCGCTCGATCATGGCCATGAGCTGAACGGCGTCCCCGTACTCGCGAGTGAGGGCGATGGTTCTGGGTTGCCCCTTCACCGTGATGGCGGCGGCGAAGCCGTCATAGATGGAGCTGACGATCTCCAGCTCGGCGGTCTGCAGGTCGACCTGGCCGAAGACGGCGCGACGGATCTCGTCCTCGCGTGAGGGGTGCTGATCGCGGTCAGCCATTAGCGGCCTCGCTTCCTTTCGGCGGCGCCGGTTCCCAGCGGCCAGGCGAGCAGTCGGCCGGGTGGAAGATCCAGAAGCCCGGGCCCATGAGGGAGCGGACGCGATATCGTCCGTCCTCTTCCAGGCTGACGAAGGTTCCGGTTCGTCCGTCACGGTGGCGAAGCGGGGTTCCGGGCGTCAGGGCGGCCACGCCTCCCGTCAGCGGATCCAGGCCCTTGGCGGCGCGCCAGTCGTTGACGGAGGCGTCGCCGTCGAGGACGACGCGGGCGGCCATGGCGGCGGTCTGCACGGCCTCCTTTCGGACGTCGCTGGAGGGTTCGTCCAGGACCGCCTTCACCAGCTCGCCGAACTCTTCGGCCATGGCCAGGGTCATGATCCGGTCGCCGGGGAATTTGGAGCGAGCGCGGGCCAGCTCTGCGCGGACCTGGTCGAGGAAGTCCTCGACGGGATCCGACTGCAGGGCGACGGCGGTGATCTCGTTCAGATCCTTTTCGCCCTGAAGGAAGGCGTCGCCCTGCCAGCCCGCCTCTTCCTGGGCCGCAACCCACGGCGCGGCGAAGAGGCTGATCAAGTGCTGGCGTTGGTAGTTGCTCTTGCCATCCATGGCCCAGGCGAAGGCGGCCTGCAGGCGATCGCCGTCGATCCCCTCCGAGAAGCCGGAGAGGATCTGTTGAAGGGCAAGGAAGCGCTTGAGTTGAGAGGCGGGGGCGGCGCCCGGGCCGTTGATGATGAAGGCGGTCATGGTTCGACTCCGGCTTCGATCAGCTCGCCGATCGAGATGTTGAAGAGCTTGGCGATGTCGCGGACGGACCAGCCGGCGCGGCGGAACCATCCGCACCAGACGATGAGGCGCGGATGACGGTCGGGGATGGGATCGAGGTGCAGCGTCACGCGGCCTCTCCATGCAGGATGCGCACGCCGTGCGCGGTGGCCGTGAAGGGCGCCGGGCTGCCCGGCAGGCGCGCCGTCAACCCCTGACGGGTCATGGCGACCAGGGCGGCGTGAATCTTGCGGCGCTCGATCCGGCGCGGGTAGCGGCCGTCGTGGACGGCGCGCAGGATCTCGGTCTCGGTCAGGGACTGATCGTGGATGGTGCGCAGGATCCGCTCCCAGCGGCCGCCGGGGCAGTAGCCGCGATCGACGTAGACGGGCGTCTGGGCCAGCCGCAGGGGCGGCAGAGGATGCGCGGCCGGGAGTGAGCGACGGTCAAGCATCGGCGGCAGCCTTGGCCGGAAGGGGCGGCAGGGCGGACTGGATGCTCGCCAGCAGTTCGGGGACGCCTTCCTCATCCGCGAAGGCCTCGAGCATGTCGTGCGACTGGCGCAGGGCGACGACCAGGGCGCGGCCCTGTTCAGGCGTCAGTGGCGGGTGGCCGAAGACGGCGACGTAGAGCGCCGTCTTGTCCTCGAAGTTGGCGAAGACGGCGCCGGTGGACATGCCGGCGCCCTTGGCGATCGCGCGGATGGTGGCGCGCTCGAAACCGACGTCCCTGAACAAGGTCTCGGCGGAGTCGAAGACGCGCTGGCGGGTCCGCACCTTGGCGGCCTGACGGCGGTTGAGGCGCTTGGGCTCTTCGGAGCTGACGGGATCGGCCGGGGCGGCGAAGTCCACCTCGGGGCTGGGGGAGAAGGTCGCGCCGTCCATCATGCGGCCCTCCCGGCGGCGTCATGGGCGGGCAGCTGATTGCGGGCCAGCGCATGGCGCAGGGCGTCCTGACCCTGGCCGTCCAGCCAGCAATGGCCGATCAGACCGTCGCGGTCGCCGCCGAGGTCGAGGAGGTAGACGGAGACGCCCTCGCGCATGTTGGCGTCGCCGTCGAAGCGCAGGTCCTCGATGTCGACCATCTCGATCGAGCGGCCGGCGCGTTCGCGCTGGACGTGACGCGCCAGGGCGCCGATGTCGGGGAATGCCAGGGGCTTGGCCTGAGGGTTTGCCCTGAGCAGGGCGAAGCGGACGTCGGGTGACACGGGATAGCTCCTGCGGTTGAGAGGTCTGGGCGCCGGGGCGGCGCGGTGATGGGCGGCCAGGAGAGCGGCGCCTTCGATCCATGGGCGGGCGGTCATCAGCGCGCCCCTGCCCGGCCGAGGCCCATCTGGCGGACCAGGTCCTCGCGGACCTTGGCGTAGTTGGGCGCGACCATGGGGTAGTCGGCCGGGAGGCCCCAGCGCCGGCGGTACTCCTCCGGCGAGAGGTTGTAGCGGGTGCGCAGGTGGCGCTTCAGCGACTTGAACTTTCGGCCGTCCTCGAGGCAGACGATGAAGTCGGCCGTGATCGACTTGCGGATCGGTACGGCCGGGGCGCCGATGTCGGGGCGCACGATCTCTTCGCCCTGGCCCTCGAAGACCGTGGTGGTCTCGGCCAGGGCTTCTTCCGCCCAGGTGCAGGCCTCCGAGACCTCGCGCTCATAGTAGTCCGCGTCGTCGGTCTCGATGGTGATCAGGCCGTCCTCAGTGCGATCGCCCCGGAGGACGGCGAGCAAGGGCTCCAGCCGGTCGGTGAGGACCTGCAGGGCCGCCCCGAGGCGCTCGAGGCGTTGTTCCGCCAGTTCTTCGCGGGCCGTTGCGGGGAGCAGTTCGATCGTCGTCGCCGGCAGCGTCGCTTCGGCGCCGGGCTCGGCCGACGGCGCCGGCGTTTCACTGCGCGACGAGCCGTAGTTGGCGGCCGGGCGTTGGAGGATGCCGGCGGCGTATCGGGCTTCCTGGGCCCGGGTGGCGTTGCCGTAGTCGACGCCGTTGACGACGTGGGGGCCGATCCGGGCATCCAGCCACGCCATCAGGGCGGCGTCGCGAGCGGGGCGGACGATCACCTGGGCGCGCTTCGCGGCTTCGGCGATCGCGGCTGCACGGGTCGTCGCCGGTTGGTCGCATTGAGCGCTTTCGCTGCCCGAGGCTGACTTCACCGTGGCGTGGAATAGGGCGTCGTGGCCACACTGGTAGACGAGCAGCTCGACCCACGCTCCGGCGCCCGTGTTCATTCGAAGGTTCTCGATCGGCTTCCAGGGCGTGTCCGTGACGTAGAGCGGCCGTCCGTCCGTCGGCGAGGGGGCGTCTTGCTGGGTCTGGACGGCGTCGGGACCGTTATTCAGCCATTCCGTCCAGTATCCGCCGAACTGGCGCAGCTTTGCCTCGGCTCCGATGCCAAGCGCTTCCTGGCGCAGAAGGCCGAGGCGATGATCGTCAGCGCCTGTCAGCTCGCGGATCAGACCTTTATCGACCAGCCAGTCCCAGGTGGCGTCGGCCAAGGTCACGGTGTGGTTGCCTTGGAAATAGGTGAACCCCAGCCCGGCGTTCTCGACCAGATGCCGGGCGCATTTCGTCGCATCGGGATAGCTGTCGCCGCAGGCCGCTTCGTATCTCGAGGTCTTGAGATTGGTGCGGGCGATCAGGTCCCCGACCTCAACGAGAACCAACAGTTGCTTCGGCGTGAGCGCGTTGAGGAAGGGCCAGAGGCGTCGCTTCTGATCGGCCAACCAGGCGAGGCTCTGGTCCGTCTCCGGGGCGTCCTCGATGGCCCGCTCGAGCGGCGTCGGCTCGCTGGGTTTGAGGGCGGCGGCGCCATACTCCGCGACCAGGTCGGGCATGGTCTGCGGCTTGGGCTGGCTGACGCTGTTGCGGAGCTGGTCCCAGCTGCGGTTTTCGAGATAGGCGGCGATGGCGGCGGGCGAGGCTTCGCGGGCGACCTTCAGCTTGGTCTGGACGTCGCGCAGGCCGGAGCGTTCGCCCTCGGCCGCGCGGCCGATGTTGCGGGCCAGCTCGGACGCGTTCCAGCCGGTGGCGGTCTGGAGCTGCAGCAGCAGCTGGGCGTCTTCCCAGGGGGAAAGGTCCTGGCGCTGGCTGTTCTCGATGATGGTGATCTGCAGCGCCTCGGCCTCGGTCGCCTCGCGCTCGATGAAGGGGACGCCGGGTTCGAGGTCGACGGGCAGGCTGTCGTTGAAAAAGACCGGCTCGCCGTCGAGGACGTTTTCGTTATGAGCCTCGGCGTCCTGATCCATGATGTGGCGGACGGCGCGCCAGCGGCGTTCACCGGCGAGGATCATGCGCACGCCGTTCGCGTCGGGCGGGGTCAGGATCAGCGGCTGGAGAACGTCGCCGGCGCCGATGATGGAGAGGGCGAGGTCTGGGATGGTTTCGCGATCGACGGGCCGGTTGGCCGGGTTCGGGCGGATCTTGTCGACCGGCCAGCGGGTGACCGGAGAGGCTGAGCCGTCGGCTGAGGCCAAGCCCTCGGCCACGTCCTGGCCTGCGACCCATTGGCGGCCCTTGTCAGTCAGAAGCCAGCAGGCGCCGTCGTGCTCGACGACGCCTGCGGCGATCAGCTTGTGCATGTCACGGCGGACGTTCGACGTGACGCGGCCGGTCAGGCCGGCCAGATGGGCGGCGTCGCCGTGCGGTTGTTCGCGCAAGAGGCGCAGCAGGTCGGTGTAGGTGTGGACGACGGCCGGGAAGTCGGGCTTGCGCATTTCGCGCTGAGCGGGGGAAGCCTGAGTGGTAGAAACCTGGGCGGAAGAAGCCATGTCAGCGGATCCGGTATTGATCGGGAAGAGGTTGGGCCGGTCCGGTCCGCTCGAGGGCGGCGCCGGCGAAGGCGAGGGCCAGAAGGATGACCAGGGCGGCGGCGAAGGTTTCGCGCGCGGCGTCGGTCAGGATGGGGCCGCTACGGCGTGGCCGGGCGGCCATCAGAGCCGCCCCCAGCAGAAGCCGGCGAGAAAGGCGGCGGACACGGCCAGAGCGGTCAGCATCCACGATTGGAGGCAGCGAATCTTCGCCGCACGATCCCAGGGCACGCCCGGCGAGGGCTTGGCCGATCCGAGGTCGGAGTAGGCGGCAGCCATCCCGGCCTGGAGCATCCACCCCAAGGCGCGCTCGGCGAGCAGGGGCGTCAGAATGAGCAGGGCCGCGCCGGCGGAGGCGAGGGGGCTCATATCGCCGCCTCCCGGTCGCCCATTGCCGGGCTCACGCATTCCCGGTCCACGCAATCCCGATTTTGGCCAGGTCGCCAGTTGCGGTTGACCAGGGCCGAGGCGGCGACGTTCACATAGGCGAAGCTGAGGCCGCAGATGCGGGCGACGCGTTGCTCAGCGGCGTTCAGGACGTAGCAGCGGGCGGCGTCGCCGCGCAGGTCGCGGGCGTTGGGATCCACGACGGCGAAGAGAGCCCCGGGCCCGCATTCGAGGGCGCGGCACAGGGATTTGACGACGTGGATCGGGTCGGGGCCATCGAAGCCGCCCGAGATCTCGATCCGTTCGGAAGGGCATGGCGGGCGCAGTTCGATGACGACCAGAGGGCCTTCGTCGTTTCCCGCCAGCGCGGCCCGCATGGCGGCGGCGTCGGCAAAAGAAAGGGCGGACGTCATCAGCCTTCACCTTTTCGGCGGCTGGCGGTCGTCGGCCCTGCGGGACCTCCCGACCCGACGCCAGCTGTCACGGCGAGGGTATGGATCTCCTGATCCGACGCAGGCGCGCCGGGGCGCACCCGGGCGGACCAGGCGTTGACGGCGTCGACCTTGGCCTCGGCCTGGACGACGGCGGCGTTGAAGGCGTCCGCGAAGAGGTCGCAGGCGCGCAGGGACCGCTCCAGGCGAACCAGCAGGGCGAGGACGGAGCAGGAGACGGTCGGCAGGGACCAGGACCGGCCGTCCATGCGGATACAGACGCGGCCCTCGATGAAGGGGCCGGTGATGACCGCCGCCGTCGACAGGTCGAACGCCCGGATCGGCGCCGTGTGCAGCAGGGCGATGATGTCCAGCAATTCATCATCGATGCTGACGACGGGCACGGCGCCGGGGAAATCGGGGGCGGTCGCGGCGCGCACGGCGTGCGCGTCCGAAGTTGTCGTCGGGGCGGTGGACGGTTGGAATATTCCGTGAGCCATGGGGCGCTCCTCCAAAGGGACGCCCCGCGCCTGAACGGAAGAGCGCCGGGAGGCAGCTGGGGGAAACCCAACCGAACGGCGCGGGACAACTCAACAGTTCAACCAAACAGTTGGGATGTCAACCGCGCCGTTTAAACCGCAACGTTGTGGTGGCGCGAGCGCAGACCAAAGGGTTGCGAGTTGGTGTGGCTAAGTGTTTAGGTGTACGTCGTTATTTCAACGCAAGGAGCATGCGGGTGGGGCGGTCAATTATTTTGCTGGCAGCGCTAGGGGCGGCTCTCGCCTCGTGCGCTACAGCGCCCGAGGTTTACGACTTCCCGAAGAGTCGCGTCGTGCCGGAAGGGAAAGACGCAGTTTGGGAGCGCGTGGTGGAGTTCTTCGCTGCGAACAATCTGTCCATCAAGACCATCGAGAAGGACAGCGGCATCGTTGCTGCGGAGCGCATGATTACCTCGCCTAGGGGGGATAGCACCGTGGCTGCATGGGCGAGCTGCGGGGCTGCGCCGCTGGAAGTGCCTGTTCGGCAGGCGATAGATCTGAACGTCTTCGTCAAGCCCCAGGGATCTGGGACGCAGGTGACTGTTAATACCCGCATCACTGAGATGCGGCAGTTCGCAAACGATCCGCTCGTGACCGTCACTTGCAACAGCAACGGGACGTTAGAGCGGATGGTCCTTGACGCCGCCCAGGGGCGCTAGAAACGCCGAATGGACTGGACGATGAGGCCTCGGATGCGAACGAGGACCTCGTCGTCTTCGGCCCCATCTGTCATGCCAAGAGGGGCTTGCCAGCGAGGATTGGAAGAGCGCGGCCACAGCAGCGGGCCATTGGCGGTCAGTTCAACCTGTTTGATGCTGAGTTCGCGTTCGGATCCGCCAAAGCGCAGCCGCTCAATCTCAACGATTTGCCCGCTCTGAAGGCCAATGCCTGCGCCTTCGAAGTCGACGCAGTGAACGAGATCGCCTTCGAAGATTCCGAGGCGATCGACCGAGTCGCCTATTACCTCGGATAGCCACTGATCGGCGTAAGGGAACCGGGGATCTCGGGCAAAGGGATACTGCTTCGGTTCCGCCTGTGAGGTGTCATCCGCCATAAGCCATGCGCCTGCCTGGACGCGATCGCGGATCGGCAGGGTTTGAGCGCGCTCGTTATCAACCCACTTGCGGAAGTCGACTACGTTGCTGGTCTGCGGGCTTCCTGAAAGCCCGAGGCGCTCTTTCTCCAAGTCGGCTGGCGTCGCGTCGACGGCGGCCGTCAGGCGGCGCTGGTTCTCTGGGTAAAAGATGCTCGGGGCTTGGCCGTTTTCATACTTCGCCCAGCCTTGGCCGGACATGTTGGCTCTTTGGCCAGCGGCAGCCTGACTTAGGCCGGCCCGACGGCGCAAAACGGCCAGCGCGCGCCCCAGTAGGGCAGCGGCGTCATTGTTCCCGGAATTATCAACCACCTTGGACATAGTCCGACGAGGATGGTGTACCGGCTGGATGAGCGCGAGCGACGGCATAGCTGAAAACGACTAAACCAAACGGTTGCAAAAATCACCGAATAAGTTTCTTTCTCCTTGGCGAACCGAATCACGAGGTCGCCAATGGCCACCCATCTGCCCCTTAAAACTCGCCCTAAAATGGATCGCTGGCTTCGAGACCGAGGGCTCGGGGCGATGGCTTTGGGCGAGCGTTGGGGGATCTCACGTCAAGCCGCGAGCCGTTATCTGCTTCCATTCGGGCATCCGAAGCGGATCATTCCGAAGGAAGACCAAATCGCCGATGCCATCTCCTGGACACGGGGAGAGGTGGTCGCAGCCGATTGGTATCCACCAGAACTGTCTGGGCGACCTCTGCCCGCCTCTATTGGGGATCTCGAGCCTGAGGCCTGCCAATGAGCCGCTTCGGCAATCTGCGTGGCGGGCCCGACGGCCGGATGACGGCCAATGACGAGGCCTGCTGGAACGAGCTGATCGCCCAGGCCGAGGCCGCAGCGGCGGCGGCGCCCAGCAAGCCGATGACGGCGCTGGCCCGCGTCGCGAATGAGGCCAAGAACGCCTGCGCGCCGGGCGTGGTCACCAAATCGAACCCATGCGTGCAGCTGTCGCGTCTGTCGCGGCGGTACTGCGCCGAGACCACGGCCGGCCGTCGGGATCTGCAGGGGCCGCTGAAGGCGGCGGCCGGGGCCGCGCGCGAGGCGCTGGCCGGACATCGAGGCGCGGTCGGACGCCGCGAACGGAAGGACATCGACGGATGACGGAGCTGGGCAGTCAGGCGTTTCACCAGGCGGACGACCGGTATGTGGCCGCGTGCCAGGCCGCTATTGCGGAGGCTAAGACGGCCAGCGCCCTGAGAGGCGTGAAGGCCATCAATCTGTCGGGGGTCGAGGCCGGGGCGGCCGAGACGGCGCCGCCGGCGTTCGAGTGGGTCGATCCAGGGACGCTGCTGATCGACGAGGGTTATCAGCGCAACCTGTCGGAGCGGTCCATCAAGCTGGTGCGCAAGATCTGCGCCCGCTGGGACTGGCGGCGGTTCAAGCCGCCGGTCTGCGCCCGGACGGAGCGCGGGCTGGAGGTGATCGACGGCCAGCATACGGCGATCGCGGCGTGCAGCCATCCAGCGGTGACGACCATTCCGGTGATGGTAGTCGAGGCCGCCAGTCGAACGGAGCGGGCCCACAGTTTCATCGGCCACAACCGCGACCGGCTGAACATCACGCCGATGCAGATGCATTTCGCGGCGGCGGCGGCCGGCGACGAGGACGCCCTGACGATCGATCAGGTCTGCGCCCGCGCCGGGGTGAGGGTGCTGCGCGCCCAGCCCGGCAATGGGGTGTGGGCCATCGGGGACACGGTGGCGGTTCGAGCGATCGGCGCCCTGATCAACCGACGCGGCGCGATGCGTGCGCGGATCGTGCTGGAGGCCCTGGTGAAAGGGCGGGCGCGGCCGTTGACGGCGGGCCAGATCAAGGCGGTCGAGACGCTGCTGCACGACGAGGAGTACCGCGAGGACATCGACGCGGACGGGGTGGCGAACGCCATGCTGGCGCTAGGCGAGGCGGCGGAGCAGGAGGCGGCCGTGTTCGCGGCCACGCACAAGACGCCGGTGTGGAAGGCGCTGGCGATCGTTCTTTACCGGAAGGGGAAGCGGCGTGGTCGTAGAGCCGGCTGAGTTCTCCGCGCGGGAGGCCGCGCTGCAGGCGACGATCGTGCGCCTGGAAGACCGCATCCTGGAACTGGAAGAGGCGATGGGGCTGTGCGTCCTGCCGCCGCTGGAATGGGGGCTGACCGTTCAGCAGGCGCGGCTGTTCGGCGCGCTGCTGGAGCGAGAGCTGCTGACAAAGGACGCCGCGATGGCGGCGCTGTACCGCGACCGGGGCGATGACGAGCCCGAGATGAAGATCGTGGACGTCTTCGTCTGCCACATCCGGCGGAAGCTGAAACCGTTCGGGATCGAGATCGGCACCCGCTGGGGCGTCGGCTATTTCATGACGCCGGCGAACAAGGCCGAGGCGCGACGACAGATCGAGGCCTCGCGCGGGGCGGCGGCATGAGCCGGGTCGAGGTCATCGGCCCGGCGACGCTGTACCTGGGCGACGGGTATGAGGTGGTGCGGTCCCTGGGCCCCCAGGACGCGGGGGTTTTCGATCCGCCGTATGCGTTCGACACGCGAGGGGCGGGCAGGTTTCGCAAGGCCCGACCCAACATGGACCGGATCGCGGCGGCGGGGCTGGATCAGGGATTTGACGATCGGATCTGTTCGCCGGCGATGTTCCGGTCGGTGGCGGTGTTCTGTCACAACGACCAGCTGCCACAGCTGCTGCCGCGTCTGGCGGCGCGGTTCCATCGGACCGTGGTCTGCGCCTGGCACAAGACGAACCCCATGCCGGTGGCGAACAAGCACTATCGGCCGGACACGGAGTTCTGGGTTCACGCCTGGCTGGCGGGCGCGCATCCGGTCGGATCGCTGGCCGACAAGGCGCGCTGGATCCTGAGCGAAAGCGGTCGCTTCACCGGCGTGGATCATCCGACGGTCAAGCCCGAGCCGGTCATGGACAAGGTGCTGGCCACCATCAACGCCGAGGCCGTGTGCGACCCGTTCATGGGCAGCGGCTCGACCGGGGTGGCGGCGATCAAGCGCGGCCTGAGGTTCACCGGGATCGAGATCGATCCAAAGCATTTCGATACCGCCTGCGCCCGGATCGAGACGGCGGTCAGGGCCGCCGAGGGCCTGTCAGAGGTGCGGGCATGAGCGACGAGCTGTTCGACAGGGCGCGGGCGGCGGTCCGGTGCGAGGACATCGCGATCCGGGCGCCCAAGTGCAAGCTGCGCAAGACCGGCAAGGGCTATCGGGGCGTCTGTCCGCTGAATGAATGCGGGGCCAAGAGCAAGTTGGCGCCGTTCCGCGTGTCGGCCGATGGGCGACGCTGGAAGTGCTATTCCTGCGACGCGCGCGGCGGCGATGTGATCGATCTGGAGCATCGGCTGTTCTCGGGCGGCGATGAGACCATGGCCGACGCCGCGCGTCGCCTGCTGGGCGGGGAGCTGAAGCCCGAGAGCGAGGCGTCGCGCGCACGCCGTGCGCAGGCGGCGAAGGAGGCGGAGGCCGAGGCCCTGGCCGACGCCGCATGGCGGTTGGAGATGGCGCGCAAGATCTGGCGCGAGCGCGAGCCCGCCGCCGGATCGCTGGTGCAGGTCTATCTGGAAGAGGGGCGGGGCATCCGAGGGCCGGTCGCGGCGCGGATGCTGGCGCTGGTCGGGTTCAATCCCCGGACCTGGCATAGCGGTCACCCAGAGCGGGGCGTCTTCCTGCCGGCGATGGTGATCCTGGTCATGACCGAGCTGGGCCCGACCGGCGGCGTGCATTGCACCTATCTGGCCCCCAACGGGCGCGGAAAGACCCATCGGTCGCCGTCGAAGCGGATGCTGGGCCCGCAGGGACATTTCGTGCTGGCGCGCCGCGACGGACTGGCGGGCCCGCCTCGGCCGGACAGGCACGGCGACATCGAGGGCTATGTGCTGCCCGGCGGGCTGTGGCTGACGCGGCCGGACGCCCCGGGCCCCCTGGTCGTGGCGGAGGGCGTCGAGAACGCCGCGTCGCGGGCCATGATGCTGGCCGGGCCGCTGAGCCGGTCAGTGCGCGCCGTGGCGGCGGGGTCGCTGGACCGCCTGAGCGGGTTCGAGGCGATCGACAAGGACGGGGCGCGGGATATCTGGCGCATCCGGGCTGATCCTCTGAGGCCCGGGTTCACCTGGCCGGAAGATCCGGCGAACCCGTGGGGCCTGATCGACATCGCCGTCGACGGCGACATGAGCCCGGTGACGGTCAAGGGCCGCAGCGGCCGCCAACAGAAGCGGATGGTCGAGGCGGTTCGCGACAGCGCCGAGCGGGCGCGCGTCAGCGGGGCGCTGGCGCGCGCCAGCTGGAGCCGCCGCCTGAGCGACGAAAGCCCGACGCAGGTGCGCGTGTCGCGCCCGCCGATCGGCATGGACTTCAATCAAGTGATCAAGGCGGCCGAAGCCGCCGCGAGCGTATCCGGGGGCGTAGCCGCATGAACGATTCCTATGTGCTGGAAGACGCCGAACCGGACAGCGAATCCAAGTCCGGCGCCGTCTGGATCGAGCCGAAGGTCGAGGACTGCCCGGTGATCCCGCTGGGCTTCGAGGGCGGCTATGTGCATTTCGCCCTGCCGGAAGGCGAGTTGCGGCGGGAGCCGGCGTCCAAGATCGCGGGAATGCTGAAGACGGACCTTTTCGTCAGCCTGGAAGGGCGGGTGTTCCTGGCCCAATGGCGCGATAACGACGGCAAGCTTCAGCGCGACATGGCGGCGCAGTGGTTTGTCGATCGATGTCGGAAAGCCGGCCGGTGGGACAGCGATCGACCGCAGCGCGGGTACGGGGTGTGGTCCACCGTCGACGGGCCTGTCGTTCACGCCGGCGACGCGGTCGGCCGATGGCCCTTCGGCGAGAGCGATTGGGAATCGGTGGCGGAGGCCCTGAGGACCGGAGCCCAGGCCAGAGGGCCGCTGTGGCTGCTGCGCCCCCCGGCCCCCAGACCGGGGAAGCCCGCGACGATCGCCGAGGGCGAGAAGCTGCGCGAGTTGATGAACCTGTGGAACTTCGCGCCGCTGGATCCTCGCGACCCCGAGGGTCTCAGCGAAGCGGACGCCCTGTTCGGGTGGCAGGGCACGGCGCTCCTGGGCGCCATCCCGCCGTTCAGGCCGCACGCCAGCGTCAGCGGCGGAGCCGGGGCCGGCAAGACGACGCTGTCGC
>DGIZ01000029.1:6716-7393 GCA_002386585.1 Brevundimonas sp. UBA4609 | reverse complement strand
CTGCTGGCGCTTCCTGGCCTGTAAGGTGATTCTGGCCCGGTAATTGCAGCGTTTAGCGAGAGGGTTGAGGAAAGTAAGGTAAGGCGACATTCGCGCTACCGCCACCGTTGAAGACTTGTTTGCCAGACGTCAAAGAGCGGAAGCATTCAGGCAAGATCTGCAAGAGGAGAGTCAGATGCTGAGTTTACGTTCGGTGAATCAGTTTTACGGACAGAATCATATCCTGTGGGATGTGGATCTCGACCTGCCGCCCGGCACCTGCACCGGCGTGCTGGGCCGCCCGGGCATGGGCAAAACCACGCTGGTGAACTGCATTATGGGTCGACTGCCGATTAACAGCGGGTCAATGACCTGGCAAGAAGATGGCTCGCCGCCGCGCGATCTGCTGCTGCAGCCGGCCGAACAGCGCGCGCGCATGGGGATCGGCTATGTGCCGCAGGGCCGCCATATCTTCTCGCAGATGAGCGTTGAGGATAACCTGCTGATCGCCCTGCTGGCGGGCAGCGGTCAGAGCGACAAACCGCACGTCATCCCCGAGATGGTGTTCGATCTGTTTCCAGCGCTCTATTCGCTGCGACAGCAGCGCAGCGGCGAACTGCCCATAGATCAGCAGCAGCAGCTGGCGCTCGCGCGCGCGCTGGTGCTGCGGCCCAGATTGCTGATCCTCGACGAACCGA
>DGIZ01000029.1:0-6550 GCA_002386585.1 Brevundimonas sp. UBA4609 | reverse complement strand
TGATCCTCGACGAACCGACCGACGGCATGTCGCCCTGGCTGGAAGAGGAGATGGGCAACCTGATCCGTCGCCTGAATCTCGATTACGGGCTGACCGTGCTGCTGCTGGAGCAGCGCGTCTCCCTAATCCGCCGCGTCGCCGACTACTTTTTGCTGCTGCATCGCGGTCGCAACGTCGCGCAGGGGCGCGTGGCGCAGCTGGACGATCTCACCATCAATAAGTGGCTAACGGTGAACTGAACGCTAGCAGGGCAGCGTTATAAAGCGGCCGCAATCCGCCTGCGCCGCCGCATCGGGCAGCCAGGGGATTTCGCCGAGAAACGGCGCGGGAATGCGCTGTTTCAGCGTCGCCATATAGGCCTGATGCCGCTTGCCCGGCGGCTCGATATCGTTGGCGATCCAGCCCGCCAGCCGCAGGCCGCGCGCCTGCACCGCATCGGCGGTCAGCATGGCGTGGTTGATGCAGCCCAGTTTGACCCCGACCACCAGGATTACCGGAAGCTGCTCCTGCGCGACCCAGTCGGCGTAGGTGTGCGTCTCCGACAGCGGCGTGTACCAGCCGCCGGCGCCCTCTACCAGCACCCACTCCGCCTGCGCCTCCAGCGCGTGCTGCCCCTGTGAAAGCATTTCAAACGCGATCGGCCTGCCCTCTTCCGCGCTGACGATATGCGGCGCCGTCGGCTCGATAAACGCCAGCGGATTAACCTGCTCATAGCGCAGCGCCAGGCTGCTGTAGCGTTGCAGCGCCAGCGCATCGCCGTTGCGCGCCCCCTCCGGCGTAACGTCGCAGCCAGAGGCGACCGGCTTATAGCCGGCGGTGCGATAGCCCGCCGCGCCCGCCGCCTGCAGATAGGGCGACAGGGTCGCCTCGTCCGCACGCTTCTTCATCACGTGGTCGGGCAGGTAGAGGACCACGTCCTTGCGGACCCAGGCCTCGGTGGGCGCTCCGGCCTCGGGCGGCGCAACGGGCCGATCTCCGCCTCGATCGCAGGCCGACAGGCTGAACGCCGCCAGCCCGACCAGAATCGCCGCCTTCGCCTTCATCGCCTTATCCTCAGCCCGGCCGGTGAACGGCGCAGATCTTATTGCCCGACGGATCGCGCAGATAGGCCAGATGCAGAACGCCGAAGGGGGTGGTGCGCGGCCCGGCCGGGTCCTCGATCGCCACGCCGCCCGCCGCGACCCCGGCCTCGGCGAAGGCGACGACCGCCTCGGGGCTGGACGCCGCAAAGCCGATGGTCCCGCCATTGGCGTGACAGGCCGCCTGGCCGTCGCGCGGCTTGACCACGCCCAGCATCCCGCGCGGCGTCATGTACCAGACGCCCGGCAGCGGCACGTCGCTGAACGCGCCCGGCTGATGGCCCAGGGCGCCGAGAACGGCGTCATAGAATTTGTGCGAGGCCTCGACGTCGTTGGCGCCGACGGTGACGTGCGTGAACATGGTGATCCTCCCAGATCCGCCCGATCCTTTCGCCGGGCGCGGCCAGCTAAGCCGAGCAGGTTTCATTTGGCAACGAACTTTGCTGCACCTGCTCAGTCCGCCCTCATTTCGGGCGCGCGCTCTCTCGGGCATAGGCGCCCATCAGTTCGCCATAGTCCTCGGGCGGCGGGAATTCGGGATAGCCGACCTTGGCCCCCGACTGCACGCCCGGCAGGCGCTCCGTCGTCCAGGTGTCGGCATGGGGAACGAACCACGCCCCGTCGTCCAGCAGGCTGGGCCTCAGGTTGACGAACTGCCCCCCGGCGATGCCGCGCGTGAACAGCCAGGTCTTGCACGACGGACAGAAGTGATGCTCCGGCACGGGATTGTGCAGGCCGCCGATCTCCGTCTCGCCCTCGACCGTCAGCCCCTCGCTGGGCAGCATCAGGCTCAGGGAATAGGCGCCGCCCGTCAGCTTCTGACAGGCGCGGCAGTGACAGGCGGCGGCAAAGACCGGGGCTTCGACAACCCTGACCCGCACCTGCCCGCACAGACAGGCCCCCGTCCACGGCAGCTTCCAGTCGCCCATGGCTGAACCCTTGTCCTAGAAGACGATCACCGAACGAATGCTCTTGCCTTCATGCATCAGATCGAAGGCCTCGTTGATGCGTTCCAGCGGCAGGGTGTGGGTGATCATCGGGTCGATCTCGATCTTGCCGTCCATGTACCAGTCGACGATCTTCGGCGTGTCGGTGCGGCCGCGCGCGCCGCCGAAGGCCGAGCCCTTCCAGACGCGGCCGGTGACCAGTTGGAACGGACGGGTGGCGATCTCCTTGCCCGCCTCGGCCACGCCGATGATGACGCTCTCGCCCCAGCCGCGGTGGCAGGCTTCCAGCGCCTGACGCATGACCACCGTGTTGCCGGTGCAGTCGAAGGTGTAGTCGGCGCCGCCGTCGGTCAGCTCGACCAGATGAGCCACCACGTCCGAGACGTCCTTCGGGTTGACGAAGTGGGTCATGCCGAAGCGACGGCCCCACTCTTCCTTGTCGCCGTTGATGTCGACGCCGATGATCATGTCGGCTCCGACCATCTTCAGTCCCTGGATGACGTTCAGGCCGATGCCGCCCAGACCGAAGACCACGGCGTTGGCGCCCGGCTCGACCTTGGCCGTGTTGACCACCGCGCCCACGCCCGTCGTCACGCCGCAGCCGACGTAGCAGGCCTTGTCGAAAGGCGCGTCCTTGCGGATCTTGGCCACCGCGATCTCGGGCAGGACCGTGTAGTTCGAGAAGGTCGAGCAGCCCATGTAGTGGTGAAGGGTCTGGCCCTTGTAGGAAAAGCGCGACGTGCCATCCGGCATCAGCCCCTTGCCCTGCGTGCCCCGGATCGAGGTGCACAGGTTGGTCTTGCGGCTCAAGCACGACTTACACTGGCGGCATTCCGGCGTGTACAGCGGGATGACGTGGTCGCCGACCGCAAGGCTGGTCACGCCTGCGCCCACCTCGACCACCACGCCCGCGCCCTCGTGGCCCAGGATCGAGGGGAAGAGACCCTCGCTGTCCAGACCGTCCAGCGTATAGGCGTCGGTGTGGCAGACCCCTGTCGCCTTGATCTCGATCAGCACCTCACCCGCGCGCGGGCCTTCCAGATCGACCTCGACGATCTCGAGCGGGCGTTTGGCTTCGAACGCGACGGCGGCGCGGGTTTTCATGATGCTGATCCTTCGGACGTCCCTATCGCTCGCGACGCAGCCGCTCGCTGCTTCAGGGACTAAGGCGGGAGAGGTGACGATTGGCGACCTTACTACGCCCGTAACGGCCGGGTCGAAACGGCGACAACCGCAAAACATTATTGCTGTTGAGCAATAATCCTGATCCAACGTCCCCATGAGCCGCTGGGACGGGATCGACGAATTCACCGCTGTCGCCGAACAGGCCAGCTTCTCGGCCGCCGCCCGACGTCTGGGCCTGTCGACCTCGGCCGTCAGCCGCGAGATCGCCCGGCTGGAGGATCGCCTGCAGACCCGTCTGCTCCACCGCACCACCCGTCGGGTCGAGCTGACCGACGCAGGCCGCGACTTCCTGGCCCGCTGCCGTCGCCTGATCGACGAACGCGACGAGGCCCTGGCCGCCGTCCAACCCGACGATCAGGCTCCGCGCGGCCTGCTGCGCATGACCTGTTCCGTCTCCTATGGCGAACGCTTCATCGCCCCCGCCGTCAACGCCTTCGCGGCTCAGAACCCCGAACTGCGCATCGAGCTCGACCTCGACAACCGCCTGCGCGATCTGGTCGGCGACGGCTATGATCTGGCGGTGCGATTCGGCCACCTGACCGACTCGCGGCTGATGGCGCGGCGGCTGGCCTCTCGGCGGCTGATCCTGTGCACCAGCCCCGACTATCTCGCCCGCCGCGGCGCCCCGCGCGACCTGTCCGAGATCGCCAGCCACGACGGCCTGATCGGCTCGGCCGAGCACTGGCGCTTCACCGAGGCGGGGCGCGAGGTCAGCCTTCGCCCCACCGGCCGCTGGCGCTGCAACTCCGGCGCGGCGGTGCTGGACGCTGCGCTTCAGGGTCTCGGCCTGTGCCAACTGCCCGACTTCTACGTCTCCGAGGCCCTGTCGTCGGGCGCCCTCGTCTCCCTGCTGGACGAGGCCCGCCCGCCCGACGAAGGCGTCTGGGCCGTCCACCCTCACCCCCGCCACGTCCCGCCCAAGGTGCGCGCCATGATCGACTGGCTGCACGACCGACTGTCCGCGCCGAGCGTTCGAAATTGGGGCTAGACTGATGGTGATGAAGAGCCTGAATCCCGCCTACCTGAAACTCCGCCGTCGAGTGGACGCCGTGCTGTCAAACCCCGCACGGCGTATTGAGGTCGGCCCTTTGTATATTCGGCGCAACGATCTGATAACCGCCATTCCTTTCGCGGCGTTCGCCCCACTCATTCTTTTTCATCTTCTCGTCATCCCTCTGCCATGGACAGCTTGGCTGCTGGCCCTCCCGTGGGCTGCGACGTCAGGGATCTTCCTAGGGTGGCGGGCCGGGCGGTTGATCCGGGCCAACAGCATCAAGTCCGCGCGCGACTATGACCGGCGCGCCAGATTCCGGTTGCCTCCCGAATACGCCGCCTCGGAAAGCCTATTGGCGCACCAGCGACGCAAACGGAGAACCAACAGATGAACCTCGTCATCCTGACCGGCGCCGGCGTCTCGGCCGAGAGCGGGGTGCCGACCTTCCGCGCCTCGGACGGCCTGTGGGAGGGACATCGCGTCGAGGCCGTCGCCACGCCCGAGGGCTTCGCCGCCGACCCGGCTCTGGTGCAAGACTTCTACAACCAGCGACGCCGCGAGCTGGCCAGCGTCCACCCCAACGCCGCGCACCGGGCGCTGGCCGATCTGGCGACCCAGTGGTCGGGCGATTTCCTGCTGGTGACGCAGAACGTCGACGACCTGCACGACCGGGCCCATGCGGAGACGCCGCCCGCGTCGGGCTTCGAGCTGATCCATATGCACGGCGAACTGAAGAAGGCGCGCTGCACCGCCTCGGGCGTCGTCTGCGACTGGCATGAAGACCTGGAGGCCCTCCACGCCTCGCCCCATCACCCACACGGCACCTTGCGCCCGCACATCGTCTGGTTCGGCGAAATCCCGCTGGAGATGGAGCGGATCGAGGCGGCGCTGGTGCGATGCGACCTGTTCGTCTCCATCGGCACCTCGGGCGCGGTCTATCCGGCGGCGGGCTTCGTCCAGCTGGCGCGCATGGCCGGAGCGCGGACGGTGGAGATCAATCTGGAGCCGACGCAGGGCGCGTCCCTGTTCGACGAGGGCGTCTACGGCCCCGCCAGCGAGACCGTGCCCGCCTTCTTCGACGCGCTCTAGGCCCTCGGCCCGAACAGGATGATCGCGGCGCCGATCAGGCAGACCGCCCCGCCGATGACGTCCCAGCGGTCCGGCGCCGTCTTCTCGACCAGCGCCATCCACGCCAGCGACGCCACGATATAGACCCCGCCATAAGCCGCGAACGCTCGCCCCGCCGTCTCGGCCGGAACCATGGTCAATAGCCACGCGAAGGCGATAAGGCAAAGCACGCCCGGCGCCAGCCACCACGGCGAGCGATCCAGCTTCAGCCAGGCCCAGAAGGCGAAACAGCCGCCGATCTCGGCGAGGGCGGCGAGAGGATAGACGAGGGCGAGTTTCACTTATCCTTCTTCGCCGCCTCGGCCCGTTCCGCCGCCAGCTTGGCCAGAACGCGTCCCCGCCCCTTGGCGAGAGCGTGAATGGCGCCGCGCATGGTGGCGACCTCCTGCTCGGTGAAGGCGGCGCGGCCCAGCATGACGCGCAGGTTCTGGCTCATCGAGCGCTTCTTCTCGGGCGGATAGAAGAAGCCGCCGTTGTCCAACTCCGCCTCCAGATGCTCATACATGCCGAGCAGCAGGTCGTTCGACGCGGGCGGCTCGCCCTCGCGGAAGCGCGGCGGCGGGGCGTCCAGGATCAGGGTGCGCCACTCATAGGCGTTGATCGCCACCGCCTGGGCCAGGTTCAGCGAGTGGTGCCTGGGGTCGATCGGAATGGTGGTGATCCCAGCGCACAGAGCGATGTCGGTCGTCTCCAGCCCTGCCCGCTCGCCGCCGAACAGCAGGCCGGTCTTCAGGCCCGAGGCCGTGTCGTCATACAGGATGCGCGCGCTCTCGCGCGGGGTGCGCACCGGCTGGCGCGTCTCGCGCGGGCGGGCGGTGGTGGCGAAGACGGTGTTCAGGTCGGCGATGGCCTCGGCCACGCTGTCGAACACCCTCACCCCGTCCAGCACCCAGTCGGCGCCGGACGCCGTGGCCCAGGCGCGGTCCTGGGGCCAGCCGTCACGCGGGCTGACCAGCCGCAGTTCCGACAGGCCGAAATTGGCCATGACGCGAGCGACCGCGCCGATGTTGTCGGCCATCTGGGATTTGTCGAGGACGACGACGGGAGGGGTGAGTTCAGTCATGGGCGGTCTTTAATCCTTCTCCCCTTGCGGGAGAAGGACCCACTCACCGCTCATCCCCGCGGAAGCGGGGACCCAGTGAGAGCCCCGTGCTCACTCTCAGCCCGTCGTACTTGCGGCCAAAGAACTGGGTCCCCGCTTCCGCGGGGATGAGCGG
>DGIZ01000102.1 GCA_002386585.1 Brevundimonas sp. UBA4609 | reverse complement strand
AACCGGCGGGCGACCTGCCCGCCCTGCTGCCCGACCGCCCGGTCCAGCGCCTGCCCGTCTACGCCGCCTGCGAGACCCACGCCCCCGCGCCCGAGCTTTTCGATGCGGTCATGCTCCACTCGCCCCGCGCCGCCCGCGCGATGGCCGCCGATCTGCCGCGCGCCGCCTCATCCGACCGCATCGCCATCTGCATCTCCGAAGCCGCCGCCACGCCCCTGCATTCGTTCGATTTCGCCGAAATCCGCATCGCCGCCGCCCCCGACGAACCGGCGATGCTATCGGCTCTTGGCAAGCCCGCCGCGCCCGTATAAAGAGCCCTCCTCGCTCGCTCGCGCCTTTTCGCGTGAACGACGCCGGAGCCGCTTTAGCTCAGCTGGTAGAGCACCTCATTCGTAATGAGGGGGTCAGGTGTTCGAGTCACCTAAGCGGCACCACTTCTCCTTACGTTTGTTTCGATCGCGCCGACGCCTTCCCCTCGCATGGACGTCAGGCCGCCAGGGCGTGGATGGGTGCAGCCGTCGCCAGATCGGACGGAGCGAAGCTGCGGACCTCGTGGTTGCCGCGATAGAGGTCGATGCGCTCCAGGCGCGGCCAGTCGCGCGCGACCTCGGTCAGGCCGCGCACGGCCTCGACCTCTGTGGCGCCCGGCAGGACGCACAGCTCGGGCGTGATCGCCTCGGGCGTGTGGATCAGACAATAGAAGACGTCCATGGGCGCGCTCCCAACCTTCAGTCGCCGTCCCCTTGCCGAAGACTGATGACAGGGAAGCGGTTGGAAGTGCGACGCTTTGGAGAAATCGAAGCCGGGCCGGAAACAGCCTAGCTGGCGAAGAACTGCTGGGTGCCGTGGGCCTCGATGGCGGCGGCCAGGCGGCCCAGGGCGTGAATATAGGCCGCCGTGCGCAGGGTGACGCCCTTGTCCTCGGCGATGGCCCAGACGGCGTCGCCCTCGGTCTCGATGATGGTCTTGAGGCGCGACTGGACCTCGTCCAGCGTCCAGTAGAAGCCCTGGCGGTTCTGGACCCATTCGAAATAGGACACCGTCACCCCGCCCGCGTTGGCCAGGATATCGGGCAGGACCACCACGCCCTTGTCGGCCAGGATGCGGTCGCCCTCGGGCGTGATCGGACCATTGGCCAGCTCCAGCACCACCCTGGCCCGCACCGAGGCGGCGTTGCCGTCATGGATCATGTCCTCCATGGCCGAGGGGGCCAGGACGTCGCAGTCGACGGCGATCAGCTCTTCAGGCGGTATGGCCTTGCCGCCGTGATCGGCCTGGACCACCGACCGGCCGGCCGCCTTGGCCGCCAGCAGGGCGTCCAGATCCAGGCCGGAGGCGGCGTGGACGGCGCCGCCGGAATCCGACACGGCCACGATCTTGGCGCCGATGCTGCGGAACAGGCGCGCCACGTGCTGGCCAGCGTTGCCGAAGCCTTGGACGGCCACGCGCAGGCCCTCGGCCGGCAGCCCCAGCCGCTCGGTCAGGTGACAGGTCAGGTAGAAGCCGCCGCGCGCCGTGGCGTCCTCGCGCCCGACCGAGCCGCCCAGGGCGATCGGCTTGCCCGTGATGACGGCGGGCGCGGCCTCGCCCTGGATGGAGGCGTATTCATCGGCCATCCAGCCCATGATCATGGCGTTGGTGTAGACGTCGGGCGCCGGGATGTCGCGATCCGGGCCGATGATGCCGGCGAAGGCCTGGACATAGGCGCGCGACAGCCGCTCCAGCTCGGCCTTGGACAGGCTCTTGGGATCGACCTGAACCGCCCCCTTGCCTCCGCCGTAGGGCAGATTGGTCACGGCGCACTTGACCGTCATCCAGAAGGCCAGGGTCTCGACCTCCTCTGCGGTGGAGGCCGGGTGGAAGCGGATGCCGCCCTTGGTCGGACCGCGCGTGTCGTCATAGCGGCAGCGCCAGGCGAGGAAGGATTTGCGCGACCCGTCGTCCATCCGGATCAGCAGCCGGACCTTCATCGTCTCGCGCGGATATTTCAGCTTCTCCAGAACATCGCTATCGATCTGCACGTGGCGGGCGGCCTCGTCGAGACGGGTCAGGGCCGCGTCAAGGATGTTTGGATTCGGCATTATTGTTCCAAATGTCTAGGCATTGACCCGGGAGCCAGGGCGGAAACTGGTTCATTTTTCGGGGAAGAGTGGATTTTGCTGCCACACGGAATGCTGCAACGCAAGAGTCAGGGTGCGGCTGCGAAGACATCGACGAACGCAGCAGGAGCCCCGGCCGACCCCATTCCCGCGATACAAGCCGCCTTGCACGTATAAGCATATCTTTATATGTCTGGCGGCGTTGTCGTCACGCAGGAGCCTGTCTTGGCCCGTTCGTCGTTCCTCTTCACCTCCGAGAGCGTCTCGGAAGGCCACCCCGACAAGGTCGCCGATCAGATTTCGGACGCCATCGTCGACCTGTTCCTGTCCAAGGACCCCGAGGCGCGGGTGGCCTGTGAAACCCTGACGACGACCAATCTGGTGGTGCTGGCCGGCGAGATCCGCGGCAAGAGCATCATGGATGTCGAAGGTAACTGGGCCCCCGGCGTCGAACAGGAGATCGAGGATACGGTGCGCGGCGTCGTTCGCGACATCGGCTATGAACAGGACGGCTTCCACTGGAAGACGCTGGAGTTCCAGAACCACCTGCACCCGCAGTCGGCCCACATCGCCCAGGGCGTCGACGCCGGCGAGGACAAGGACGAGGGCGCGGGCGATCAGGGCATCATGTTCGGCTACGCCTCGAACGAGACGCCGGAGCTGATGCCGGCCACCCTGGCCTACAGTCACAATATCCTGAAGGCCCTGGCTGAAGCTCGCCATTCGGGCAAGGAGCCCGGCCTTGAGCCTGACGCCAAGAGCCAGGTCACCCTGCACTACGAAGACGGCCGCCCGGTGCGCGCGACCTCCATCGTCGTCTCGACCCAGCACAAGGCCAACCTGAGCCAGGGCCAGGTCGCGGCCATCGTGAAGCCCTATGTCGAACAGGTGCTGCCCGAAGGCTTCATCACCGCCGAGACCGAGTGGCACATCAACCCGACCGGCACCTTCGTCATCGGCGGGCCGGACGGCGACGCCGGCCTGACCGGACGCAAGATCATCGTCGACACCTACGGCGGGGCGGCCCCGCACGGCGGCGGCGCCTTCTCGGGCAAGGACCCGACCAAGGTCGACCGTTCAGCCGCCTACGCCTGCCGCTACCTGGCCAAGAACGTCGTCGCAGCGGGCCTGGCCGACCGCTGCACCATCCAGATCAGCTACGCCATCGGCGTGTCCAAGCCCCTGTCGGTCCACGTCGACCTGCACGGCACAGGCAAGATCGACGAGGCGGTGCTGGAGCGCGAACTGCCCAGGCTGATCGGCGGCGCCTCGCCGCGCGCCATCCGCGAGCACCTGGGCCTGAACAAGCCCATCTATCGACGCAGCGCCGCCTATGGCCATTTCGGCCGCACGCCGGACGCCGACGGCGGCTTCTCCTGGGAGAAGACCGACCTGGTCGACCAGCTCAAGGCTCTGGCCGCCTGACCTCCTTAAGCGGCTGATAACACAGCTCGAAACGGGGGCGTCGCGGATCTGTTCGCGGCGCCCTCGACGCATTCGGGAGGCGACGCCGCCATCGCGCCCTCAATCGCACACTTGCATCGCGGCGCGTCTGGTCCTTTAAGCGCGCCAAACCGCCTCCCCCGCCTTCTGACATGGCTCCTGAAAGGACTCTCCGACCGATGAGCAAGCCCGCCCCCAAGAAAGTCGTCCTCGCCTATTCGGGCGGGCTGGACACGTCGATCATCCTGAAGTGGCTGCAGACGGAATATAACGCCGAGGTGGTGACCTTCACCGCCGACCTGGGCCAGGGCGAGGAGCTGGCCCCCGCCAAGGAGAAGGCGCTGAAGCTGGGCATCAAGCCCGAGAACATCTTCATCGACGACCTGCGCGAGGAGTTCGTGCGCGACTTCGTCTTCCCGATGTTCCGCGCCAACACCGTCTATGAGGGCCAGTATCTGCTGGGCACCTCGATCGCTCGCCCGCTGATCTCCAAGCGCCAGATCGAGATCGCGCGTCAGGTCGGCGCCGACGCCGTCTGTCACGGGGCCACCGGCAAGGGCAACGACCAGGTCCGCTTCGAGCTGGGCTACTACGCCCTGGAACCCGACATCCGCGTCATCGCCCCCTGGCGCGAGTGGGACTTCAAGTCCCGCGAGGCCCTGCTGGACTTCGCCGAGAAGCACCAGATCCCCATCTCCAAGGACAAGCGCGGCGAGGCCCCCTTCTCGGTCGACGCCAACCTTCTGCACTCTTCGTCCGAGGGCAAGGTTCTGGAGGACCCGGCCGTCGAGGCGCCCGAGTTCGTGCACCAGCGCACCATCTCGCCGGAAGCCGCGCCCGACACGCCGACCGTCATCACCATCACCTATGAAAAGGGCGATCCGGTCGCCATCGACGGCGAGGCCCTGTCGCCCGCCGCCCTGCTGACGAAGCTGAACCAGCTGGGCCACGACAACGGCGTCGGCCGTCTGGACCTGGTCGAGAACCGCTTCATCGGCATGAAGTCGCGCGGCGTCTATGAGACCCCCGGCGGCACGATCATGCTGGCCGCCCACCGCGGCATGGAGTCGATCACCCTGGATCGCGGCGCCATGCACCTGAAGGACGAGCTGATGCCGAAATACGCCTCGCTCATCTACAACGGCTTCTGGTTCAGCCCCGAGCGCGAGATGCTGCAGGCCGCCATCGACCACAGCCAGCAGAAGGTCTCGGGCGTGGTCCGCGTGAAGCTCTACAAGGGCAACGTCACCATCATCGGCCGCGAGAGCCCCAACAGCCTCTACGACCAGGACCTGGTGACCTTCGAGGAAGGCGTCCAGGCCTATGACCACAAGGACGCCGAGGGCTTCATCAAGCTGAACGCCCTGCGCCTGCGCGTCCTGGCCAAGCGGGACGGCCAGAAGGGCTAAGCAAATAGACGGTAGGAGCGGGTGATCTCTCTGTTCATTAGATCACCCGTTTTTATCTTGCACCCATTCAATACGAACAAGATGGCCACGTTGACTTGTATCCTGAGGCTTGTCCCAAGGTCGAAAAACTAGATTATCGACCATGTATGGATGGTGCCGTATATCGAAACGTACTCCTTCCACGGCAGAAGCGGACCTACCCCAACGCTATACTGCGTACCGGTCACGATATATCTAGACCTTATTATTTGTTCATTTCTTTGCTCTGAAATAAATATATCATAATCATGAGCGGCCACCTTTAGCCCTAGCTCAATGCATTTATCCATTATTTTGCTAAATTTATGATCAAATTTTCTTGTTTGAAAAACACTGAGTCCAGAAACTCTCAAGTATGACTTCAAATACAGTTCTGCAGCGTGATAAAATAGGAACCTAATCGGCATTGAGGCCGTGTCCCTCTTTCGATATAGGGTCTATCAATCTTTGATCTGCTTCGAGATAAGCATCCGCTTGAAGAAACAGGCCCTGCGCTGTGGTTCGGTCATCAGTCATATTCTATTCCTGCGGCCGGGCGATTCTCAGGATCGCCCGGCTTCTGTCATCCGTGACCCAGATGGAGCCGTCCGGCGCCGTCGCCATCGTCACCGGCGAGCCGCGCGGATGGCGCCCGGCGATCCTGTCCCAACCGGGCGTCAGCACCTTGCCGTTCACGCTGGGCGCCCCCGCCGGATAGGACAGCGACCCGCGCGGATAGACGGCGTAGCGCCCGCCGATGTCGGTCAGGGGGCGGCCCGCCTCGTCCGTCTCGACCGCCACGATGCGCCCGGCCGTGCGGCGGAAGCCGTGCCAGGTCATCAGCAGCCGTCCCTGCAACTCCGGGAACATCGCCCCTTCGTAATAGACTAGGTCCAGCGGCGCCGCGTGCGGCGGCAGCAGGGCGATCGGCCGTTCGCGCTCATTGCAGCGCGCCTGACGCGCGGGCCAGCCCGGCAGGGGCGTGGTCAGATCGACGCAATAGGGCCAGCCGTAGTGACGCCCCTGCGTCAGCACGTTGATCTCGTCATACGGATGATCCGGCGTGTCCAGATCGACCGAGTTCTCGGCCTGAAGCATCGTGCCCGACGGGTGCCGCACCAGGGCGATGGAGTTCCTCAAGCCTGAGGCGAAGACGGTGCTGTCTTCCGCCCAGCGGCCGTTCCCCAGATAGGCGTGGCGACGCACCTGCGCCGTCGCCGCATCTTCCACGCAGGCCCCGCGCGCGTCCGTCTTCGGCTTGCCCGCCGCGTCGAGGCAGCGGTCGCTGGGCGCCCCGACATTGACCAGCAGGTCGCCGTTCCCATCGAAGACGAAGCTGGACAGAGGGTGGCGATTGTCGTGCAGCCGGTTGTCCGGCAGGTCGCCGATGACGGTGCGGACGCTGGCCTGCGCATCGGCGGCGTCAGGGTCCAGCGTCAGGATGCGGTTCATCTCGGACACATAGATGCGCCCGTCCGGCCCGCGCTTGACCGTGTGCGGCATCGACAGGCCG
>DGIZ01000234.1 GCA_002386585.1 Brevundimonas sp. UBA4609 | reverse complement strand
CTGTGGGCGATGAGGCCGGCGATGACGCCGAAATCGGCGCTGTTGCGCGTCAGGCCGTGGATGGCGATGACCGGCAGGCGCGCCGGGCCCTCGGCCGGGGCGTAGTCGCGGGCGTAGAGGCTCAGGCCGTCCGGCGAGGTCCAGCGCCGCTCGACATGGCGGTCGGCCAGCGGGGTGGTCATCGGCATGAGACGTCTCCGAACAGCTCCGTTTCGGTTGACGTTAATTCATCGGATGAAGAATAGCGATCAGCCCGGCAGCAGATCGCGCACGAATTGATCCAGATCGCCGTCGGTGAAGCGATGGCCCGCCACGCCGGCCCGCCGCGCGGCCTCCATGTCCGACGGCTGGTCGCCGATCATCAGGGACCGGCCCAGGTCCAGGCCGTGCTCGGCGGCGGCCTTCAGCAACATGCCGGGATTGGGCTTGCGGTCCGGATGGTCCGGATGCCGATAGCGCGCGTCTGCGGCCTCGGAATGGAAGGGGCAGGTATAGACGGCGTCGATGCGCCCGCCGCCTTCGGCCAGGCGCTCGACCAGCAGGCGGTTGAAGCCGTGCATGGTCTCTTCGCTGAACATGCCGCGCGCCACGCCCGACTGATTGGTGACGATGACGGTCATGTAGCCGGCGTCGTTCAGCCGCTTCACCGCCTCGGCGGCGCCGGGCATCAGCACCAGTTGATCGGGTCGGTGCGGATAGCCGCTGTCGACGATCAGCACGCCGTCGCGGTCGAGGAAGGCGGCGGGACGCGGGGTCATGCCGTTTCCGTCAGCAGGGCCGAAAAGGCCGTCATCAGGTGATAGAAGGTCGAGGCTGGAACGGCGGCGTCCTGAGAGCGTCCGTCAGCGTCGTAGGTGTCGACCCACAGGCCGGGCGTGGTCGTGGCCAGATAGGTGGCGAAGACTCCGTCCAGCAGGGCGTCGGCGCGTTTCATCTCGCCGCGCAGCCGCAAGGCGCGCAGGGTCTCGGTCTGGCACCACAGGCGGCGGCCGGAGTCCAGAAGACCCGTCTCCCGTCCGATCTCGCGCACGGCGTGGCCCTCGGCGTCGAAGCCTCGCTCCAGGGCGACGCGGAACAGGACATCGGCCTTGTCGGCATGTCCGGGCAGGCCCAGGCGATGGGCCTGATCCAGCAGCCAGACCCACTCCATATGGTGGCCCGGTTCAGCCACCTCGCCCAAGGCGCCGGGGGCGACGGACCAGTCGGCGGCGAAATATTCGCCGAGGACGCCGAAGCGGGCGTCGAAGAAACGCGTGGCGAAAAGGTCCAGGATGCGTCGCGCGGCGTCTTCCCAGACAGGGTTCGGGGCGGTCGCCTGCCAGAACAGCAGGGCCTCCAGCAGGTGCATGTGCGGGTTCTGGCGTCGGGGCAGGACCGGCGGGAGGGCCTCCTGCCAGCCGCCGTGGACGGGATCGGCCATGCTGTCTTCCGTCGCCGCCAGGGTCGCCAGGGCCAGGGGCAGGGCGCGTTCGTCGTTCAGCACGCGATGGGCGGCCGCCAGCCCGAACAGGACGAAAGCCAGGTCATAGAGGTCCGGCGTCGGGTCCAGGACGGCGCCCGCGTCGTCGGTCGTGCGAACCCAAAGACCGTCGTCGCGCTGATTGTCGCGGATCAGAACCTCTAGCCCGCGCCGCGCCAGAGCCTCGCCTTCTATCCAGCCGAGCGAAGCCGCTTCGGCGAAGACATAGACCTGTCGCGCCTGGACGCGCGTGCGGCGCGGCAGGCCGGTGACCGGCCGACCGTCGAAATCCAGCTTTTCATAGAAGCGGCCCTCGGCGTCGACGCCCGCCGTCGCCCACAGGGGCAGGGCCTGGCGGAACAGCCAGTCGCGGACCTGGGATTGTGCGTTCGGCATAGTCATGACGGTCCGGGCTTAGGCAGGGTCGCCGTCTTTGCCAAGCCATGGTTTTCGTTGCATCCGGCAACGCGAAGTGACTCAGGGGGGTTTGTTCAGAACCCCGCCGCTTTGGTAGGACGCAGATTGACACAGACGACCCGCCTTCGCGTCCGCGCCCCGGAGTCTTGGACTTCCGCCCGCGCCGGCCCCATCGAGAGAGCGACATCGCAATGACCATCCCCTTCATCGACCTTCAGGCCCAGCGCCTGCGCCTCGGCGGCAAGATCGAGGCCGCCGTTCATGAGGCCGTCGTCGGCGGCGCCTGGGTCATGGGCCCGCAGGTGCGCCAGTTCGAGGCCGACCTGGCCGCCTTCGGCAGGGCCAAGCACGCCCTGGGCTGCGCCAACGGCACCGACGCCCTGGCCCTGCCGCTGATGGCCTGGCAGATCGGGCGCGGGGACGCCGTCTTCGTCCCCAGCTTCACCTTCGCCGCCACGGCCGAGGTCGTGCCCTGGTTCGACGCCGAGCCGGTCTTCGTCGATGTGGACGAGAACACCTACAACATGGATCCGGCCGCGCTGGAGCGCGCCATCGAAGGGATCAAGGCCGAGGGCCGCCTGACCCCGCGCGTGGTCATCGCCGTCGACCTGTTCGGCCAGCCCGCCGACTATCCGGCCATCAAGGCGATCTGCGACAGGCATGGCCTGAAGCTGATCTCGGACTCGGCCCAGGGCTTCGGCTGCACCATCGACGGCGAACATCCGCTGAAATGGGCCGATGTGACCACCACCAGCTTCTTCCCGGCCAAGCCTCTGGGCTGCTACGGCGACGGCGGGGCGGTGCTGACGAACGACGACGAGCTGGCCCAGCTGATGGATTCCATCCGCGTCCACGGCAAGGCGGTCGGCGTCGACCTGAAGGATCGCACCTTCGACCACGACCCCAAATATCTGAACATGCGCATCGGCCTGAACAGCCGTCTGGACACCATCCAGGCTGCCGTTCTGATCGAGAAGCTGAAGGTCTTCGCGCAGGAGATCGAGTGGCGCAACGCCGCCGCCGCCCGCTACAACGAGGGCCTGCGCGCCCACGTCGCCAAGGTTCCGGACGTCCCAGCGGGCCATGTCCCCAACTGGGCGCAATATACGGTCGAGCATTCCGACCGCGACGCCCTGGCCGCGCACCTGAAGGATCAGGGCGTGCCGACGGCGGTTTACTATCCGATCCCGCTGCACCTGCAGCCCGCCTATGAGCATTTCCCGCGCGGCGCCGGCGGCCTGCCCGTCACCGAGCGGCTGAAGGATGTGGTGATCAGCCTGCCGATGCACTCTGATCTGGATGCGGCGACGCAGGACCGCATCATCGCCGCCGTCGCCAGCTACAAGGTCTGATCCGCATGACTATCCATCAGACTGCCCTCAAGATCGGCGTCGCGGGCGCCGGCGTCATGGGCCGCAACCATGCGCGCGTCCTGTCCGAACTGCGCGACGTCGAGCTGACGACCGTCTTCGATCCCGACGCCGTGACGGCCGAGGGCGTGTCCGCCGCCTATGGAGCGACCGCCGTGACGACGGCCGAGGCCTTCGTGGCCGCCGGTCTGGACGCCGCCGTCATCGCCACGCCGAACCGCTATCACGCGGAACTGGGCGTGGCCCTGCTGAACGCGGGCGTCCATGTGCTGGTGGAGAAGCCGATCGCGGCCACGCTGGCCGACGCCCAGGCCATGATCGATGCGGCCAAGGCGAATGAGCGCGTGCTGATGGTCGGCCATGTCGAGCGCTTCAACCCGGCGGTCGAGACGGTCAAGCGCGCCATAGACGGCGACGAGATCATCTCCATCCAGATCACCCGCGTCGGCCCCTTCCCGCCGCGCATGGGCGAGGTCGGGGTGGTCATCGACCTGGCGGTGCATGACATCGACATCATCCGCCACCTGACGGGGTCCGAGATGACCGAGGTCCAGTCCCTGCTGGGCCACACCCACGCCTCGCGTGAGGATTCGGCCCTGCTGCAGTTCCGCATGGACAATGGGGTGATCGCCCACATCACCACCAACTGGGTCACGCCCTACAAGACCCGCGTCCTGCAGGTGGCGACCAAGAACCGCTTCATCGTCGCCGATCTGATCACCCGTCAGGTGACGGAATTCTTCGGCCAGCAGCCGGACGGCTCCTATTCGACGCGGATGCTGAACGCCTGGCCCGCCGAGCCGCTGAAGAAGGAGCACGAGGCCTTCATCCACGCCATCCGCACCGGCGAGACGGCGGCCGTCAGCGGCGACGACGGCCTGCGCAATCTGGAAGTGGCGCTGAGGTGCCTGGGGGAGTGATCGCCTGATACTCCGCTCACCCCGGCGGACGCCGGGGCCCAGTGAGAGCTGCAAGCATGGCGGCTGAGGCCTAAGGGCTGGATCCCGGCGTCCGCCGGGATGAGCGGGGGGAGTTTAGGCCTTCACCACCTGCATCGTCAGCCATTCGGCGATCAGGGCGGGCTTGTCGCCGCCGTCGATCTCGACGGTCAGTTCGTGCTTCAGCAGCCACCGGCCGCCTCCCTTGTCCTCGGCCGACAACAGCTTGAAGCGGCCGCGCACGCGCGATCCCGACGGCGCCGGGGCGAGGAAGCGCAGGCGGTCGAAGCCGTAGTTCACCCCCATCACCAGATCATCCAGCGGGGCGACCGCATCCATGCTCATGGCCGAAGCGAGGCTGAGGGTCAGGAAGCCGTGCGCGATGGTCCCGCCGAAGGGCGTCGCCTTGGCGCGCTCGGGATCGACGTGGATGAACTGCTCGTCCTCGGTCAGTCCGGCGAAGGCGTCGATGCGCGCCTGATCCAGCACGAACCAGCGGCTGACGCCGAGTTCCTGTCCGATCAGGGATTGAAGTTCGCTGGCCTTGGTCATGTGACGCCCTCCCGTTCGCGCCAGCCTTGCGCGGGGAGGGGGCGGAGGCAAGGCCTACCCCTCGAAGCGTCCCTCGATGATTTCGCTGAACAGGCCGGGGTCGACGTTGCCGCCCGACAGGACGATGCCGGTGGTCAGGCCCTTCGCCTCGACCTTGCCCGACAGCAGGGCCGCCAGCGACACGGCGCCGCCCGGCTCGATGACCAGCTTCAGCCAGCGGAAGGCGAAGCGCATGGCCTCGGCCACCTCGGCGTCGGTGACGGTCGCCGCGCCCGCCAGGCGCCGGTTGATCGGCCAGGTCAGCTCGCCCGGCATGGGCGCCATCAGGGCGTCGCAGATGGACGGCGACCCTTGCGGATGGGCGGTGCGGGCGCCCGCCTCCAGCGAGCGGCGGGTGTCGTCGAAGGCGTCGGGCTCGACCACGATGACGCGGGTGTCGGGGCTCTGTTGGGCCATGACCAGATTGATCCCGGCGATCAACCCGCCGCCCGAGGCGCCGCACAGCAGCTGGTCCATCGGCACGCCCGCCTGTTCCAGCATCTCCAGCCCGACCGTGCCCTGGCCTTCGATGATGAAGGGATCGTCGAACGGCGGGACCAGCACTGAGCCGCGCTGGGTCGCGATCTCGGCGCCGATGGCCTCGCGGCTTTCGGTCCAGCGGTCATAGAAGCGCACCTCGCCGCCGAAGGCGCGCACGCCCTCGACCTTCACCGCCGGGCTGTCGGACGGCATGACGATGACGGCGGGCGTGTCGACGGCCCTGGCCGCCGCCGCCACGCCCTGCGCGTGGTTGCCGG
>DGIZ01000090.1:22190-26966 GCA_002386585.1 Brevundimonas sp. UBA4609 | reverse complement strand
CGCCCGCGTCGACGGTGAAGCAGACGCCGTCCAGATGACCGACGACCTCGCCCTCGACCGTGACCTCGCCGTCCTCCGCCACGCCCGCCAGCACGTCGGAGCGCACGTTCAGCGCCCGCATCAGCGCCGCCGTGCGCCGGTCGACGAAACGCGCCGTCAGCCGTTCGTGCAGCACGTCGCTGAGCCGCTCCTCCAGCGCCTTGGTCCGGTCGCGCCACTCCTGCGCGCCCGCCATCCAGTCGGGCCGGTTGGCGATGTAGCTGAGGGTCCGCACGCCGGACAGCCGCGCCGACAGCTGGTCGATCTGCCCGTCGTCGCGATCCAGATCGTTGAAGCGCGGCGCCACCCAGTCCTCGGTCAGCCGCCCGCGACGGCTGGTCAGGGCGGTGAAGATCTCCTTCGATAGGCGGGCGTGTTCGTCCAAGGTCGTCTTCTGGAAGTCAGGCAACTGACACGCTTCCCACAGCCGCATCAGGGCGCCGCGCGAACGGGCGATCTTCCTGACGTCCTCATCGACCGCGAAGCGCCGCAGCAGGGTCTCGTCCAGCGCCTGGGCCGTCAGCCGCAATCCATGTCGGTCCGGCGTCACCGTCAGCGACCGCAACAGGTCGGGCAGCGAATCGAAATCCAGCCGTCCGCTGCGCCACTCGGCCGCCTCGACCGGATCGAAGCGATGCTCGACCACCTGTTCGACCAGATCTTCGTCCAGCTCTTCCGCCTCGCCGGTGACGCCGAAGGCGCCGTCGCGCAGGTGTCGCCCCGCGCGCCCGGCGATCTGGCCGATCTCGGCGGCGTGCAGCCAGCGCGTGCGCCGTCCGTCGAATTTCCTCAAACCGGCGAAGGCCACATGGTCCACGTCCATGTTCAGCCCCATGCCAATGGCGTCGGTGGCGACCAGGAAGTCCACCTCGCCCGACTGGAACAGCTCGACCTGGGCGTTGCGGGTGCGCGGACTGAGCGAGCCCATGACCACGGCCGCCCCGCCCCTCTGACGGCGCAGCAGTTCGGCGATGGCGTAGACCTGCTCGGTCGAGAAGGCGACGACGGCGCTGCGGCGCGGCAGGCGGGTCAGCTTCTTCGATCCGGCGTAAGACAGCGTCGACAGCCGGTCGCGGGTGACGATCTCCGCATCCGGAACCAGCGACCGCATCAGCGGCGCCATCGTGCCTGCGCCCAGGAACATGGTCTCGAACCGGCCGCGCGCGTGCAGCAGTCGCTGGGTGAAGACGTGGCCCCGCTCGGGATCGGCGACCAGCTGGATCTCATCCACCGCCAGAAAATCGACGGACCGCTCCAGCGGCATGGCCTCGACCGTGCAGACGAAGAAGGCGGGACGCGGCGGGACGATCTTCTCCTCGCCGGTGATCAGGGCGACCGAGGCCGCCCCGCGCCGTTTGACGATCCGCTCATAGATCTCGCGCGCCAGCAGGCGCAGCGGCAGGCCGATCATGCCCGAGGCGTGGCCCAGCATCCGCTCGACCGCCAGATGGGTCTTGCCGGTGTTGGTGGGGCCCAGGATCGCCGTGACGCGCGAAGGGGCCATGCCTGCGGAACGGTCGCTCATGACCGGCCCAAGGTGGCGAACCGCGTCGGCTTTCACAAGCGCCGCAGCGGTGGGATGCGAACAGAGAGAAAAGGGTAAGCGGAACCTTACCGGCGCCTGGAACACGGGCGAAACGAATCATGACCGAATCAGCGACGTTCGCCGATTCAGGCTTTGTTCCCTACTAGGGATTGTAGCTTAACGGCCTTTAACCACAAGACGAAACCGGGGAGGGCGTCTTGGCGCTCGCCGAGTCTCCCTGAGGGCTTCCCTGCGGCGGCAACCTCCTTTAGGCAGTGCGCCGTGGCCCCGTAGCTCAGCTGCATAGAGCAAGGCTTTCCTAAAGCCGAGGTCGGAGGTTGGAGTCCTCCCGGGGTCGCCATGCCCTTTGTCGGGACAACTTAGAACTGGCTCACAACCAGTTAAGAGCGGCTCAGATTGCGATTGATTCGCAAGGATGGGCTGGCGACGTGTCGTTCTAGTTTCAGTGCGGTGGACGCACTGGGGCAGCAAGCGGTTCGAAATGTCTGCCCTCAGCACGATACGTCGGATCTTGTGCTAAGATGCGCGCCGATAAACGGATGCTGCTGCGCATCTTCCACGACAGTTGTCGTCAAGGTTTTAGGGGCCGCAGCTGGGTTGCAGCCCCTTTGGCGTCACCAACCGTATTTCATCCCGAACTGAGCGCCGTGGCTGATGCTGGCGTCACCGAAGGCGCCGCGATAACCGATGTTGAGCATCAGGCGCTCGCTCAACGACCATTCGCTCTCCAGAGCCAGATTGAGCACGTTGCGCGACCAGGCGTTCAGCGGGACCAGATAGGTCGGGCTCGTCGTCCAGTCAGCATAACGTACGCCCTGTTCGCCGATATCCTCGAGCTCATGAGACCACTCGATGCGGGCGCTGGGGCGGAGTTGGCCGTGGCGACGGATGTCCAGTGTCCAGCGCCAGGACGCGCCCAGGTTCACCGATAGGCTCTTCTGCTGGATCTCATCCCAGCTGAGTGCGGACAGGCCGCTACCGGTTTCGATGAAACCGTCCAGGGAGATGTCGCGAGCGTCCAGTCGTGCATAGAGGTCACGGGCCACCCGCTCGCCGTTTTGAAGGCGACCGAGGGCGACTGAGGCGAAGCGCACGTCGCCGGACCGATCGCCCTCGGCATAACTGTCCGCCTGACCGGCCAGTCCCGCAGCCCAGCGACGGGAGGTGAAGTCGAGATCCGCGTAGCCGACCAGGCCATCGACATAGAAGGCCTCGGCCGGACGCCAACTGGCGTAGAAGGCGCCGGTGACGGCCTGGCCGAGGGTCAGCGAGCCGTTGTCGCCGATCCGGGTCTTGTCCTCACCATAGCCGACGCCGGCGCCGACGATCAGCTGATTAGAGATCTTGACGTCCAGACCCACCGTCAGGTCCTGCGTGGTGAAGCGGCTGTCGCTCTGGCCGGTCGCATCCTGACGTCCCCAGTCCACCGAACCGGCGGTCCACAGGCCGACCGGGGCACCGGCGTCATTCGCGGACTGCGGCGTCGTGTTCAAGCGATCGTTGCTTGCGGCTGTCGGGGTTGCGAGTTGCATTCGGCCAGCCCAGAGGTCCAAGCCTAGCATGTCACGCTCGCGATCGTCGCCCAAGGCACCGGGATCGAGACGGCGATCTAGTCCCAGCTGACGGCGAAGAGCTTGTCGCGGATCGCGGTCCGCATCAGCGCCGCCCAGTCCCAGGTTCAGGCTCAGACCATTGGACGAGGCGTTGGTCCCGTCGTGCAGATCGCGCAGACGTTGCTGGAAGTTGTTGATCTGAGCGTCAGCGAAGCGACGGGCAGAGGTGACCTGGCTGGTCGCCACTCCTCTGACTTCGGGATCCAGCGACGGATCTGGTCGCGCCTCGACCGTGACGGTCAGGGTGCTGCGGGTCGTGCCGAAGGCGTTGCTGAGGCTGTAGCTGACAATCGCCTCGCCCGTGAAGTCGCCGATCGAGACGAAGGTCAGGTCATAGTCGTTCCCGAACTTGGCGATGCTCGCCTCGCCCGCAGCCGTCGGGCCCATCGAGATCGTGGCGGCGGCGGTGAAGGGGCCGCCCTCGACATCGCTAATCCGAACCGTCACCGGCGCGCCCTGAAGGGTCTGAGCGACTAGAGCCGCTGAAGCCGGCAAGGCGTCGGCCGTCAGGTCGATCCGCCCTGGGGCCGAGGCGCCGAACGGCAGTTCGATGACATAGTCGAGCGAGGTCGCGCCGCCGTTGACGCCGGGCGTGAAGACGAGGCTCAGACCGTTCACAGTGACCGTGCCGAAGTCCGGCGCGCGGGTGATGCGCAGACCTTGGAATTGGTCCCCTACCAGTGCGGCTGTCGGCATGAAGGTCACAGAAGCGCCAGAAGTCACTTGCGCCGACAAATCCGGCGCCTTGCCCGCCACCAGGAAGGTGAAGGTCGCCGGCGCAGAATCGCCGCCTGGACCATAGGCCACCACCGTTATCGTGTCCGTGCCCATGAAGTTCGCAGCGGATTTATAGGTCAGTTGATAGGGGCGCGCCGCCTTCGGCGCCGCCGAAGCCTTCAAGGTTGAAGCAGCGGCGCTATCGATAATCTCGGCTACGCCAAACCGGCTGGCGCCCGTAATCCGGTAACCGTCGATTGCGCCCTGACTGATAAGGCTGAGATTGACCGAAACCGAACCGCCGTCCGGGGCATGAGGCGCCATGACCGGATCGGTCGGTTGTTCCACGACCGGCGGAGACGGCGTCGCCATGGTCACCGTCACCGTGGCGGGCGCCGAGGTCCCGCCGGGTCCTGCGGCGGTATAGGTGAAGCTGTCCGGACCGTAGTAGAGTGGCGCGGGCGTATAGGTGACGATGTCGCCGGCCACGGCGACATCGCCATGCGCCGGCCCGCTTGCGACCGCGATGCTCGTGTGAATTCCGGTGATCGCGCCGCTGAGGTCGATGGCCTGGGGCGTCTCATAGCCCACGCTGGCCGAAGCCGCCGATGCGACGGGCGCCGACGGCGCGGCCACGGTCACCGTCACTGTGGCCGGAGCCGAAGCCCCGCCAGGTCCTGTGGCCGTATAGGTGAAGCTGTCCGGACCGTAGTAGAGAGGCTTCGGCGTATAGGTGACGATGTCGCCGGCCACGGCGACAGCGCCGTGCGCCGCCCCGCTTGCGACCGCAATGCTGGTGTGAACCCCGATGATCGCGCCGCTGAGGTCGATGCTGTTAGCCGTCTCATAGCCCACGCTGGC
>DGIZ01000090.1:0-21991 GCA_002386585.1 Brevundimonas sp. UBA4609 | reverse complement strand
GCTGTCCGGACCGTAGTAGAGGGGCGCGGGCGTATAGGTGACGATGTCGCCGGCCACGGCGACAGCGCCGTGCGCCGGCCCGCTTGCGACCGCAATGCTGGTGTGAACCCCGATGATCGCGCCGCTGAGGTCGATGGCCTGGGGCGTCTCATAGCCCACGCTGGCCGAAGCCGCCGCTGCGACGGGCGCCGCCGGCGCGGCCACGGTCACCGTCACTGTGGCCGGAGCCGAAGTCCCGCCAGGCCCTGTGGCCGTATAGGTGAAGCTGTCCGGACCGTAGTAGAGAGGCGCGGGCGTATAGATGATCACGTCGCCAGCCACGGCGACAACGCCGTGCGCCGGCCAGCTGCCGAGCCCAATGCTCGTGTGAATCCCGGTGATCACGCCGCTGAGGTCGATGGCCTGGGGCGTCTCATAGCCCACGCTGGCCGAAGCCGCCGATGCGACGGGCGCCGGGGCATAGGTGTACTGATCGGCCAATGACGTGGCGCTGGTTCCGCCTGCGGAGGTCACCTGAACGTCGACGGTCCCAGTTCCGGCGGGAGCCGCCGCCGTGATCTGGTTGCTGCTGGTGACTGAATAGGCAAGCGCCGCCGTTCCGCCGAACATCACGCTTTTCACATTGGTGAAGTTGGTTCCAGTGATTGTCACTATCGTTCCGCCTGCCATCGGGCCTGCCCTCGGCGAGAGTGAGGCCACCGTCGGCGCCGCGATATAGGTGTACTGATCGGCCGATGACGTGGCGCTGGTTCCGCCTGCCGTGGTCACCTGAACGTCGACGGTCCCGGTTCCGGCCGGCGCCGTCGCCGTGATCTGAGTGTCGCTTTCGATATAGGCCGACGCCGCCGTCCCGCCGAACGTCACCCTCGTTGCGCCGCTGAAGTTGGTTCCGGTGATCGTCACCGTCGTCCCACCTGCAGCCAGGCCGGTCGCTGGCGAAATCGAGGTCACTGTCGGCGCCGCGACATAGGTGTATTGATCCGCCGCCGAGACAGCGCTGGTTCCGCCCGCTGTGGTTACGCGAATGTCCACCGTCCCGGTACCGGCCGGAGCCGTCGCCCAGATCGACGATTCGCTGATCGTATAGCTGGACGCCGCTGTTCCGCCAAACGACACCCCCTTCACGTCGGTGAAGTTGGTTCCGGTGATCTGCACCGTCGCACCACCTGTGGTCGGACCCGCTGCGGGCGAGATCGAGGTCACCGTCGGCGCCGGGATATAGGTGTAACGACCCCCAATTGACCAGGCGCTGGGCCCGCCTGCTGTGGTCACACGAATATTCGCCGTTCCGGTTCCGGCTGGAGCTATCGCCGTGATCTGGGTGTCGCTGTTGACCGTATAGCTCGGCGCCGCCGTCCCTTCGAATGTCACTCCCGTTGCGTTGGTGAAGTCGGTTCCGGTGATCGTCACCGTCGTCCCACCTGCGGCCAGGCCTTTTGCTGGCGAAATCGAGGTCACCTTCGGCACCGCGACATAGGTGTACCGATCCGCGGCCGAGACGCCGCCGCCCGCTGTCGTCACACGAACGTCCACCGTTCCGGTTCCGCCTGGAGGAGCCGTCGCCGTGATCTGGGTGTCGCTGTTGACGGCATAGCCGAGCGCCGACTTCCCGCCGAATGTCACCCCCGTCACGTGAGTGAAGTTGGTTCCGATAATCGTCACCGCCGTCCGGCTGTGGTCGGCCCCGCCGACGGCGAAAACGAACTCACCATGGGAGGCGCGACATAGGTGTACTGATCCGCCGCCGACGTAACGCTGGTTCCGCCCGGTGTCGTGACAGTGATGTCATAGGTTCCGGCTGCATTGGCGGGCGCTGTCGCCGTGATCTGGGTGTCACTCCGGATAGTATAGGTCGCGTTCGTCGCCCCGATTTTCACGGCTCCTGTAGGCTGCGCATGGGAGAAGCCTGAGCCGCTGATGTACACGAGCGCGCCGCCCGCAGTCGGCCCGGACGTCGGCGTGACCGAGTTCACCACGGGGGCCGCTATCTCGCTCTGCGCAGAGGCAGGTGAAACCAGACCCAACAGCATGATGAGGGATAAGGCCAAGCTGGCCGCCCTCATGCCGAACGGCGCCGCCGCAGCGGGAGCACCACGATTCCGAACAGCAGCCCGAAGACCGTCCCAAAACCCGCGCGCGACGTCGCCGAATGCCATAATGCCCCCGAGCGGGAACAGGGCCCGCAAGCTTCACCTTAAACGGGGCGTCGATGCACGAAACTGATTTACCAGTGGTTTACGATTGTGACCGTCTATCGCAGGATAGCGTCCCCAAAAACCTGAAGCTTACAGACCAGGGTTGTGCGGCTGTTCCAAGCCGCTCTTGAGATTGCTCCAGCCTCAGATTGGCTTTCGGCAAGTGACTGATCTTGACCGCTCATGGCGGACACGAAGCGAGCCTTGAAAGGCATCTGCCTGAGCAATATCGAAAGGAACGCCCGGACGGGCATGCGCCGTCCAACTTTCTCTGTCGGAGGCCAACTTGTTGTGACATCCGACAGCAAGTGGCGCCCCGCACTGGATAAACATAACGAATATGTGTCGCCGCTTACACTACTCTAGAACCGCCTTCCCCCGCATCACGCTGCCGCGCGTAGTCGTTATGTGACAATCGGCGCTTCGTCGATGAAGTGCGCGATCAGCCGGAGTTAGGCCATGCGGGCGATCTGCGCGAAACTTCCGTCACCGGGACTCTCCATTCATGCGAGGACGACATAGGTTGCGCCGAGGCCGGCGCAGGCGAACAGCGCCGGGATCATACCGACCTTGAACCGGAACACCGCGATCGCGGCACCCGCCGCCAGCAGCAGCGCGGGCAGATTCAGGGAGGCAAGGACCGGCGTCTCGAACACGGTGCCTGCGATCCTGACCTCGCGCACTTCGCCGAACAGCGTGTGGATGGCGAACCAGAGCGCGAGGTTGAGGATGACGCCGACCACCGCCGCCGTGATTGCGGTGAGCGCTGCCGAGAGCGCCCGATTGCCGCGCAGCCGCTCGACGAATGGCGCACCGGCGAATATCCAGAGGAAGCACGGGAGGAACGTCACCCAGGTCGTGAGGATCGCGCCCAGCGTTGCGGCGACTAGCGGCGGCAGGCCGGTCGCATCGCGGAAGGCCGCGAGGAAGCCGACGAACTGGACCACCATGATGAGCGGTCCCGGCGTCGTCTCGGCAAGGCCGAGGCCGTCGAGCATCTCGCCGGGCCGGAGCCAGCCATAGGTATTCACCGCCTCCTGCGCGACATAGGCGAGCACCGCATATGCACCGCCGAAGGTAACAACCGCCATCTGGCTGAAAAAGGTCGCGATGCGCGTGAACACATCGTCCGGGCCGAGCAGCGCCAGCAGCAGGATGACCGGTGCCAGCCACAGGAACAGCAGCGCGCCGGAAATCTTGAGCGACCAAGCGAGATTGGGCCGGGCATGATCGGGCAACCCCTCACCAAGCGCTGTGTCGCGATCATGGACCACATTGCCGCCCGTCGATCCGTGTCCGCCGCCACCCTTAAACGCGGCGAGCCCTCTGCGGCCGCCAATGTATCCGGCAAGGGCAGCGGTCAGCACGATCAGGGGGAACGGCACATGAAGGAAGAAGATGGCGACGAACGCCGCAGCGGCGATTCCGCGCATGACGTTGTTCTTGAGCGCCCGCGACCCGACGCGCACGACGGCTTGCACCACCACAGCAAGCACCGCCGCCTTGAGGCCGAAGAACAGCCCTTCGATCAGTGGTGCATGGCCGAGCAGCACATAGAGATAGCTCAGGCCCAGAATAGCGAGGAAGCCGGGCAGGACGAACAAAGCTCCCGCGACCAGCCCGCCCTTAGTCTTGTGGAGCAGCCAACCGATATAGGCGGCGAGCTGCTGCGCCTCGGGACCGGGGAGCAACATGCAATAGTTGAGCGCGTGCAGGAACCGTTCCTCCCCGATCCACTTCTTTTCGTCGACCAGGATACGGTGCATTACGGCGATCTGCCCGGCAGGACCGCCGAAGCTGAGTGCCGCGATCCGCGCCCAGACACGCATTGCCTCGCCGAATGGGATACCATGATCCCTGTAGGGCACGTCTGACCGTTCCAGCGGGTCGGTGAGGACCGGGCTCATCGCTCGCCCTTTCGGCTGCTGAAATAGGCGTGGAACTGATCGAGCGCGTCGCCGCCGCGCGCGATCCGCTCAAGATCATCTTCGCTGGACGCGCAGACGCCCGACAGCATCGCGTCAAGCCCGGCCGCCTCGGGCCGGTCGAACTTGCCGTCGCCAATGTCCAGCTCGTGGATGATTTCCGCGATCGAAACTAGCGCTGGATCGCCGTCCAGCCCGGCGCGAAACACCAGCGTCTCGAAGCTGCACCGATCGCCCTCATGGGTGAACTCGGCATCGGCCATGTCGAAGCGCAGCTCGCCGGGCTCGGGCGCATAGCTCTTGCCGTCGATGAACTTGAAACCAGCCTTGGGGTCGATGAAGCGGCGGATGAGCCAGGCGCAGGCGATGCGATCGACATGGACGCCGCGCCGCGTGACCCAGGTCCGGCCCTTGAGATCGGCGGGTGTCAGCTCAGGCGGGGTGTCCAACCGGCTGACATCGGGATGCGCGTAACGCTGCGCATCCAGCTCGCGCAGCGCCGCTTCGGCGCCTTGCCGGCCATGCGCGCCGAAGAAGTCGAGCCGGACGATTTCGGCAAGCCGCCTCTGGAGTTTGGCGATCTCGGGACCGGACGCCGGACCCGTATCGAGCAGCCGTCGCGCGGCGTCGGCCAACTCGTCATAGTCCGCGTCGCGCGCCGCATCGAACAGCGTGCGCAGCTCGGCATCGCTCTGGCCCTCGATCAGACGCGCGTCGATCAGCACGGCTTCGCCGCCGCTGGCAATGATCTCGCCGAGCAAGTCATGAAAGGCGATCTCGGCATCCTCGCGACGCGGCAGCACATGGACGGCATTCTTGAGCGGCACCGCGCCAATCGCCTGCAAGCGGCGCCAGATTTTCACGCGCAGATAAGGCGGTTTTGCCGGGAGCTGATGCAGCAGCGCCAGCCAGTTTTCGGGACCGGTTGTATCAATCATAGTGCATATGTATCATTTCACGCGATTCGATGAAACATATATATCTCATATCGGCTTTCGCGCTCACCGCGACCTTCGCCCAACCTGCTCGGGCGCAGCAGGCGCCGCCGGACGGCCTGACGCTCTCCGGCTCGGTGCGCGTGCGCTATGAGACGCTGGACGGCCAGGCACGCGCCGGGTTCGGTGTCGAGGATGAGTTGTTCAGCATCCGCACCACGATCCTCGCCGAATATCGGGAAGATGGGTTCAGAGTCGGGGTCGAGCTTTACGACAGTCGAGCATATGGCAGCGAGCCGGGCAGCGCGATCGGCACGGCCGAGGTAAACACGCTGGAGCCAGTGCAAGCCTATGTCGGCTATGAGGTCCGCGAACCCTTTGGTCGGGGCACGGCGCTGGCGGTGCAGGCGGGACGGTTCACCCTCAATCTCGGCTCGCGGCGTCTGGTCGCGGCCGACGATTATCGCAACACCACCAACGGCTATACCGGCCTGCGCGCCGACATCCATGCGGGCGACGGCACGGCGGCGACGCTGATCTACACGCTGCCGCAGGTGCGCTTGCCCGACGATCTGCCCGCGATTCTCGACAACAAGGTCCGGCTCGATCGCGAGAGCTTCGACTTGCAGCTTTGGGGCGGGCTGGTGAGCAGGCCGCGCGTGATTGCGGGCGCGTTGGCGGAGATTGGCTATTTTGGCCTTGCGGAACGCGATGCGCCGGGGCGGCCGACGCGCAACCGCCATCTCCATAATATCAGCGCGCGGCTGATCCGTGATCCCGCGCCGGGCAAGGCGGATTTTGAGGTCGAGGGCATCTATCAGCTCGGCTCGTTCCTCGCTGGCGGCTACCGCGCCCGAACTCGACGTATCGGCTTGGTTCCTACACGCCGATGCGGGCTATACCTTCCACGGTCCGCTGAAAGCACGGCTGTCGGTCGAATATGACCATGCCAGCGGCGACGGATCGGGCCGCGCGTTCGGACGGTTCGATACGCTGTTCGGGATGCGACGAGCCGATCTCGCTCCGGCGGGCATCTACGCGCAGATCGGACGGGCCAATATCAGCACGCCGGGCGTCCGGCTGGAAATGGCGCCGACATCCCGGCTTGACGGCTTCGTTGCTTATCGGGCGATGTGGCTTGCCGAGCGGACTGATGCTTTTTCGACGACGAGCGTGCGCAATCCCTCCGGGCGCAAGCAGGTCTCAGGCGCTTGTCCTTTGATATTCGCCAGCTTCAATATGCTGTCGCGGCTGCGGATCATGGCAGTTTCTACCGCGCGGCGCGCGCTCGACCTCGAACAATCAACCCTAAGTCGCAACCTTCGGCCAACTCACGGAGAACAAGGCCAGCGTCAACGGTGTATTATGGATACTGGCGTGATGATAGCGGCAATTCAAGTTTACAGATTCTCCTGTAATTCATAAGAGTCTATTTTGGCTATATTTAAATAGCGAGATTGTTATTTCTATTTCTTGTCGGAGGCAGATGGCATGTTACAAGGCAAGACACTCATCATCGTGCTGGTTGCGCTGGTCATCGGGTTTGCCGGAGGGTTCGTCCTAAGGCCCATCATCATTCCAGCGCAGCAATCGGTGGTGGACGCCAACGCGGCGCCCATCGCGCCGACATCGACCGATGCACGCGGCACCCAGTATTTCTTGGTCCACATCGACGAGGCGCGGCAGGTCGTTACCGGATGCCGCAATGGTTCGGTGCGGGGTGGCGAATGCACCACCGCCGAGGAAGCGATTATCAAGGCCGATGCCCAGGAACGGCGCAAGCGATTCTTGGGCAACTGACGGCTATGCGCCAGAATAGTCCTTCGCGGCCGCATCGTCAGAATGCGGTCAGGTTCATCCTGTAGCCGGCTAAGCTGACAATAACGATACTTCCGATCAGTCCAATGATCGGTGAGCTTGATGGCGCAGGCCGAAACTCGAACTGAATCATCGCCGGACCGGGACGATGTCACAAGTGGAGCGCTAAGGATGAGTGGGAGCCTGAAATCCGGACGCTACGGAAGCTTGAGCATCGCGCTGCATTGGCTGATGCTGCTGTTGATTGCGGTCGTTTATGCCTGCATCGAACTTCGCGGATATTATCCAAAAGGGAGTGACATCAGGGAAGGCATGAAAGCGTTGCATTTCATGCTGGGCCTGACAGTCCTGGCCTTGGTCATTATCCGCGTGATCGCCCGCATAGTGGGAACCACGCCTCGAATCACGCCTGAACCAAAGGCATGGCAACGCTTCCTGTCGCGTTCTGTCCACCTAGCATTGTATCTGTTCATGATTTTCATGCCCGTGGCCGGTTGGCTGGTTCTGAGCGCTTCGGGCAAGCCTATCCCGTTCTTCGGCCTCGTCTTGCCTCCGCTGATGGGAGAGAACAGGGATGCCGCCCACCAGATCAAGGAACTGCACGAAACGGTGGGGACTATCGGCTATTACCTGATCGGCCTTCACGCCCTCGCTGCACTCGTCCATCACTATGTCATGAAAGACGATACATTGCGCAGGATGCTGCCATGGCGCGCCTAGAACAGCCGGCCCGCGCCGCCGGGTCAGATCGCGTGGGGACCAAGCGATGAGCAGACTACGAACTCATCCTGAGCGCCACGCAGTGAGCCGCATCGGCTGGCTGCGCGCTGCCGTCTTGGGCGCCAACGACGGGATAGTGTCGACAGGGAGCCTGATCGCCGGTGTCGCTGCTTCCGGCGCGGATAAAGCCGCTATCCTGATCGCAGGCGTTGCGGCGTTGGTTGCCGGCGCAATGTCGATGGCGGCGGGTGAATATGTTTCGGTCAGTTCGCAGTCGGATACAGAGAAGGCCGATCTTGCGATGGAAAAGCGCGAACTCACAGATCAACCCGATTTCGAGCGCCAGGAACTGGCGAATATCTACGTCGGACGAGGACTCGATGTCGATCTCGCCTTGCAGGTTGCCGATCAACTTATGGCCAAGGACGCTTTGGGAGCACATGCTCGCGACGAACTTGGCATCTCGGAAGTCTCGACTGCGCGCCCCCTGCAGGCCGCGCTGACTTCGGCGATCACCTTCAGCGCCGGAGCGGCGGCGCCCCTGGCCGTCATTGCGCTAGCCCCGCAACAGTTCCTGATCCCGCTAGTGATCGCCACATCGCTGGTTTGCCTGGCTGTGCTCGGATTCCTCGGCGCCCAGGCGGGCGGAGCTGCACCTATTCGCGCCGTGATCCGAGTCACCTTCTGGGGCGCACTGGCGATGGCTCTGACGGCGGGTATCGGACGCCTTTTCGGGACATCTCTTTGAATTTTCGCATCGCATCGAGAAATCTCTACCGTCAGGGTGACTTCGGCCATGGGACGTATCGCGACAAGAGCCGATCATCTTCTCCCGAGGTTCAGCAGATATCCATGCGATTTCCGTCATTGTGATTGAAGAACGCAGGTCGAACACGACCGCGCCCGAACTCTAGACTAGAGAGTCGCCCCTCATGCGAGTGCTTATCGTCGAGGACAACGACCGGCTGGCAAAGCTGATGGCCGAGGGACTTCAGCGCCGGGGCTTCTCATGCGACATCGCCTGCAATCTCGCCGATGCGGACAGCGCCATGGATGGCGCGGCCTATGACGCGATCGTACTCGATCTCGGCCTGCCCGATGGTGATGGCATCGACTGGCTCGGCGCAAAGCGCCGCGCACGGCATGTCGCGCCGGCGCTCATCGTGACGGCGCGCGGTGCGCTGGAAGACAGGGTTGCGGGACTCGATGGCGGAGCGGACGATTATGTCGTGAAGCCGATCGAGATCGAGGAACTCGCGGCACGAATTCGAGCACTGCTGCGCCGTCCCGGTCCACGAGCGCAGACCGTGATCGAAATAGGATCGCTAAGCTTCGACACGGCAGCCAGGGCGGCGCACTACCAAGGCAATGAGATCGACTTGTCCCGCCGTGAAGCCGATCTTCTGGAGCTGCTCATGCGTCGCGCGGGCACGGTTGTCCGGCGCGGTGTGATCGAGGATGCGCTCTATAGCTTCAACGAGCCGGTCACGCCCAATGCCGTGGAAGCGGCGATGTCACGATTGCGACGGAAAATCGACGAAGCTGGAGCCGGCGGAAAGCTGCATACGATCCGGGGCATCGGCTATATGCTGCGAGAGACGGCATGACACATCGGCGATCCGTTTCCCGGCGTCTGGCAAGAGGGCTCGGTCTGGTCGGATTGGTCGGTTCGCTTCTTTTGCTTGCCGCCGTTGTCTTCTTCTACCGCCTCTCGTTTGTCGATCTCAACGCGAATCAGGCCACCGTCCGCGCGATCCAGGAGATGCTGGAACATGTCGCCTTGCCGGTTCTTGTCCTATTGGCGCCGATGGCGTTTGTCGGTCTCAGGGTCATCCGGCAGGCTTTCATGCCGCTGGAAGAGACCGCCGTGGAAATCGAGGCGGCGCGCGGGCATGAGCGCGGATATCGAATCGACACGTCGCGGATGCCTGCCGAAGCATTGCCGTTCACGGATGCCGTCAACGATCTTCTTGGGCGTCTGGACGAGGCGGCGGCACGGCAAGAAGCTTTTGCCGCCGACGTCGCGCATGAGTTGCGAACCCCGCTCGCCATGCTGTCACTGGAGCTAGACCGGCTCGACCATGCCGAGGCAAGTCGTCTGAAAACCGATGTGGCGGCAATGCGACGGCTGATCGATCAATTGATGCTGCTCGCCCAGGTCGACGCGGCGACGGCGGCGCAACTGGCACCCGAGGCCGTGCCGTTGACCGATGTAGCGACCGATGTCGTTAGCCTATTGGCGCCGGGTGTGATCGCGGCCGGCAAGACGATCGCCCTGGAAGCCGGGGCGGAATCGCCGATCGTGCGCGGCCGGCGCGAAGCGATAGCGGCGGCGCTCCGCAATCTGGTGGAAAATGCGGTGCGCGCGACGCCTGCCGGTGGCACAGTGCAGGTGTTCGTCGGCCCAGGGGGCGTCATACGGGTCAAGGATCAGGGGCCGGGCCTGTCTTCCGATCGGCTGCGTGATCTGGTCCAGCGTCACAGCCGCGCCGACCATGCCAGCAAGGACGGCGCGGGTCTAGGCCTCGCGATTGTCGAGCGGATCATGGCGGCGCATGGCGGTGCGCTGACCACCGATCCGGGCGGGCGCGAACTGACATTGCAGTTCCCGAACAATAGCTGAATCTTCTCGTCGTCAGGGAGCCGTCAGTTTGCCCTTCTAGGCGACGGGCATGAACAGCCGGGTCCATATTCCCATTAGCGCCATAGTCCTGGTCGGCGTCGTATCCGGCCTGTGGTGGACCGCTGCGGACTTGATCGCGCTGGCGCCCCCCTGCGGCGCGGCCGGGGACGGTTCAAGAAAATGCAGGAGCCGTCCCCGGCGAACTCAGGGTGGACGGCAAACAGGCGGCGCAGCTTGGTATCCGGCTGGCGCCTGCCGTCGCGGCCGAGGACACCCCGCTGGCAACAGTGCCGGCGGTGATCCAGTGAAGAGCGGGCTGCACGGCTCGACTAAGGATTCCTGCATTGACAGATCGATTTGGGGCGTTCGATGACGGACCTGTCGGCTGTCGCGGAGCCCAAGCGTCGTTCGCGTCGCCTCTTTTCCGAACACCGTCTGCGGCGAAGGGTGACCTGGGCGCGCCTCGTGCTCGTCGCCGGCGCGCGGCCGGATGAGCCCGTGGCCATCGCCCTGGCCGCGACTCTTGGCCTGTCGGCCTATTTCATGGTCCTGCCGGGCATCGACATGGCGGTCAGCACCCTGTTCTACAGCCCCGAAACGGGCTTCGCCCTGGCCGCCGAGCCGGTGCTGAAAGCCTTGCGGAAATCTTCCAGCCTAGTGCTGGGCGTGGTCCTGCTGGGCCTGGTCGCGACGGCGGTGGCCGGTGTCATTCGCCGCCGTCGCCTTGCCGGCCTGGCCCGGCGCGCGGTCGTTCTGCTGGCGGGCTTGGCGCTCGGTTCGGGCCTCATCGTCAACAGCCTGCTGAAATCACTGTGGGGCCGCGCCCGGCCGGTCCAGATCGAAGCGTTCAGTGGCGAGGCCGACTTCACCGCCGCCTGGAGGCTGAGCGACAATTGCGCCTCCAACTGCTCGTTCGTCTCGGGCGAAGCGTCCTCGGCGGCGTGGATGGTCGGCGTCGCCGTCCTGATGGCGCCCGCGGCTTGGCGCGCGCCGGTCGTGGCGGCGGCCCTCGCCTATGGACTGGCGCTGTCGCTGAACCGGATCGCCTTCGGGGGGCATTTCCTGTCGGACGTCCTGTTGTCCTGGGCGATCACCGCGTTGGTCATCGCGGTGCTGCACCGGGCGGCGCTGGCCTGTCCCAAGGTCGCGCGCCGGGCTCGCCGCGTCCGTCGCTGGGTTCTGCCGGCCTGAAATCCCGGCGAAGAAGCGCCAATTCTGCGGCAGGGCGCAAAGGCCCAGGCCGTGGTTTGTTCGTGACCGGCCGGATTCTGCGCCTTCTTCTCCTGACGTCGCTCGCCCTGCTCCTATCGGCGGCGGCGACTTGGGGGGCTCGGCCGGTTCTGGACCGCCATCGGCGGCGCATGGCGGAGCGCTGACCACTGATCCGGGCGCGTGAACTGACATTGCAGTTTCCGGACAATAGCTGAATCTTCCCGCCGTCAGGGAGCCGTCAGCTTGCCCTTCTAGGCGAAGGGCATGAACAGCCGAGTCTATATTCCCATTGGCGCCATAGTCGTGGTCGGCGTCGTATCCGGCCTGTGGTGGATCGCTGCGGACTTGAACGCGCCGGCGCCCCCTGCGGCGCGGCCGGGGACGGTTCAAGAAAATGCAGGAGCCGTCCCCGGCGAACTCAGGGTGGACGGCAAACAGGCGGCGCAGCTTGGTATCCGGCTGGCACCTGCCGTCGCGGCCGAGGATACCCCGCTGGCGACAGTGCCGGCGGTGATCCAGCCCCCGGCGAATGCGCGTGTCGCGGTGGTGGCGACCTTCCCTGGCGTGGTGATGCGCACACTGGTCGTCGAAGGCGACACCGTGCGGCAGGGACAGGCGCTGGCGGTCATTTCCAGCCGCGAGGTGCTGATGTTGGGGGCTGACCTGACGCGAGCAAATGCGCGCCTCGGAGTCGCCCGCTCGAACGCCGCCCGTCTGACACAACTCAGCCACGAGGGCATTGTTGCCGGCGCGCGCGCCGACGAAGCGAGTGCGATGGCCGTGGAAGCCAATGCCGACGTTTCCGAGAAAGCGCGCATCCTGCGGATGGTCAACGGTCATGGCGCGAGCGGCGCCTATACGCTGACGGCGCCCATCGGGGGGCGGGTCACGGCCGCCAGCATTCAGGCAGGAGGTTCGGTGGACGGAACGACCGCGCCTTATGTGATCGACGCGGCGAACCGCTACGAGGTGCTCGGCCAGTTGCCCGAGCGTTTTGTAGGGCTGGTCCGCCCCGGAATGACCGTGCGGATCGACCCGAACATAACGGGGCGTGTGACGGCGGTAGGATCGACAATCGATCCGGCAACCCGATCAGCCAGCGTGAAGGCAGAGATCGCCGCAGGTCCGGGCATCGTCGCCGGCCGGGCGACCAGTCTGTCGATTGCCGGCCCGGCCCCTGCGGGCGCGGTCGCCGTGCCGGCTAACGCTGTCACCAGGGTGGATGACCGGACCGTCGTTTTCGTCCCCACTACTGGCGGTTTTGCAATGCGCGACGTGACAATCGGTGGGACAGTCGGCGGTCAAGTCGTATTACTGTCCGGCTTGGCGCCCGCCGAACAGATCGTGATCGCCGGCACGAGCGCGCTCAAAGCGCTCGCCCTGTCGCGGTAATCGGCCCATGCTTCGCGCGCTGGTCGCCACGGCACTATCCTATCGCCTGCTCGTTCTCGCTCTCGCCCTGACAGTGGCGGGCCTCGGCGCATGGGCATTCGTAAACCTTCCTGTCGATGCCTATCCCAATATCGCCCAGACGCAGGTCAAGATGATCCTGAAGGCGCCTGGTATGACACCCGAGGAGGTGGAGAGCCGCGTCATCACGCCGATCGAGATGGAGATGCTGGGTATCCCCAATCAGGCGATTCTACGCTCGACCGCGAAATATGCCATTGCCGACATCACCATCGACTTCACCGATGGGACCGATATCTACTGGGCGCGCCAGCAGGTCGCCGAGCGCTTGTCGGGTGTGCTGGCCGACCTCCCGGCTTCGGTCAGCGGCGGCCTCGCGCCAATTTCAACGCCGCTGTCCGATGTCTACATGTTCACGATCGAGGGACCGCTCAGCCTCCAGCAGAAGCGCGAGTTGCTCGACTGGACGATCCGGCCCGCGCTCAGGACCGTGCCCGGCGTCGCCGACGTCAATGCGCTTGGCGGCTATGTGCGGACGTTTGAGGTCAGGCCCGATCCGGTCGCGCTCGCAAGCGCGAAGCTTTCGATCGCCGACCTGCGCGGCGCGATCGAGACCGGCAACCGCAATGACGGCGCGGGCCGGCTCACAGCCGGCGAGGAATCGCTGATCGTGCGCGCTGTTGGCGCGATCCGCACGATCGAGGATCTCGAGTCGCTCGTCATCGCCAGCCGCGATGGCCGCATCATCCGTCTGGGCGATGTCGCGGCAGTCGGAGCTGGGAGCCTCACCCGCTACGGCGCCGTTACCAAGAACGGCAATGCCGAGACAGTCGAGGGATTGGTCATCGCCTTGCGCGGGGCCGATGCCCGGCAGGTTGTCGATGGCGTGCGCGCCCGGCTGGAGGAAGTCCAGAAAACCCTGCCGGCCGGAACCCACATTGATGTCTTCTACGACCGATCCGACCTCATCGGTCACGCCATCGGCACGGTCGAGGAGGCACTACTCGAAGCCACGATCCTCGTCATCGTCCTTCTCATTCTGTTTCTGGGCGACTGGCGAGCCGCCGCAATCGTCGCTGCGACTCTGCCGATGGCGGCGTTCATTACTTTCCTGTTCATGCGCGGCATGGGCCTGTCCGCTAATCTGATGAGCCTGGGTGGCCTGGCCATCGCGATAGGGATGCTTGTCGATGGCGCGGTGGTGGTGGTCGAGAATATCGTCGAGCGGCTTGGGCGCGAACATGAGGAAGGCCATCCGCGCCTCAATCAGATTTTCCAGGCGTCAAGCGAAGTCATCGTGCCAGTCTCTGCCGGCATCATCATCATCGCCCTCGTCTTCCTGCCACTGCTTTCGCTCCAGGGGCTCGAAGGCAAGCTGTTCGCGCCGGTCGCGCTCACCATTGTCTTCGCGCTAGCCGGATCGCTTCTGTTGGCGCTGACGCTGGTTCCGGTTCTGTCGTCGTTCGGACTCAAGAGCGGTCATCAAGGCGAGCCGTGGATCATGCGCCAGCTCTCGCCACGCTATCATGCACTGCTGGAAGCCGCGTTCGCCCACAAGCGGATCGTCTATGGTCTGGCGGCGGCTGGTCTTGTGATCGCCGGAATGGCCTATGGCGCTGTCGGCAAGACCTTCATGCCGACGATGGACGAAGGTTCGGTCATCGTCCAGCTCACCAAGCTGCCCTCGATCAGCCTCGACCAGTCAGTGCAAGGCGACATGGCCGTTCAGCGCGCGCTGCGCACCGTGCCTGAGGTGCAGGACGTGATCGCCCGCGTCGGTTCCGACGAGATCGGTCTCGATCCGATGGGGCCAAACGAGACCGATAGCTACGTGCGCCTCAAGCCGCAGTCCGAATGGCGCGGGGACAAGGATTTCGTGGTCGGCGAAATGCGCAGGGCGATCGAGGGTCTGCCCGGCATCCAGCCCAGCTTCACCCAACCGATCGAGATGCGCGTATCCGAGATGCTGACCGGCGCGCGCGGCGACCTTGCGGTCAAGATATTCGGCCCAGACCTCGTGACGCTCGGCGATCTCGCCGGGCAGGTCCAGCGCGCGCTCTCGGGCATCAACGGCGCCTCTGAAGTGCTGACCGTCGCCAATGACAGTGTCGACTATCTTCAACTCGACATTGATCGCGCGGCCGCCGGACGCTTCGGGATGCCGGTCGATCAGATGCAGGATGCGCTTCGCGCTCAGGTCGAGGGGGTTCGGGCCGGTATCGTCGCCGAGGGACAGAAGCGCGTGCCGATCGTCATCCGTGGCGACGAAAGCCTGCGCTCCGATCCCGCCCGTTTCGCCGACCTGCAATTGCTCACGCCGGATGGAGGTCTGGCGCGGGTCAGCGACATGGCTCGGGTCGAAACGACACAGGGGCCGGTCAAACTCGACCATGAAAATGGTTCCCGCTTCGCCCTGGTGCAGGCGTTCGTCTCAGGCCGGGATCTGGTCGGCTACGTCAATGAGGCCAAGGCGGCGGTCGCTGCACAGGTGAATCTGCCGCCGGGCTACCGCATTGTCTGGGGCGGCCAGTTCGAGAATCAGCAGCGCGCCTCGGCCCGATTGATGCTCGTTATCCCGGTGGCGCTGCTGCTGATCTTCTTCGTGTTGCTGGCGACGCTGCGGTCGCTGCGCGCAGCGATCCTCATCCTCGTCAACATTCCGTTCGCGATGGTCGGCGGCATCGTTTCTCTATGGGCTTCGGGTCAATATCTCTCGGTTCCCGCATCGGTCGGGTTCATCGCATTGCTCGGCATCGCCGTTCTGAACGGCCTCGTGCTGGTAGCCTATTTCCGCCAGCTTCTGGCTGAGGGCTACGGCATGGCGGAAGCGGTAAGGCACGGCGCGGAGCGCAGGCTGCGCCCTGTGCTGATGACCGCCAGCATCACCGCCTTCGGCCTGGTGCCGCTTCTGTTCGCCAGTGGCCCCGGATCGGAGATTCAACGACCGCTCGCCATCGTCGTCATCGGCGGCCTCATCACCTCCACGCTGCTGACGCTCGTCCTGTTGCCGATCCTGTTCGAGCGTTTTGGCGAGAGCGCCGGGAAGACCGAAAATGCCTGACCAGCTTCTGACTTTTCATTGCGCGATCCGGGATACGGAGACGATCGTGGAAGCGATCCGCACCATCGCACACGCACCGATACATATTCGGGAAGAGGCCGTGCGTGGTCGGGATTTCAGCGACGCGCAAACCACTGAACAGGTGACGGGCAGTCTCCGGCGAAGCGCGGTCGAGTTGATCGTCACAGAGACTACCCTGCAGGATGTGGTTCGAGCGGTGACGGACTCGCGGCACGAGCGGCCGGTGCGCTGGCACGCCCTGTCGGTCGTCAGCCATGGGAGGATCGCATGAGACCCTCCATTCTGGCTCTGGCCATGCTCTTGATACTCGCACCGACTGCACTTCATGCTCAAGAGCCCGACCTGCCGCCGGTTGAGAAAGTAAACGAAGCTCTCGACAACCATCCGACCGTCATGGCCGCCGCTGCCCGGGTCGACGCCGCGCGCGCGCGCGAGGACATGTTGCGCATGGGGGCTCACGAGGCGACGATCGCGGGCAGCTATGTTCGCCGCAACGTCGACCGCGAAGGCGGCTATGACGAATTCGATGCGACCCTTTCCCGTTCGTTCCGTCTTCCCGGCAAGGCGGCGCTTGATCGCGAATCGGGCGCGCTGGGCGTCGAGGTTGCGGAGAACCAGATGGAGGACGCCCGCCATCAGGCGGCCTTGATCCTGTCGGGCCTCTGGCATGACTGGCTAACCGCCGGCAGTCACTATCACAACGATCTGGACTCGGCGCACGCGCTGGAAGCGGCTCTGACCGCCTTGCGTCGCCGCGTCCAGTTACGTGATGCCTCAGTGCTCGATCTCGACCAGGCATCCGCTGCGCTGGCGCAGGCTCAAGCTCTGGTCGCTGCATCGCTCTCTGCGCGCGAGCAGGCGCGCGTGATCCTGGCCGCGACGTTTCCGGAGATACCGCTTCCTCCCGAGCCGCCCGAACTCGCCCTGCCCGAACCGCCGACACAGAATCTCGAAACCATGCGAGCACTGGTCATTGAGCGCAGTCATGAGATTCGCGCCGCCGATCGCGAAGCACAGCGATTGGCCGTCGTCGCGCGACGGGTTCGAGCAGACCGGATCGCCGATCCCTCCTTCGGAGTCCGCTTGTTCAGCGAGCGTGGCGGCATGGAGGGGGGCGCAGGCGTGGTGGCATCCATCCCGCTTGGAGGTGGCTATCGCCGGGCGGCGGCCGATCAGGCTTCAGCCGAGGCGAACGCCGCCCGTCTTGAACTCGCCAATATCCAGCGATCGGTCGCGGCCATTGCCGACGCGGACCTGTCCAACGCACGCACCCGGCTGGAGGCTTGGCGAAGCGCGCAGGCATCGGCACAGAGCGCATCCGACGCGGCCGGGAGGACGGAGCGTGGTTATCAGCTAGGCCAGATTGATCTGGTCGAACTGCTCTATGCTCGTCGGCAGGCGAACGACGCCCGCCGATCCGAGATTGATGCGCGATCGGAGGCATCGCGGGCGCTGCTGAAGTTGCAGATCGATTCCCATAGCATCTGGATTCCCGACGGCGATCATGATTGAGGCGTGCGTCGTTCGTGGGCGTGAAGCCAAGCCAAGGATCATGCCCGTTTGACTATCAAGCAAAGTATCCTTTCAGGAAGGCTCTTGATCGAAAAGACGCTCTAACAAAAAGAATAGAGGGCTATGCGTGCCGTTCGACATTCGTCAGCTTCGCTACGCCATAGCGGCGGCAGATCATGGCAGTTTCTACCGAGCGGCGCGCGCATTGGATGTCGAGCAATCGACGCTTAGCCGGAGCATTCTCAAGCTGGAGCGCGTGGTCGGGGTGAAGATATTCGAGCGATCCCGCGCGGGCGTCACCATGACGATCGCGGGGCGTCAGCTCGTCCGCGGCGCCCGGCCGATGGTGGCAAGCGCCGACAAGCTGGTGGCGACCATGCGGGCGGCGGGGCAAGGCCGCGCTGGCGGGCTTATAGTCGGGCATTACAGTTCGGTCTCCGCCGGAAACCTGCGCGCGACCATGTTGGGCTGGCGCAACGCGCATCCCGATGTCGATCTAGATGGCGTGGAAGTGGACCGGCGCGCGCTGTTCGCCGGGCTCGATACCGGCGAGATCGACATTGCGATCCTGTTGGGCGACGCCAGCCATGACGGGTTCCGGCACGAATCGCTCTGGAGCGAGCGCGTAATGGTCGCGCTGCCGGCCAATCATCCGCTGGCCGAGCGTGACCTGCTCCACTGGACGGACCTACGGCGAGAGCGGTTCCTGCTTACGGCCGCCGATCCCGGCCCGGAAATCCGAGACATGCTGCTGGGCCGCCTGTCGCTCGTCGGTGTCCAGCCGGACATCAGGATGCACCATGCCAGCCGCGAGACGATCCTGAGCATCCTAGGTGATGGGCTCGGCCTATCGATCGTCTGCGAGGGCGGGACGGGCGCACGCTATCCCGATGTGGTTTACCGACCCGTTCATAGCGAACAGGGGCCGGTGCTCATCGGCTATTCAGGATACTGGCGGAGAGACAACGGCAATCCCGCGCTGCGGCGATTTCTCGCCTTCGTGCGCGACCGCTATGCGCTATCCTTCGACATCCCCTGACGCTGGCTCTTGGTGAACGCCCGGTCGGTCGCCATGAATCGCGCGAGCATCGGGGCGACCAGCTTCTCCGGCGTCACGGCTTCGCTGCCGGTTTCAGTGGCCAGCGCAGCGGCATAGGCGGCGAGATCGCGGTGGACGGCAGCGGACAATTCCACCGTCAGCTTGACCGGCCGGTCGTCGGCGAGCGGCCCGAGCTTCAACTTGGTCATCGCGTTTCCCCGATGGGTTCGAGCACGAGGTCGCGCGTGATGACCACGCGCATTGGGTGCCCTGGCCGGATGGTGAGGGTCGGCTGCACATTGAGCTGACGCCGCACGATCTGCTGGCCGGTCTGGTTGATGGTGTCCTGCGAGCCGCGCCGCAGCGCACGGGTCAGGTCGTCCTCACTGTCGGCGCCCAACTCGGTGCCGACGCCGAGCAGCGTCGAGACGGCGGCGGCCTTGAGCAGATTGCCCCAATGCTGGTTCACGCGGTCCTGTAGCCCCGCAAACCCCGCGCCGTCGGCGCCAGGCTGGCGCTCGAGAACGATCGAGCGCCCGTTCGGCATGATGAGCCGATCCCAGGCGAGCAGCACGCGGGTCTGTCCGGCGGCGACTTCGCTGTCATACTCGCCGATCAGCCTCGCGCCCTGCGGGATGAGGAGGATGCGGCCGGTAGGGCTGTCGTAGACATTGGCCGTCACCTGCGCCGTGATCTGGCCGGGAAGGTCGGAGCGGATTCCGGTGATGAGTGCTGCCGGGACGACGCTGCCGGCCTGCACGACGTTGGGCGATGCGGGCGCGGCGAACCGTTCGACGCTTACCGAGCGCTGGTTGGATGCCTGCGCCATGAACGCGCGCTTGCCGGCCTGGTCGCCTTGTGCGGCCTGCTGAGCCGGCTCCTGCCCGGACGGAGTCGGCAAGCCCGGCGTCGCGATGGGCTCCGCGCCTGCGCGCGCGCCTCCGCTGCCAAGGAAGACCGAGCTGGTGCGCGCCGCATCGCGCTCCTGTGCGGCGCGCTGCCGGGCGGCTTCCGCCGCCTGTGCGCGGGGATCAGGCTGTCCAGCCTGGGCGCCGACCGGCGGCACGGGCACGTCTTCGCCGCGCTGCTGCGCCGACACGATCGGGCGGCCGAGATCGCCGGGCAGCGGAGGTCCAAGACGTGGCGCTTGGGCGTAGTCTCGCGGCCCGGAAGTGATCGCCTCCGAGGTAGCGCGGCTGTCGGTGTTGTAGAGTTCCTGGGCCGCCTTCTCTCCCGGTGGCCGGAGCGCATAGATCAGCGAGCCGCCGATGCCGAGTCCAGCGGCAACGCCGACAACGGCGAGTGCTTTGCGTGACAATCGCATGACGCGGGGCGGATCGCCGTGAAGCTGGAACGCGGCGGGATCGGACCGGCCCGCTTGGGGCATGGGCTGGCCTCCAACGGCGGCGTCGTGGCTGTTGGTCACGGCCGCCCCCTCCGTCCATCGTCGCGCACGATGCGGACGCGCTGCTCGGTGCGCCGATCGCCCAGGCGCAGCTCGGCGGCGGCGAACAGGCGATCGACCACCATGTAACGGCCCTGCACGCGGTAATTGACCAGCTCGGCGTCACCCCGCGCGCCGGTCACGAACAGCGGCGGCATCTCGCCTTGCGAGATCCCGGCGGGAAACTCGATGAAGACCTGCCGCCCGTCGTCGAACGCACGGGCTGGCGTCCACGGCACGCGGTCGCCCTCGATCCGGTAGCGGAAGTTGAGCGCCGAAACATCGACGCCGGTGGCTGCCGGCGAAGCGGCGGCAGCCACCGCATTGCGGCCCTGCAAGGCGATGAGCTGGTCCTGCGGATAGGTCCAGGAAACGGACGCCATGTAGGTCGCGGGCGTGGCGCGCAGCTCCACATGATAGGTGCGCCTATCGGTATTGATGACGAGATTGGTGGCAAGGTCCGGCCGGGTCGGCTTCACCAAGATATGGACACGCGCGGTCGCGCCGCTGCCGCTCACCGTGTCGCCGATGATCCAGCGCACCGTGTCGCCGGCCGCGACCGGCCCCGGCCCGACGAGCTGTTCACCCTCCTGCAAGGCAATGTCCGTCACCTGACCGGGCGCGGTATAGACCTGATAGAGCGCACCTTCGGTCCACGGATATTGCTGGATGGCGTTGAGGAAGCCGTCGCGCACCGGCTGGATGCGGGCGGCGTCGTTGGCGTCGCCGACACGGCGGCGCGGATCGGCGGGCTCCGCCGGCCGCGCGCTCTCCGTCAGCGGCTTCAACTGGCCGGGCAACGGCAACGGCTCGGGGATCGTGACGATCTCGACCGCGCGGGGCGGCTCGGCCGCAGGCGTCGCCACGATCGCTGGGGGCGGATCGTCGAAGGCGATCACGGGCGGCCTGGCCGACGTGGTGGCGCAGCCGGCGAGTGCGGATGCAGAGACGAACAGCGCGGCCGTGACCGCGCGGCGGATGGGTATGCCGGTCATTGCGACAGCTCCTTCGACCAGTTGAGGGCATTGACGAAGACACCGAGCGGATTCTTGCGCAGGGCGTCAGGGGTGCGTGGCGGCTGGACGACGATGGTGAGGATCGCGGACCAGCGTTCGGTGGCAGCAAGGCTGCCGTCCTGATAGCGACGCTCGATCCAGGCCACGCGGAAGCTGTCGGGCGAGGCGCGGATGACGCTCGACACTTCCACTGCGACCTGCACCCGCCCGACATTGGCGAAGGGGTCGTTGGCGCGCGCATAGTCGTTGAGCGCGAGCGCGCCGCGATCGGTCGTGAAGTCGTAAGCCCTGAGCCAGTTCTGACGCACGATCACCGGATCGGCCGGGATCGCGCGGACCTGCTCGATGAAGCGGGCGAGATGGAACGCCACCTGCGGATCGGTCGGCCGGTAGCCGGCCTCGGCTGGCGCCACCGCCTGCGCTTCGCCCAGCCGATCGACCTGCACCACCCACGGGACGATATGGCCGCGAGTCGATTGCCAGACGAGGCCGCCGGCCAGACCGCCCGAAAGCGCGAGCGTGCCAAAGAACGCGAGCCGCCAGTTCTTCGCCTGCACGCGCGCCGAGCCGATGCGGTCGTCCCATGCCTGCGCCGCGCGCTGATAGGGTGTGGCCGGCTCGGGCGTCTGGCCGTAACGGATGCTCGGTCGCTTGAACATAGATCAATCCTTCTGGCTGGTATCGACGGATGCGCCGCTGCCGCCGCCGTCGCCGGAGCGCAGCGTGTGGGCGGCAATGGTCGCGCCGTGGGTCATGGTCTGGCGGTTCTTCATCGCAGACGCCCAGGCAGGCGCGCCGGCCGGTGCGTCCGGCGACGGCGCGGAGCTGCCGCCCGAAATGGTCCCGCCCGTGGCGGTGACGGCCGCACGTCCACCGGAACGGTAGCTGTCCTTGAGCGAGGCGGCCGCCTTGCGGAGCGGTGACATGGCGGCACCGACCGCCGCTTGACCGACACCTCCAGCGCCGCCGGCAATGGCGGCAGCGCCGGTCTTGCCGGCCGAACCGAGTGCATAGGCGCTGTTGGCGGCGCCCGAAGTGAAGGCAGCGCCGCGCGCTGCGC
>DGIZ01000087.1:9113-9248 GCA_002386585.1 Brevundimonas sp. UBA4609 | reverse complement strand
ATGGGGAGGGTGGTCGCGCAGCGACCGGGTGGGGAGGATGAGGTGATGCCGGATGCAGCGCTTGACCAGCCAAGACGCCCCCACCCGGCTTCGGCCTGGCGGCCTCAGCCACCCTCCCCATGAAGGGGAGGGAGA
>DGIZ01000087.1:0-8867 GCA_002386585.1 Brevundimonas sp. UBA4609 | reverse complement strand
CCCATGAAGGGGAGGGAGAGACGGCGCCTTCGCCCCTCATCGCCGCTTCCTCTGCTGCATGACGAAGCCGATGACCTTGGCCGCCGCCTCGAAATGTTCGCGCGGAATGATGTCGTCCACCTCCACCGCCGCATAGAGGGCGCGGGCCAGGGGCACGTTCTCGACGATGGGCACGTCGTGCTCCCTGGCCACCTCGCGGATGCGCAAGGCCAGGGCGTCGACGCCCTTGGCGACGCAGACGGGCGCGCCGTCGCCCTGGTCCGGCTCATAACGCAGGGCGACCGAATAGTGGGTCGGGTTGGTGATGATGACGGTGGCGTCGGGCACGGCCTGCATCATCCGCTGACGACCGCGCTGCATACGGATCTGACGCAGCTTGGCCTTTACGTGCGGGTCGCCTTCGGACTGTTTGAAGTCTTCCTTCAGCTCTTCCTTGGTCATCCGCATCCGCTTGGCGAAGCGCATCCGCTGCCACAGGTAGTCGGCCCCCGCCGTCAGCCCCAGAAACACCAGGGCCGACAGCATCAGCGCCAGGGCCAGGTCGCGCGCGAAGGGCAGGATGGAGGCCGGGCTCATGGCGGCCAGGTTCTCAAGCTCGCGCGTGTGGGGCTTCAGCACCCACCAGCAGACAAGGCCGATGGCGACCAGCTTGATGAAGGTCTTGAGGAACTGCACCAGACCGTCCGGGCCGAAGATGCGCTTGAAGCCCTCGAGCGGATTCACCTTGGACCATTTGGGCTTGATCTTCTCAGTGGTGAAGATGAGGCCGGACTGCGCCAGATTGCCGCCCGCCCCGCCCAGGATGACCGCGAACATCAGGGCCGCCAGAAAGGGCGCCGCCGCCCAGACGGCGCGCATGCCGATCTCGACGCCCGCCCCCGCCTCCAGCCCGCCGATCATGGCGTGCGGTTGGGCCAGGAAGGGAGTCAGCGCCTCGGCGATCCGGGTCGAGAACCAGCCGCCGCCGGCCAGCAGCACGCCCGCCGCCCCGGCCAGGGACAGGGCGGCCGCCACGTCCGGCGACTTGGCGACGTCGCCCTTCTTGCGCGCATCCTCGAGTTTTCGCGGGGTGGCGTCTTCTGTTTTCGACTCGGGATCGGGGCCGTCAGCCAACGGCGCCTCCCGTGAAGAAGGCCGCCACCGAACGGTAGCGGTCGATGAAGACCGTCCCCAGCACGCCCAGGCTCAGGGTGAAGACCGACAGGCCCAGGATGACGCTGAGCGGCGCGGCGGCGAAATAGACCTGGAAGCTGGGCATGACCCGCGCCACCAGCCCGGAAGCCAGGTTGAAGATCAGGGCGAAGACCAGCACAGGCGCCGCCAGCTGCACCCCCAGCATGAAGCTCTGGCTCAGGGTCCGCACCGCCATGGCGGTGAAGTCCGACACGATCAGCGGCCTGGCCGGGGCGATGGCCTCATAGGAGCCGACCATGCCGCCGATGAACAGGTGATGGGTGTTGGTGGCGAACACCAGGGTCACGCCCAGCAGCATCAGGAAGGCCGACAGGGTCGTGCCCGGCTGGGCCTGCAGGGGGTTGGCGGTCTGGGAGAAGCCGAGCGTCGTCTGCAGGGAGACGATCTCGCCCGCCGTGGTCATGGCGGTCATGAAGCTGCGCAGGACGGCGCCGATGGCCAGACCGGTCAGCACCTCGCGGATCACCCAGCCGACGGTGCCCCCCAAGGTCGCCGGAAGGGCGGGCAGGCTGCTTCCCACGATGGGCCACAGCGCCAGCGACAGCACCAGCGCCAGCGACAGGCGCACCCTTGGCGGCACATAGGATTCGCCGAAGCCGGGCAGCAGCATCAGGATCGCCCCGACGCGCGCGAAGATCAGCCCCCCGGTCCAGACCTGTTCCGCCGTGGCGTAAGGCTCCATGCCCTCTCGCCCTCGCCTACATGCCCGCGATGCGGGCGGCGATCTCGCGCATGAAGCCGCCCAGAAGCGCGCCCATCAGCGGCAGGAACAGCAGCAGCGACACGAAGACGGCGACGATCTTGGGCGCATAGACCAGGGTCTGCTCCTGGATCTGGGTCAGGGCCTGGAACAGGCCGATGGCCACGCCGACGACCAGGGCCACGATCAGGGCCGGCAGGCACAGCTGGATCGTCAGCCACAGGGCGTCGCGACCCACATCCAGAACTTCCGCGCCGTTCATCGCCGATCCCCGAAGCGCCCCGAACACACGCGCGGGACAGTGGGCAGAAAATGCCGACAGGATGGTTAACGCGACGTTAGGACGAGAGAAGGAGGTCAGGGTTCCGGTCGAGGCGGCTTCACGCGATTGACAACACCGGCGACTAGACGAACGGTTTCGCCCTCCTCGATTCCACGCCTGAAGGATGCACCATGAAACCGTTCCTGCGTCTCGCCTCCGTCCTGATGATCACGGCCTCGGCGTCGCTGGTCGCCGCGTGCGACAACAAGGCGCCGGAACAGGCCGAGACGACCGCGGCTCCGGCCGAGGGCGCGTCGGCCGCCGCAACGGGCGCCTTCGACGTGAACGGCGTGGCGCTGTCGACCGCCAGCCTGGGCGACTTCCCCTATCTGCGCCTGCCTGAGGGCTACAAGCCGCAGAACAGCGAGACGCAGGATTTCGCCGGCTTCCCCTTCTGGACCGGATCACGCTTCGAGATGGTCGAGGGGCGCGTTCATCAGACCCAGATCACCAACGACAGCGGCAAGAGCTTCTCGCGGCTGGAGCTGCTGCGGAACATGGAGCACGCGCTGAAGGAAGCGGGCGCCGTTCGCATCTTCGACGGCCAGATTCCCAATGAGGCCGCCCACGCCCTGCCCAAGGCCGTGCAGATGACGGCTTTGAACGGCATCGGCGACATCTATAACAACCCGTCGCAGACTTGGATCATCCGTCAGGCGGACCGCACCGTGTGGGTCCACCTGTATGTCGGCAGCGCGTCCGGCTCCCTGGCCGTCGCCGAGGTCAAGGCTCTGGTCCCCACCGCCGGCCTGCTGCCCGCCAGCGAACTGGCGCGCAAGATCGCCGCCGACGGCCGCGTCGCCGTGCCGGTCGAGTTCGCTCTGGACAAGGCCGACATCCTGGACGCCTCGCGGCCCCAGATCGACGCCGTCGCCCAACTGCTGAAGGATGATGCGGCCCTGCGTCTGTCCGTCGAGGGCCACACCGACAACACCGGCGCGCCGGCCCGCAACCGCCCCCTGTCCGAGGAACGCGCCCGCGCCGTGGTCGCCGCCCTGACCCAGCAGGGGATCGACGCCCAGCGACTGGAGGCCAAGGGCTTCGGAGCCGACAAGCCCGTCGCCGACAACGCCAGCGACGAAGGCCGCGCCCGCAATCGCCGCGTCGAGCTGGTTCGTTTGTCCTGAGCCGGAAAGAGACTGTTTTAAACAGCGGCGCCGTTTCAAAAACCGGCGCAGGGGGGGTATGCAGCCTGTCATGAGCGACCAGACCCCCTTTTCCCCCGCCGTTTCCCAGGAAGAAGCCGAAGCCGCCGTCCGCACCCTGATCCGCTGGGCCGGCGACAACCCTGACCGCGAAGGCCTGATCGAAACGCCCAAGCGCGTGACCAAATCCTATCGCGAGCTGTTCCAGGGCTATGAGGTCGAGCCGCGCGACTATCTGGAAAAGACCTTCGAGGAGGTCGGCGGCTACGACGAGCTGGTCGTGCTGAAGGACATCCGCTTCGTCAGCTTCTGCGAACACCACATGCTGCCGGTGGTGGGCAAGGCGCACGTCGCCTATCTGCCGACCGACCGGGTCGTCGGCATCTCCAAACTGGCCCGCGTGGTGCGCGGCTACGCCCGCCGCCTGCAGATCCAGGAGAAGATGACCTCCGAGATCGCCAACGCCATCCAGGACGTGCTGCGTCCGCTCGGCGTCGGCGTGGTCATCGAGGCCGAGCACAGCTGCATGACCATGCGCGGCGTCGACGTTCCCGGCGCCAGTCTGTCGACCAGCTGCCTGCTGGGCGCCGTCCGCGAAGACCCGCGCACCCGCGAGGAGTTCCTGCGGCTCGTGCGGGGGTGAGGCCAGGCTTGCCGTCCGGCGGGCCCTAAGGGTTCGCCGGTTTTCCCGCTGCGGCCGACGGCGTCATGACGACCGGCGCAGTGGGCGACTGCCCCGCCTCCAGACCGTCGATATAGGCTAGCTGAGCCTTGGCGGATCGATCTTCAGGGTCCAACTTCAACGCCTCGTCATAGGCGGCGCGAGCTTCCGGCAACCGCTGCAGTTCGATCAGGCTGAAGCCCCGGCTGCGATGCAGAGCGCCGGCGTTCAGCAGGATGCGGATCGAATCGGACGCCAGCGCCTCGCTCGCCAGTTTGAGAGCTTCTTCATTGCGCCCGGCGGCCTGCAGAGCCGACGCTTTTTCCTTAATCAGCACCCAGTCGTCGGGCTGACGCGCCAGCCCCTGATCCAGCACGGCGATCGCCTCGTCCAGGCGCCTGCGTTCGACAGCCTCGCTGCCCAGCATCAGCGCGACAAGCTGGTAGACGTTGGGTTGCTGCCGCACCGTCACAGACGACGCGCCGTCTTCCTGCGCCGCAACCTGAAGCATCGTCGCCGTCAGCACAGTCTCGCCGATTTCCTGCGTGCGCACGATCCACTCGTCGGCGTTCCGCTTTTCGACGTACGGGTAGATGGCCGGCGCGCGCGCCAGGGCGCGCCTGAGCGCGGGGAGATGACGGTCCAGGCCTGCGTAACCTCGCGTCTGTATGTCGCGCATCGCCCGTTCCACCAGGTCGAAGTCCCGCTTCTCCTGCCCCGAAAGGTCGCCGCTCACGATAGTCAACGTTACGGTCGGCCGCTCCTCCATCTTGGAAGAACCCTGGGGCGTCGAAAGCTGCTGTGCGCGGACATCGCTCGGCGTCGAAAGAACTAGGGCCATGGCCAGGGCAGCCGCGCCGCCTATCCTTGCTGTAGCCGTCTTCATGATCGCCGCCTTGCTGACATACGAGTCTCGCCAATACATTACAGCGTTACATCAAGGACGATTAATATTGCAATGGTCCGGCCCCGTTCCTGCATGGCTCGCCCTGAACAAGGGGGTCGCCATGCTGCAGGCCGTGTTTTCGTCCCGGAATGAACCGCCGCCGATCTCGCGCGGCGGATGGCTGGATGCGCTGCGCTTCATCGTGGCCGCCCTGATCATCCTGCATCACTTCCAGATGTCAGCGCCCGTTCCCCTGGCCGAAAGCCTCCATCCCGTGTTCGAGCGGGGCGGCTTCCTGCTGACCAACTTCTTCCTGATCGACAGCGGTTATGTGCTGATGCGGGTCTACGGCCGCGCGGTCGGCTCGGGTCGGATGTCGAAGACCGACTTCTTCCTCAAGCGGGCCTTGAGGGTCTATCCGGCGCACCTGATCGTGCTGGGCCTGCTGGTCGCCCTGGTGCTGGCGGCGACGCTCGCCGGAAAGCCGCCCAGCCATCCCGAGTGGTTCGCCTGGGATCAGCTGCCCGCCCAGGTCGCCCTGGTGCAGTCGTTCGGCGTGTACGGCGGCATCGGCTGGAACGCCCCGACATGGTCGATCTCGGCCCTTCTGGGCTGCTATGTCGCCTTCCCCTTCGTGCTGCGCGGTCTCAGCCGGATCGGGCCGTGGACCGCACTGGCCCTGGTCGTGGTCGGCTATCTGGCGGCCAATGAGCTGAGCTGGGCGATCCTGAAGTATCCCGTCTATCAGATGCCGCTGAACCTGGGCATTTGGCGCGCCCTGCCCCTGTTCATCCTCGGCATGGGGCTGGCCTGGTTCGCGCAAGGGGTGTGGATCAACCCGCGCGTCGCCGGCTGGACCGGGGCGCTGGCCGCCGTCGCCCTGGCGGGGGTGCAGCATTTCGACAAGCACGCCTTGATCTCGCTGGTCTTCATCAGCCTCATCATCGTGGCGGCGGGCGCGGCGCCGGGCCGCAAGCCGTCGAAGCTGGTCGAGCAGGCGGCCATGGTGTCCTTCTCCATGTTCATCTCGAACGAGGTGGTGCGCATCGCCTGGTTCGGCCTGGCCGAGGCCTTCGCGGACAAGCTGGCCCTGGGCGACGCCTGGCGCTGGGGCCTGTGGGGCCTGGGCGTGCTGGCCGCCTTCGTCTTCGCCTTCGGGCTGCACTATCTGATCGATCAGCCGATCCAGAACCGCATCCGCGCCTGGCTGAAGGCGCGGGGCCGCGAGAAGCCTGTCAGCCAGCCGGTCGTCTCGCTGGAGGGCTAGGCTGCGCCCGCTCCGCCGAACAGGTGCAGGATGTTGCCGTCCGGATCCTTGAACCAGGCCAGACGCAGTCCCCCGGCGACATGGATGTCTCCGTCATGCTCCATGCCGTCGTAGCGCTCGAAGGCGACGCCCTTGGCCTTCAGATCGGCGACGATGTCGTCCACCTCCACGCCCACGTCCCAGACCACGGCGTTGGCCCGGTTGGTCCCGGCGAAGTCCGAGCGATAGACCGTCAGCCAGGTGGCGCCGGTGCGATAGCCCAGCACCCCGTCCATCCCGGTGTCCGCCAGATTCAGCCCCAGCACGTCTGAGTAGAAGGTCCGGGCGCGCTCCAGATCCTTCACCGCCACAATGGCCGAGGAATTCTTGTTCTTGAGCATGGGTCTCTCCTCTTCTGCTGAAGAGAAACCCCAGGCGCGCGGTTCGATCCCGCGTTCGACGCGGCCGAGCGGCCGCGTGCTGACAATCCGCCGACAAAAAAGACGCGAAGGTCGCCCTCCGCGTCTTCCTGTTTGATGAACCCGAAGGTCCGTCAGGCCTTAGAGGAGCTTGAGCTCCACAGCCGAGGTCTTGCCGCGCTGGGTTTCCAGCTCGTATTCGACCTTGGCGTTGTCATCCAGGCCCGCCAGACCCGCCTTCTGGACGGCGGTGATGTGGACGAAAACGTCCGAGCCGCCCGTGTCGGGTTGAATGAAGCCGTAGCCCTTGGTGGGGTTGAACCACTTGACCGTGCCGGTCGCCATATTGCGTCTCCGTAAACGCGCTTTGCCAGGCGGGCTTCCATGCAGGAGAGCCCGTCAGCCCATCTGGACAAGCTCGTTCAGGCGAAGGAGCGAGACGCGGGTTTGGACCCCACGTGAAATCCGGACTGCGGCGATGTTGTCACCCGACTATCCACAGCGGTCAACTGTAAAGCGAAACCGAACTGACAGTCGTTACAGTTAATTTCGCCGCCGCGCGCATACTCCCCGGCCCGCTGCGTCCAGGTGAAAGTGGTCGCGATGCGCAGCGTTGTAGTCCGGCGTCAGCACATTGCCGAACAGACGACATCCCCCGTCGCGCAAACGCCGAAGAAACGCCGCCCCGGCGGCCCCTGAAGGGCCCTGACCGTCCCAATCGGCGGCCAGCGTGGCCCGACGGCCGTCCGCTAGGCCCACGCCCGCTACGTCGAGCGCGTTGGCGCGCGCGTGCTGGCTGGGGCGCGCCGCCGTGTCGGCCGAGCCGTAGACGCGACGGCAGGCGTAGGTTCCCAGATTGTCGATCCGGACGGCCTCGGCGCCCATGATCTCGCGGGCGGCGGGACGGACGACCTCGCGATCCCACAACAGGAACCGCGCCGCCATGGGGCAGCGCATGGCCACGCCCGACGGGTCGAGGGGCGTCAAATCGCCGCCGCTCAGCCGCACCGCCCCCTGCACGACGCAGAACCCGCCGTCGTCGCGATCCGGCGCCCGCTCGACCGCGACGCCCGCCTGACGCAGCAGGGTGATGCAGCGCGTCGTGCCGGTCTCGACCTCGGCGGCGGTCGCCGTCGGCGGCAGGTCCAGCGCCCGTATCTTTGCGGCCGTGGCGGCGCCCATGGGCAGGCGCAGGTCGAGCGGCTTCCACGGCAGATCCTGCGGCGGGGCCCAGGCGTCGATCAGGGCGAAGGCGCCGCAGGCGGCCAGGGCCAGCATCCACGCCTCGCTCCAGAGATCGGCCAGAGGGGTGGACGGCGGCGTGGACGGCGGGGGCTTGGACCTTGGCGGCGCGGAAGGGGAGGTCATCGCTGAGCCAATGCTCAGAGCGCGCGCAGGATCCCCATCGCCAGGGCCTGGCAGGCCGGGCCGCCGCGGCCCCCGTCGTTCGACAGGCCGAGCACGGCCCGACCGCCCGCCGGATCGACCAGGGCGATGGCGTGCCACAGGGTGTTGGAGCCTTCGTGAGCGATCACGGGGCCTCTGGCCCAGGGCTGGGGCGGCAGGACGATCCAGCCGCAGGCGTAGGTCCGCCCCTCGCCGGGCGTGACCAGCCGCCGCACCGTCTCGGGCTTCAGCCAGCCGTCGCCTTCGGTCAGGAAGACCTTGAGGAAACGGGCGTAGTCGGCCGCCGTCATATGCACCGTGCCCGCGGGGCCCAGGGCGAGCGGATTGTCCGATCCCGGATCGGCCGGGTCCGTCGCCAGGGCCGTTTCGCCCGTGCGGCGATGGCCCCAGGCGTTCGCTCCCCCGGAGATATTGGTCCCAGGAGCGCCGAAACCCGCCGAAGTCAGGCCCAGAGGTTCGAACACCTCGACCTGCATGGCCTCTTCCCACGATCCGCCGGTGATCGCCTCGATCGCTGCCCCGACCAGCACATAGTTGGCGTTGCCGTAGGCGAACGTCCCGCGCACGCCCGACGGTGGCGCAGATAGCGCCCGTTCGACGATGGCGCGGCGTTGCGTGGCCAGGGACCGGGGATCGGCGCGCGCCGTCATCAGCCAGGCCATCCCCATGACCGCCTCATCCTCCAGCCCCGCCGTATGGGTCATGAAGTCGTCCAGCGTCGCCCCGTCCCAGCCGGCGTCGATGGTCAGGTCGGGAAAGGCCTCGGCCAGCGACATGGCCCAGCGCGCCCGCCCCTGCTCGACCAGACGGGCGAACAGGGCCGCCGTCATCGCCTTGGTGTTGGAGCCCAGGTGCCAGCGGTCGGCCAGCGTCGCCGGATCGTCCCG
>DGIZ01000101.1 GCA_002386585.1 Brevundimonas sp. UBA4609 | reverse complement strand
GGCCGGGCGCGCACGGGCGGGGCGACCCCGGCGGCTGCGGCTGCGCCGGCCATGCCGGTCAGAAGGGAACGACGGTCGATCCGGGGCATGTCTCACTCCACTGAATTCCCGGCCGTCTGCGCGGCCTTGGGACGAAAATGATCAGGCGGCCGCCACCTGTACATAGCGGCCTGCGAAATAGGCGAGGGGAGGCGTCGGCGACGGCAGATCCACCCGCAGAACGTCGCCGATGACGATGCGGTGGCTGCCGTGGTCGACCACATGGGCCTGTTTCAGGTGAATGACGGCGCAGGCGTCGCGCAGGGCCGGCGGGCGGCCGTCCTCGCCGTCGTCCCAGGCGCCGATGGCGAAGCGTTCGCCGCCGCGCACTCCGCCGCCACAGGCGCGCGAGACTGCCTCATGGTCCGAGCCGAGCACGTTGAGCACCAGGTCGGACCCGGCGTCGATGGCCTGGAAGATGGCGGCGTTGCGGTTGATGCAGACCAGCATGGACGGCGGATCCATGCTGACCTCGCTGACGGCCGTGGCCGCCATGGCGTAGGGGCGGCCCTCGTGCTGGGCCGTGACCACCACGACCGAGCGGACCAGATTACGCAAGGCGCTCTTCAGCGCCGGAGCCAGCATGTCGTCGTCCATGGCGATGTCCTCCCTACGTCTGTTCCGTTGCCGAACATGACGAGGTCGATAGTGCGACGAGAGAATGATATGTCAAGTTACTTTACTATCTAGGCCGCGGCCGCTTCCGATCCCGCCGCCGGAAGGGCCAGCATCACGCTCTGAGCCACGCACAGGGGCTTCTCCAAGCCTTCGCCCTCGATCACGCAGTCGCTGACGATCTGCCAGCCGCCTGCGCGGGGTTCGACCGCCGCCACCGTCTGGCGCAGACGCAGGCGGACGCCGCTCGGGGCGGGATTGACGAAGCGCACCTTGTTGACGCCGACGTTCAGCACCTTGTCGGCGCCCTCGATACGCAGCAGGTCGTCCTGAAGACGCGGCAGCAATGACAGCGTCAGGAAGCCATGGGCGATGGGACCGCCCATTTCGCGCGAGGCCCGCTCGACGTCGACGTGGATCCACTGATGGTCGTCGGTGGCGTCGGCGAAGCGGTCGATGCGGGCCTGGTCCAGGCTCAGCCAGTCGGACACGCCGAGGTCGCGCCCCGCCAGAGCGGGCAGGTCGGCGAAGGCGACCGAGACGGGCGCGCTCAAGTCCGCGCCTCGCGCGCGACCTTGTTCGGCCCGGCGAAGCCGAACATCCAGGCGGCGATCTTGCGCATCTGGATCTCCTCGGCGCCCTCGGTGATGCGATAGCGGCGGTGGTGGCGATAGATGTGCTCGAACGGCTTGTGGCGCGAATAGCCCATGCCGCCGTGCACCTGCATGGCCGTGTCGGCGGCTTCGCAGACCAGGCGGTTCGCCCAGTAGTTGCACATGGAGACGCGGTCCGAGAGCCTGGAGGCCACCTCGGGCTTGGACATGCGGTCCATCTCCCACGCCGTCTTGCGGATCAGCAGGCGCAGCATCTCGACCTGGGTGGCCAGTTCGACCAGCGGGAACTGGATCGCCTGATTGACCGCCAGCGGCTTGCCGAAGGGCTTGCGCTCGCGCGCATACTTCACCGCCTCGCGAATGCAGAAATCGGCGGCGCCCAGGGACGAGGCGGCCTGGCGGATGCGGTTCTCGTGGACGAAATGCTGGGCCAGCTCCAGCCCGCCGCCCAGGGGGCCGAACAGGGCGTCGTCGGGAACCCAGACGTCGGTGAAGCTGACGCGCGGGTGGTCGGTCGGCATGTTGAAGGTCCAGAGGTATTCCTCGACCTTGACCCCCGGCGCTTCGGCCGGGACCAGGAAGCAGCTGATGCCTCTGGCGTCGCCCGCTTCGCCCGAGGTGCGGGCGAAGACCATGACGTGGGTCGCCACGTGCATCCCCGTGGTCCACATCTTCTCGCCGTGGATGCGCCAGCCGGGCTTGCCGTCGCGGGTCTGGGGCTCGGCGACGGTGTCCATGTGGGTGGCGTCGGAGCCATGCTCGGGCTCGGTCAGGCCGAAACAGACCGAGCGGGTGCTGTCGAGCATCCCGGCGATGAACTCGTCCTTCTGCGCCTGCGTGCCGAAGTCGCGGAACATCAGCACCTGCGGATAGTTGGCGACGATCGAATGCTCGTTCTGCAGGTCATTGTGCAGGCCCAGGCCCTTGGCGGCGAAATGCTCGCGGATCACGGCCATGGCCAGGTTGGAGCCGTCCTTGCCGCCGAACTCGGCGGGCAGGGCGAAGCGCAGGTGGCCGGCGGCGTCGGCGCGACGCTTGGCCTCGCCCAGCAGGGCCTCCCATTCGTGGCGCGGCAGGCCGCCGTTGTCGAAGTCGGTGCGCGCCCATTCGCGGCGGTGGTCGAAGAAGCGCTCATTGTCGTCCTGCGCCTGCAGGGGTGCGATCTCGGCGGCGATGAAGGCGTCCAGTTCCGCCAGGTAGTCGGTGATCTCGGCGGGCAGTTCGAAGTCCATGCGCGGTCCTCCTCATATCTGCAGGGAGCCTATGTCGGAGCAGGAATAACGTAAAGCAATTTGACAAACATTCGCCGCGGGTATGGAGTTCGAACCAACCTAGGAACGTCAGGAAGGATGAGACCCATGGCCATGCCAGCCACCACCGAGAGCGGACTGCGCTCGTTGCATCACGCGGCGTTCCGCTGCCGCGACGCCGAACAGACACGCTGGTTCTATGAGGACGTTCTGGGACTGAAGGCTTCGGCCGGGATCGTGCTGGACGAGGTGCCGGGGACGCATGAGCCGACGCCCTACATGCACATCTTCTTCGAGATGGGGGACGGCAATTTCGTCGCCTTCTTCGACGCGCCCTCGACCGCCGATCCGTCCTGGTTCAAGCGCAAGGACAGCTTCGACATGCATATCGCCATCCAGGCGCGCGACGAGGCGCACATGCTGGAGATGCAGCAGCGCATCCGCGACCACGGCGTCAGTTGCCTGGGCCCGGTCGAGCATCATTTCGTGCGCTCGGTCTACATGTACGACCCCAACGGCATCCAGGTGGAGATCACCACCCGCACGGCCGACCACGACCGCATCCTGGGCGAGGAGGGCGCCGCCCTGCCGCAGGTGCTGAAGGACTGGACCGCCCAGACCCGCGCCGAAAAGGAGGCCAAGTTCGGCGCTGAGGCCCTGGACCGCCGCGGCAAGCCGCAGTCGGAGCTCAAGGGATGAGCGACGCGTCCGTGAAGAAGAAATACCAGCGCATCCCCTATCTGATCGTCTTTCAGGAACAGGCGACGTTCAAGGACACCTATGGCGGGGCCGAGGGCGCGGTGGCGCTGGAGGCGCATCTGCTGAAGCCGGACACGCCGTCCGACACGGTCGTCGTCATGATGCACCCGATCGGCGGCGGCGCCTGGCTGCCGCTTCCAGCGGCCCTGGCCAAGCAGGGCGTCCACGTCATCTATTGCAACAGCCGCTATCGGGGCATCGACAACGCCCTGATCATGGAGAAATGCGCGCTCGATCTGGGCGCCTGCGTCCGCGACGCCAAGGAGCGGCTGGGCTATGAGAAGGTGATTCTCGGGGGCTGGTCGGGCGGCGGCGCGCTGTCGCTGTTCTATCAGGCCGAGGCCGAGAACCCGACGGTGACGCAGACGCCGGCCGGGGATCCGATCGACCTGACCCAGGCGAATCTGATCCCGGCGGACGGCATCGCCCTTCTGGCGGCGCACCTGTCGCGCAACCTGACCCTGACCGAGTGGATCGACCCCTCGATCAGCGACGAGAGCCGCCCGTTCGACCGCGATCCCGAACTGAACATCTACGACCCGGCCAACCCGAACCAGGCGCCCTATTCGCCTGAGTTCATCACCCGCTATCGCGAGGCCCAGGTCGCCCGCAACCGCCGCATCACCGCCTGGGTGAAGGCCCAACTGGCCGATCTGAAGGCGCAAGGGTTGCACAACCACGAGCGCGGCTTCGTGGTGCAGGGCACCATGGCGGACCCGCGTTTCATCGACGAAACGCTGGAGCCCAGCGACCGCCGCCCCAACTACTGCATGTTGGGCGATCCGGTGGTGGTGAACGACGGTCCGGTCGGCCTGGCGCGGTTCTCGACCCTGCGGTCGTGGCTGTCGCAATGGTCCTATGACGACTCCAACGCCGACGGGCTGAAGTGCGCCGCGCGCATCAGCGTGCCCATGCTGGTCATCGAGAACAGCGCTGACGACGCCTGCGCCCCCAGCCACGCCGCTCGCCTCATGGAAGCGGCCGTCAACGCGCCGCAGACCCATGCGGTCATCAAGGGCGCGAACCACTACTACTCCGGTCAGCCGGACAAGGCGGCGGAGGGGGCGGCGGTCTTCGTGGAGTGGATGAAGGCGACGTTCTGACGTCTGGCGACAATCGGACATGGCGGCGGCCGCTCCTTTCGGGAGCGGCCGTTTTCCTGTCTGGCTCAAGCCCGCTGTCGGCGGAGCGCAAAAGAAAGACCGGAGCGTCGGTCGACGCTCCGGTCAGTGTGCCGCAAGCCTTGCTCAGGCGCCGGACAGGATCAGTAGCGCAGGCCCAGTTGGATCGAGACGACCCGGCCCGGATCGACCACATAGGTCTGGGAGCCCGCCAGGAAGGGGGTGCCGAACGAGTGGGACGCGGTCCATTCATTGGTCAGGTTCCGGCCGATCAGGGCCAGGGTCCAGCGATCGTCAGCCGACACCAGACCCAGCCGCAGGTCCGCCTTGGCGAACCCCTCCTGATAGGACAGCGGGCTGAGGTTCTCTTCCAGATAGGTTCCGCTGCGACCGCGCACCGTGGCGTCAGCCTGGATCCGCATCCCGTTGTCCAGCGGATGGTCGACGTTCAGCGTCAGGGCGCCCGACCATTTGGGCGCGCGCGGCAGGCGGGTGCCGCCGATGTCCTCGACGCAGTTCGCCGGAGGAGCCACGCCGTTCCGGTAGATGCAGGGCGCAGTCGGATAGGAGTCGTATTTGGCGTCGTTGTAGGCCGCCGAACCCGACAGGCTGATCGACGGGGTGAGGCGCAGCGTACCCTCCACCTCGAACCCCTTGCTCTTGGCGCTGGCGGCGTTGGAGGTGATGAAGGCGTTGGTCGCGGCGTTGAAGCCCGACACCTGCAGGTCGTCGAACTCGGAGGTGTAGGCCGCCAGGTTCACCGTCGCCCGGCCGTCCAGCAGCGTCAGCTTGGTCCCGATCTCGATGGACTGAGAGGTTTCGCCCTCGAACTGGAACGAATCCTGCCCGCCCGTCGACTGGGCGCCGACGAAGCCGCCGGCCTTGGAGCCCTTGGCGTAGGAGGCGTAGAACATCATGTCCCGGTCGACGACGTACTGGACCTGCACCGACGGATCGAGCTGGCTTTCGCTGCGCTGGCCGTGGAGGGGCGTGTTGACCCAGGTCGGCGGCACGGCGCCGGTCGTGGAGCGCGTCTGGTCGGCGGACTTGTCCTCCCAGGTCTGGCGCAGGCCGGCGGTCAGCTTCCAGTGGTCGTTGAAGGCGTAGGTCGCCTGACCGTAGATCGAGTAGCTCTCATTGGTCTGGTTGAACAAACGATCGCTGGCGCCGTCGAACGGCCCCATCAGAACATGGGAGTTCTGATGCATGTCGATCTCGTTCCGGTGGGCGTAGGCGCCCACGATCCAGGTCAGCGGCCCCTCGTTGGACGAGGTCAGGCGCAGTTCCTGGGAGATCTGGTTGAAGTCTTCCTGGAAGACCGTGCGCAACAGCGGCTGGGTGGTGAAGTCGCTGTCGATCTGCTTGTCGTAGTCGAAGGCCGAATAGGCGGTGATCGAGGTCAGGGTCACGCCGTTGGCGAAATCCTTGTTGATAGTCAGCACGCCGTTGAAGCTGTTGGTGTCGTCATAGTCCGGCACGCCCTGCGTGGTCGCGCGGGTGAAGGATTTGGACTGGCCGGGCCCGACGCTGCTCATCGGCTGGCCGGTCAGCTCCTGACGCGCGCCTTCCAGCTTCAGCCGGAAGGACAGGGTGTCGCTGGCCAGATAGTCGATGACGGCGCGGCCGATCAGATCCTCGCGGCCGGGATTGTGGTCGCCGGTGGTCGTGTTCTCCAGCCACCCTTCGTTGTCGCTGTATTTGCCGGCCAGGCGGACCAGCAGCTTGTCCGTGACGGGGCCGGAGATGATCTGGGTGATCTCGAAGCCGTTGTCGCCCTCGACCGTGCCGGTGATGGTGGTCGCCAGTTCGCGCTCGGCGCGCGGACCGTTCGAGGTGATGTTGATGGCCCCGGCGGCGGTGTTCTTGCCGAACAGGGCGCCCTGGGCGCCGCGCAGCACCTCGACGCTGGCGACGTCCAGGAAGGGGGCGGCGAACTGGCGGCCGCGCCCGGCGTAGGCGCCGTCGACGAACAGGCCGACCGACTGCTCGAAGGCCAGGTTGCCGGGCGAAGAGCCGATGCCGCGGATATAGATGGCGTTGTTGCCCGGCGTGGCCTGGATATGCAGGTTCGGCACTGAGCCCGACAGGGATTCCAGGTTGCGCACGTCCTGGCTCGCCAGTTCCTCGCCGCTGGTGACGTTGACCGAGATCGGCACGTCCTGCAGGCGTTCGGTGCGTTTGCGCGCGGTGACCAGGATGTCGGCGACCGTAGTGGCGTCCTGGACGGCGGGCGCATCCGACGTCGCTGGACCGCCGGTCTGAGCCCCGGTCTGAGCCATCGCGGCGGTGCTGAGAACCAGGCTGCTCGACGCGAGCAGCATCACATAACGATAGCGCATGCGTATTCCTCCCCATGCGGCTCCGGTCTGAAGTCGGAGCTGTGTTGGCCGTGAGGAGGTGTCGCGATCGCATCGGATCGTGTGCGCCTTCCTCCCTGACTGCGGCTTCTTGTCGAGCTGCTTGTCAAGAAAGTAGACAAACTCGATACGAGTTAATCGTCAAGTTACTTTACTGATTTTTGTTCGCGGCCTGTCGAAAATCCGCCGCGCGTTCGCCCGGCTCGCCCAGGCTGCACAGGATCGGCGCGCCCCAGTCCGAGCCGAAGGCCTCCCGCAGGGCCTTGACCCGCTTGGCGCCGACGCGGCGGCCGAGCTCTTCGGTCAGTTCGGCGACGATCTTCTGGGCGTCCCGGCGCATGGCCTTGCCCATGGGCGTCAACTGGACGATGCGGATGCGGCCGTCAGTCGGATCGTCCGCCATCTCGAAAACGCCCCGCTCGACCAGGGAGTTGATCGTCGAGTGCACCGCCTGTCGGGTGAGGCGCAGGCTGCGAGCGATGTCGGCGGGACGGACGACGTTCATCTGAACGTGCATCATCACCATGGATTCAGGCCGCGTCAGATGGGGCCACCCGGCTTCCCGCAGACTCATCTGCAGGCTTTCATCGAACCATTCAAATCCCGCCAGCAGGGGCACGATCAGATAGTCGGAATTCATGATCATCGCTTTCTCCTGATTCCGTCTTATGCCGCTGCTCCGCTTGACCCGCCAAGTGCAAACCGTCGGCGGGGCCTTTGTTTCAGAGCGTCCGGGCGATCAGGATCTTCATGACTTCGGACGCGCCGCCGTGGATAGTGTCGATCCGCGCGTCCTTATATAGCTGGGCGATGGGGTATTCATTCATATAGCCGTAGCCGCCGAACAACTGCAGGCATTTGTTGACGCCCTCCAGTTCGGTTTCGGTGATCCACAGCTTGGCGATGGAGGCGGTGGCGGCGTCCAGTTGGCCCCGGATCAGCTTTTCGGTGCAGGCGTCGATGAAGCTGCGGGCGATCACGGCCTTGGCCTTGATGTCGGCCAGGGTGAACTGGGTGTTCTGGAACTCCATCAGCGGCTTGCCGAAGGCGTGGCGTTCACGCGTGTAGTCGACGGTCAGCTTCAGCGCCCGCTCCAGTATGGCCAGACCCATGGCGGCGATGCCCAGCCGCTCTTGAGGCAGCATCTGCATCAACTGGCCGAAGCCCTTGCCCTCGACCTCGCCGATCAGGTTCGCGGCCGGGACGCGCACATCCTCGAAGAACAGCTCGGAGGTGTCCTGTGCGGCGCGTCCCATCTTGTCCAGGTTGCGGCCGCGCGTGAAGCCGGGACGGTCGCCCTCGACCGCGATCAGAGAAATGCCGCGCGAGCCGTTGTCCGAGGTGCGGCAGACCACCAGGATCAGGTCGGCGGTCTGGCCGTTGGAGATGAAGGTCTTCTGGCCGTTCAGCACCCATTCGTCGCCCTCCAGGCGCGCGCGGGTGCGAATGCCCTGCAGGTCTGACCCCGTGCCCGGCTCGGTCATGGCGATGGCCAGAACGATCTCGCCCGAGACCACGCCCGGCAGCCATTTCTGCTTCTGTTCCTCGCTGCTGAAGGCGATCAGATAGGGGGCGACGATCATGTTGTGCAGCGGCACGCCCCAGCCCTCCATGCCGCGTGCGCCGAACTCCTCGATCAGGACGCGCTCATGGCGGAAGTCGGCGCCCATGCCGCCGTATGCCTCGGGCACGGACAGCCCCAGAAGGCCGAACTCGGCGCCCTTGGTCCACATCTCGCGCTCGACGATCTTGTTCCGGTTCCAGGACTCGATCTTTTCCGGCGGGCATTCGGCGTCGAGAAATTTCGACAGGCCTTCGCGGAACAGGTCGATATCTTCCTGGGTGTAGGCGGAGGGGCCGGCTTGGACGCTCATCGGAGGCTCTCAGACTAGGTAAGGATGGCTGGGCGAGGATGGCCGTCATCCTGTCCCGTCTTGGCGATAAACGTCAATCTATTTGACAAAGATCGACAAGATCGGTCATCCCTTCCGCATGTCCGCATCCCGATCTGAACCTGCGTCCGACCCGGCCGGCTTCGTCCTCGCCCGACTTGAAGCCCTGGCGCCTGTCCTGGCGCCCGGCGGGGCGCGGGTGACCAGTCTGCGTCGCCTGACCGGCGGCGCCAGCCTGGAGACCTGGGCTTTCGACATCGAGGGAAGCGGGTGCGTTCGCCAATTGATCCTGCGTCGTCGCGGCGGAGGCGGCGAGGCCGAGGTGTTCGAGACGTCCCTGCCGCTGCCCATCGAGGCGGCGCTGCTGCAGGCGGCCGAAAACGCGGGGGCGCCGGTCGCCCGGCTGGTGCGGGACTGTGCGGCCGAGGATGGGCTGGGGGAGGCCTATGTGGTCGAGCGGGTGGCGGGCGAGACCCTGGGCCGCCGCATCGCCGTCGCCCCGGCCTTTGCGCGGGCCCGCGAGACCCTGGGCCGTCAGTGCGGTCAGGCCCTGGCCCGGATTCACGCCATCGATCCGTCCGTGCTGCCCCCGCTGGAGGCGCAGGACGCGCGCGCCGTGCTGGACCGCTACGCCGACATCTATCGCAAGAGCAGCGGCCCGCGTCCGGTGATGGAGGCGGCGCTGAAGTGGATGGAGGTGCGCCTGCCCGCGTCGATCCCGCCGCGCCTGGTGCACGGCGATTTCCGCAACGGCAATCTGATGGTGGACCCCGTGACGGGCCTGGCCGCCGTTCTGGACTGGGAGCTGGCCCACCTGGGCGACCCGGCCGAGGACCTGGGCTGGCTGTGCGTCAACAGCTGGAGGTTCGGCGTGACCGATCGCGTCGTCGGCGGCTTCGCCGATCTTGAGACCCTGCTGGACGCCTATGAAGCGGCGGGAGGCGAACGGCCGTCGATCGAGCGGGTGCGTTTCTGGCAGGCGGTCGGCACGTTCAAATGGGCGGTGGTGACGATGATGATGTACCGCACCTTCGCCACGGGCGCCTCGCGCTCGGTCGAGCGCGCCGTGATCGGGCGCCGCCTCAGCGAATGCGAAGTCGATCTTCTGGCTTTGATGGAGGCGTCGCGATGATCGACGGGCCGCGCAAGGACGAACTGGTCGAGGCGGCGATCGCCTGGCTGGAGGACGCCTCGGCCCCGGTCGAGGGCTTTCACCGCAAGGTGGCGGCCAACGCCCTGGGCATCGTCCGTCGAGAACTGATGCAATGGCCCGCCGCCGAGGCCGCCGCCGTCGCACGGATGGGCGCCATCCTGGGGCGCGATGGCGACTATGCGACGCTGAACGTCGCCCTGGCCGAGGCCCTGCGCGACGGAACGGTCAGCGCCGAGGATCCGGCCGTCTTCGACCATCTGCGCCGCATGGCGCTGGACACGCTGGCGATCGACCAGCCGCGCTATCGTCATGAGTTGTCGCTGGAGGCCAGGCCATGATCGAACTGGTCGAGGTGTCGGCCCGCGACGGCCTGCAGAACGAAAAGACCATCCTGTCCACCGCCGACAAGGTCGCCCTGATCGACAAGGCGGTCGCGGCGGGGGCGCGGCGGCTGGAGGTCGCCAGCTTCGTCAATCCGAATCTGGTGCCGCAGATGGCCGACGCCGAGGCGGTGATCGCCGCCCTGCCGAAGCGCGCCGAGGTGCGGACCATCGGCCTGGTGCTCAACGAGCGTGGGGCCGGGCGCGCCCTGGCGACGGCGGTGGACGAGCTCGGGATCGTCGTCGCCGCCTCCGACGCCTTCGGCCTGGCCAACCAGGGTCTGGACGTCGACGCGAGCGTCGCCATGGCCGGACGGGTGATCGAGCAGGCGAGGGCGGTCGGCCGCGACGCCCAGGTCACGATCTCCGTCGCCTTCGGCTGTCCGCTGTCGGGCGCGGTCGATCCGGCGCGGGTCGTGGACATGGCGCGGCGGCTGGCCGTCTTCGACCCGCTGGAGATCGCCCTGGCCGACACCATCGGCGTCGCTCGCCCGGACGAGGTCTCGCGCCTGGTCGCGGCCGTGGTGGAGGCGGTGCGGCCGCTGCCGGTGCGCGTCCATTTCCACGATACGCGCGGGACGGGCGTGGCCAACGCCGTGGCCGCCGTGGCCGCCGGCGCCGTGACCGTGGACGCCTCCATCGGCGGGACGGGCGGCTGTCCCTTCGCGCCGGGCGCGGCGGGCAATGTCGCCAGCGAGGACGTGGCCTACGCCCTGAACGGGCGCATGGCGGTCGACGTCGACGCCCTGTGCGCGGCGGCCGTCTGGCTCAACGAGAAATTGGAACGCACGCGGACCAGCGCCATGACGCGCGCCTGGCTGTCCGCAAGGGAGAAGACCGCATGACCACCCTGACCCACGAAGGCCGCGTGGCCCTGATCACCGGCGCCTCCTCCGGCCTGGGCGCCGAGTTCGCCCGACTGCTGTCGCGCGGGGGCGCCAGGGTGGTGCTGGAGACGCGGCGGGCCCACCGTCTGGCCGCCCTCGTCGCCGAGATCGAGGCGGCGGGCGGCGAGGCGCTGGCCGTGTCGATGGACGTGTCCGACGAGGCCTCGGTCATCGCCGGCTATGACGTGGCCGAGGCGCGATTCGGCCTGGTCGACACCGTCATCGCCAACGCCGGGGTCAACGCCGACGGCCCGGCCACGGACCTGACGATCGAGGACTACGACCAGATCCAGGCGGTCAACAATCGCGGCGTCTTCCTGACCGCGCGCGAGGGCGGGCGGCGCCTGCTGGCCAGCGGCCGGTCGGATCGGGGGCGGGTGGTGATCCTCGCCTCGATGGGGGGGCTGCACGCCCTGACCGGCCTGGTGGCCTACTGCGCGTCCAAGGCGGCCGCGGTCATGCTGGGGCGCTCCCTGGCCAATGAATGGTCGCGCGCGCGGATCAGCGTCAATGTGGTCTGCCCCGGCTATATGCTGACCGACATCAACGAGGAATGGTTCACCAGCGAGGCGGGCCAGAAGATGATCTCCAAGCTGCCGCGCAAGCGGCTGATGCCGATCGACGCCCTGTCGCCGATGATCGGCTTCCTGACGTCGGACGCGGCGGCCTACACCACCGGCGCGGTGATCAAGATCGACGACGCCCAGCACGTGGATTGATGCAGGCTTCTCGCTGGGAGAGCGCAAAAAGCTGAGTTCATGTTGAGTGTGGCGGCCAGTTTAATCTCCGCTCATCCCCGCGGAAGCGGGACCCAGTGCTTTGGCTTCAAGCGCGACGACCGACAGGGCAAGTTTCAGAACGGCGCTCTCACTGGGTCCCCGCCTCCGCGGGGATGAGCGGGAGTAGGTGCAGCGGAACCTCTTCAGCCAGCTTCTTGCCGTAGGGGAGGGATTCGCCTACCCCTCGCGGCTTGATTCAACGGATGACGGACGATCCCGGATGAGCCTCGCGCTTCTCTTTCCCGGTCAGGGCAGCCAGTCGGTGGGCATGGGCGTCGCCCTGTCGGACGCCTTCGCCAGCGCGCGCGAGGTCTTCGCCGAGGTGGAGGACGCCCTGAACCAGAAGCTGTTCGAGCTGATGCGCGAAGGGCCGGAAGATCAGTTGACCCTGACCGAGAACGCCCAGCCGGCCCTGATGGCCGTGTCGGTCGCCACGGCGCGGGTGCTGAAGGTCGAGTTCGGCGTCGATGTAACGCGCGCGGCCTTCGTCGCCGGTCACTCGCTGGGCGAATATTCGGCCCTGGCGGCGGCGGGCGCGATCAGCCTGTCGGACACCGCCCGCCTGCTGAAGCTGCGCGGTCAGGCCATGCAGCGCGCCGTGCCGGTGGGCAAGGGCGCGATGGCCTCGCTGATCGGCCCCAAGACCGACCTGGCGCTGGCTGAAGAGGCCGCCAAGGCCGGTTCGGCGGCAGGCGTCTGCGTCGTCGCCAACGACAACAACAAGGGCAATGTCGTGATCTCGGGCGACAAGGCCGCCGTGGACCTGGCCATCGAAAAGGCCAAGGAACTGGGCGCGCGCGCCATTCCGCTGAACGTCTCGGCGCCGTTCCACTGTCCGCTGATGCAACCCGCCGCCGATGAGATGGCCGCCGCTCTGGCTGACGCCAAGATCATCGCGCCCGCCGTTTCGGTGGTCGCCAACGTCACCGCCCGCCCGGAAACCGACGCCGAGGTCATCCGCCGCCTGCTGGTCGAACAGGTCACGGGCCGCGTGCGCTGGCGCGAAAGCATGGAGTGGATGGCTTCCGAAGGCGGCGTGACCCGCTTCGTCGAGGTCGGCTCGGGCAAGGTGCTGACCGGCATGGCCAAGCGCATCGCCCCCGACGCCGAGGCCCTGGCGCTGAATACGGCCGAAGAGCTGGAAGCCTTCGCGAAAACCCTTTGATCCTTCTCCCCTTGCGGGAGAAGGTGGCTGGCGCAGCCAGACGGATGAGGGGTCTCACGGACGAACTCGACAGAGCCTCTCAAAGTTGAAAACACGGCAGGGGTCGGCAAGACCCCTTATCCGGCCCTGACGGGCCACCTTCTCCCGCAAGGGAGAAGGAAGAGGAGATTTCAATGTTCAATCTTTCGGGAAAGACCGCCCTCGTGACCGGCGCGACCGGCGGCATCGGCGGGGCGATCGCCCGCGCCCTGCACGCGCAAGGCGCGACCGTCGTCCTGTCCGGCACGCGCGAGGCCGTGCTGGCCGATCTGGCCAAGGAGCTGGGCGAGCGCGCCCACTTCGCCACGGCGAACCTTTCGGACCCGGAATCGGTCGATAATCTGGTGAACGCGGCCGAGACGGCGGCGGGCGCGCCGCTGGACATCCTGGTCGCCAACGCGGGCATCACCAAGGACGGCCTGCTGATGCGGATGAAGGATGAGGACTTCCAGTCCGTCATCCAGATCAACCTGGAAAGCTATTTCCGCCTGACCCGCGCGGCGGTGAAGGGGATGATGAAGCGCCGTTCGGGCCGCATCATCGGCATCACCTCGGTGGTCGGCGTCACCGGCAACCCCGGCCAGACCAACTATTCCGCTTCCAAGGCCGGGATGATCGGTTTCTCCAAGTCGCTGGCCCAGGAAGTCGGCTCGCGCGGGATCACGGTCAACTGCATCGCGCCGGGCTTCATCGCCTCGCCGATGACCGACGTGCTGAACGACCAGCAGCGCGAGGCCATTCTGTCGAAGATTCCGGCCGGACGCCTGGGCGCGGGCGACGAAATCGCCTCGGCCGCCGCCTATCTGTCGTCGGATGAAGCGGCCTACGTCACCGGCCAGACGTTGCACGTCAACGGCGGCATGGCGATGATTTGATCGAAGCGTGAAGTGTCATCACGACGCGCAACAGACTATTTCCACTTCCGCACCCTGTGCTAAAGGGCACGGACGTCTTTCGGGGGTGAGTCTCATTGAGGCTTGATCCCGGCAGGCAGCCGTGACACGGCGAAGCAACCCAAGACCCGCCATCACGGCGATTTCAAACAGGCAAGAGAGACACTCATGTCCGACACCCTCGAACGCGTCCGCAAGATCGTGATCGACCACCTGGACGCCGATCCGGACAAGGTCACCGAGAAGGCCTCCTTCATCGACGACCTGGGCGCCGACTCGCTCGACAACGTCGAACTGGTCATGGCCTTCGAAGAAGAATTCGACGTCGAAATCCCGGATGACGCCGCTGAGCACATCCAAACCGTCGGCGACGCGGTGAAGTTCATCGACGAGAAGCTGGCCGCCTGATCCGGCTGCGATCCGTCGCACTTAACCAAGCTGATGGCCGCCGTGACGGGACCCTAGCGGGACCGTCCGGCGGCCATTAGTGTTTCTGGCTACGATTCTGACCAAGAAGGAGCGCGAACCATGCGCCGCGTCGTCATCACGGGCCTGGGCCTGGTCACTCCGCTGGGCACGGGCGTCGAGCACGTCTGGAAAGGCATTCTGGACGGCCGGTCGGGCATCCGTCCGATCACCGCCTTCGACACCGAAGGCTATGGCTGCACCATCGCGGGCGAGGTGCCCAGCGTCGACGGACGCGGCGGCGGCGAGGCCGGTCAGCCGGGCGTCTTCGATCCCGATCAGGTGATGTCGGCCAAGGACCGCAAGCGCGTCGACGACTTCATCCTGTACGCCATCGCGGCGGCGGACGAGGCGCTGGCGGATGCGGACTGGAAGCCGGAATCGGAAGACGACAAATGCGCCACCGGCGTCATGGTCGGTTCGGGCATCGGCGGCCTGGGCCCCATCGCCGACACCGCCATCGTGCTGAAGGAGCAGGGCGTCCGCCGGGTCAGCCCCTTCTTCATCCCCTCGGCCCTGATCAATCTGGCGTCGGGCCAGATTTCGATCCGCCACGGCCTGAAGGGCCCGAACCATTCCGTCGTGACCGCCTGCGCCACCGGCGCCCACGCCATCGGCGACGCGGCCCGGATGATCGCTCTGGGCGACGCCGACGTCATGGTGGCGGGCGGCGCCGAAAGCTCGGTCGTGCCGATCGGTATCGCCGGCTTCCTGGCCTGCAAGGCTCTGTGCACCGCCTATAACGACACGCCGGAGAAGGCCTCGCGCCCCTATGACCGCGGCCACGCGGGCTTCGTCATGGGCGAGGGCGCGGGCGTCATGGTCCTGGAAGAATACGAGCACGCCAAGGCGCGCGGGGCCAAGATCTACGCCGAGGTCGTCGGCTACGGCATGAGCGGCGACGCCTATCACATCACCGCCCCGTCCGAAGACGGCGACGGCGGCCTGCGGGCCATGAAGGCGGCGCTGAAGCGCGCCGGGATGCAGCCGTCGGACCTCGATTACGTCAACACCCACGGCACCTCGACCATGGCCGACTGGATCGAGCTGAAAGCGGTCGAACGTCTGGTCGGCGATCACGCCAAGGATCTGGCCGTGTCGTCCACCAAGTCGATGACGGGCCACCTGCTGGGCGCCGCCGGGGCGATCGAGAGCATCTTCTCGGTTCTGGCCATCCGCGATCAGATGGCGCCGCCGACCATCAATCTGGACGACCCTGAGATGGAGACGCCGATCGACCTGATCCCGCACAAGGGCAAGGCCAAGAAGATCGATGTCGCCATGTCCAACAGCTTCGGCTTCGGCGGCACCAATGCGGCCGTGATCTTCAAGAAGGTCGACTGACTTGGCCAAGGCTCCGTCCCGCCGCACCCCCAAGGTTCGCATTCCCAAGTCGCGCGTTCCGAAAAAGGGCGGCGGGGGCGGGGCGGGGCGTTCCGGCCTCGGCGTCGGCCTGATCACCGCCGCCGGGACGCTGGGCCTATTTCTGGTCGCCGCTCTGGTGGCGTTCTGGGCCATCTACTGGGGACCGGGGCCGAAGGCGGTGGAAGGCGAGGCGACCATCGTCACCCTGCCGTCCGGGGCGGGCGTTCCGGCTATTGCGGCCAATCTGAAATCGGCGGGGGTGATCCGCTCCACTGATCTTTTCCGCGCGGCGATCAGCCTGACGGGCGCGGACCGCAAAATCCGCGCGGGCGAATATGAGGTGCCGTCGGGCGCCTCTCTGGCGACCGTGGTGGGCCTGCTGGTCGACGGCAAGGCGGTGCGCCACTACGTGACCCTGCCCGAGGGCTGGTCCAGCGCCCAGGCGGTCGACATCCTGATGAAGCAGCCGGTCCTGACCGGCGAGGTCGAGGTTCCGCCCGAGGGCAGCCTGTGGCCGGAAACCTATGAGGTCACGCGCGGCGAGACCCGCGCCGCCGTCGTCGCCCGGATGCAGCGCGCCGCAAAGACCAAGCTGGAGACGCTGTGGGCCGCCCGCTCGCCCGCCACGGTGGTTACGACGCCGGAAGAGGCGGTCATCCTGGCCTCCATCGTTGAAAAAGAGACGGGCATCGCCTCCGAACGGCCCGAGGTGGCGGCCGTCTTCACCAACCGCCTGCGGCTGGGGATGCGGCTGGAGAGCGATCCGACCATCGTCTACGGCGTGACCAAGGGGCGACCGCTGGGACGCGGCATCCTGCTGTCGGAACTGCGTAATCCGACGCCGTGGAACACCTATCTGATCGACGGCCTGCCGCCGACGCCCATCGCCAATCCGGGCGAGGAGGCGCTGAAGGCCGTGCTGAACCCGCCGCGTTCGGAATACGTCTTCTTCGTCGCCGACGGCACGGGCGGCCACGTCTTCGCCCGCACCTATCAGGAGCATCTTCTGAACGTGGCCCGCTGGCGCGAGATCGAGCGCCGCAAGGCCGGTCTGGCGGCGGGTGAGAGCGCGCCGGAGACCTCGCCGGCGCCGATGACGGACGAGGCCGCGCCGCCTCTCGCCATCCCGCCGGGCGCCAAGGTCATTCGCGTGCCGACAGAGGCCGGACGATGAGCAACTCTATTTCGGATCAGATCTCAGGCATGACCGGTTTCGGCCGGGCCGACGGGGCGCTGGACGACTGGACCTGGACGGTCGAGACGCGCTCGGTCAACGGGCGCTCGCTGGAGACGCGCTTTCGCGGTCCGCACGGCTTCGACAATCTGGAGCGGCTAGCCAAGGCGGCGGCTCAGGCGCGGCTGAACCGGGGGCAGGTGACGCTGGGCCTGCAAGCCAAGCGCGCCGAGGGGACCGAGCCCGCGCCGCGCGTCAATGAGGCTGTGCTGGCGACCTATCTGCGGCTGGCGAACCAGTTGGCGGAGGAGGGAGCGACCCCGCCCTCGGCCGACGGCCTGCTGGCCCTGCGCGGCGTGATCGAAGTCGCCGATGAAGATGAAGACGCTGAGGCTCGCGCCGCCCTTGAGGCCGCCATGGCCGCCACGGTCGAACAGGCGCTGGATGCGCTGAAGGTCTCGCGCCAACGCGAAGGCGAACAGCTGACGCCGGTGATCCACCACTTCGTCGGGACCATCGAGGCCCTGGTCGCGCGCGCCGAACTGGAGGCGTCGGCCCAGGTTGAGGCCATCCGCGAGCGCTTCACCCGCCGCATCAGCGAACTGGCCCCCGACGCGCCGGGTCTGGACGAGCGCGTCTTCCTTGAGGCGGCGGCGCTGGCGACCAAGGCCGATGTGCGCGAAGAGCTGGACCGGCTCACGGCCCACGTCGCCTCGGCCCGCGCACTGTTGCAGCAACCCCCCGCCGGTCGAAAACTAGACTTCCTGATGCAGGAATTCATGCGTGAGGCGAACACCCTCTGTTCAAAATCCGCTACGACCGCGCTCACCGGAATCGGCCTGGAGTTGAAGGCCGTCATCGAGCAGCTTCGAGAACAAGTTCAGAATGTCGAATAACCGCACCCCCCGCCGTGGCGTCCTGCTGATCGTGGCCAGTCCGTCGGGGGCCGGAAAGACCTCGCTGTGCCGCCGCCTGATGGCCGACCACAAGGGGCTGGAGCTGTCCGTTTCCATGACCACGCGCGACATCCGTCCGGGCGAGGTGGACGGGCGCGACTACAACTTCGTCAGCCAGGAAGAATTCCAGCGCCTGATCGACGCCGACGCCTTTCTGGAATGGGCCGATGTGCACGGCAACCGCTACGGCAGTCCGGCCGCCCCGGTCGAGCGGGCGCTGGCGGAAGGGCGCGACGTCCTGTTCGACATCGACTGGCAGGGCGCTCGCGACGTGGCCGCCAAATGCCCCGGCGACGCCGTGCGGGTCTTCATCCTGCCGCCCAGCCTTGAGGAGCTTCGTCGCCGTCTGGTGACGCGTTCGCAGGACGCAGAGGACGTGATCGAGCGCCGCGTCGCCAACGCCAAGGGCGAGATCGAGCACTGCGACGACTTCGACTATGTGCTGGTCAACGAGGACTTCGACCGGTCCTACGCCGAGCTGGCCCACATCTATCACGCGGAGCGTAGCTGCCGTCGTCGCAATCTGTGGGTCGAAGGTTACAAGCAGGCGCTGCTGAAGGAAGTGGTCTGACGCCGATGAACGAGGACGAACACCGCCGCTGGCTGGCCCAGGCCGTCGATCTGGCGCTGGAGAACGTCAAGGCGGGCGGTCGGCCGTTCGGCGCGGTGCTGGTCAAGGACGGGGCGCTGGTCGCCAGCGGCGTCAACCGGATGCTGGCGACGAACGATCCCAGCTCCCACGCTGAGATGGAGGCTCTGCGTCAGGCTGGGCCGGCGCTGGGCGGCGTCGACCTGTCGGGGACGGTCCTCTACGCCAGTGGCCACCCGTGTCCCATGTGTCTGGCGGCGGCGGTGATGACGCGGGTCAGCGCCGTCTACTACGCCTTCAGCAATGCGGACGCCGAGCCCTACGGCTTCTCCAGCGCGGCGACCTATCAGGCCCTGGGCGTGACGCTGGACCCGCCGCCGCTGCCGCTGACGCAACTGGACGTGCCAGGGCGGACGGCGGCGGAGCTTTACGCCGCCTAGCGGAAGGTCACGCGCACGCCGGGCTTGACCTTGGAGGCCAGTTGCTCGGCGTCCCAGTTGGTCAGGCGCACGCAGCCGCTGGAAAAGGTCTTGCCGACCTTGGACGGGTCCGGCGTGCCGTGGATGCCGTAGGTGTCGCGCGACAGGTCGATCCATACCGAGCCGACCGGATTGTTCGGCCCCGGCGGCACGATGACCTTGCGGTCGCCCCGGTCATAGCTCACCCTATCCGGGTCGTAGGTGTAGTTGGGCTCGGGCGCGACGCCGACGACGCTCAATTCGCCCGACGGCGCCGGGCGCGCCGAACTGCCGATGGTGGCCGGATAGAAGGCCAGCAGCCTGTCTGCCGCATCATAGACCCGCACCGAACGCTCGGCCTTGTCCACGACGATATGGGCCACGTCGCCCGCCAGATCGGTCTGGGCCACGGCGGCCACCACGAGAGTCTGGCCCGCCTGACCGAAGTCGGCGCCGGGGTTGAGCGCCTGCAGCAGGCCCTCGGTCATGTGGAACTTCTCGGCCAGCATCTCCAGCGGCGTGGCGTAGCCGACCGTCTTCAGCTTGGCCATGTCGGCCAGATCGGCCGGAACCTGGCCGATGAAGGGACCGGCCAAGTCGGCGGCGGTGATCGTGTAGTGGGTCAGTACGCGGCCGTCGTCGCCCGAGGTCAGGCGGCGGAAGACCTCGCCGTCCAGCACCCCGTCCTCGGGCAGTCCGGCGGCCTTTTCGAAGGCGGCGATCGCCTGGCGGGTGTTGTCGCCGCCCAGGCCGTCGATCACGCCGGGCGAGAAGTTGGCGCGGTCCAGCAGGATCTGGGCGCGCGCCGTCGCCGCGTCGGGCCGCGCGGGTTGACCCTCGACGGGCGCGACGACGGTCTCGAATACGGCGGCCTCGACCGCCTCGCGGGTCAGGGGCGAGGCGGTGGTTTCGGCGACCGGAGGCTGTTCGGGCCTCGGCGTCTCGGTCGGTGATCCGCAGGCCGTGAGGGCGGCCAGGACGAAGGGCAGGGTGGAGACGGCGAGGCGCGGTTTCGACATGAAAGCTCCGAAGGTTTCGGGGCTTGTCGAACGCTTCTAGGCGTTCCGCTGTTCCTGCGCGGCCTCGGTGCGGGCGGCGAAGAAGGGCTTCAGGCGGGCCAGGGCGTCCTCGATCTCGGGCGTCGAGACGGCGAAGCTGAAGCGGATGAAGCGGTTGCCGTTGACCGGGTCGAAGTCGACGCCCGGCGCCGTCGCCACGCCCGTTTCGCGCACCAGGGTCTCGCAGAAGGCCATGCTGTCGTTGGTCAGGTGGCCGATGTCGGCATAGATGTAGAAGGCGCCGTCCGGCGGGGCGATCGAGCGCAGGCCCATGGCGGGCAGAGCCTTCAGCATCAGCTCGCGGTTGGCGCGATAGACGTCGATGTTGGCTTCCAGCTCTTCCTCGCAGTCCATGGCGGCCAGCCCTGCGAACTGGCTGAGCGTCGGCGGCGTCAGGAACATGTTGCCCATGCGCGCGCGGGCCTGCTGGACCTCTTCTTCCGGCAGGATCAGCCAGCCCAGACGCCAGCCCGCCATGCTCCAGTATTTGGAGAAGCTGTTGACGATCATGGCCTTGTCGTCGAACTGCAACATGCAGGGCGTGTCATGGCCGTAGGTGATGCCGTGATAGATCTCGTCCGAGATGATGCTGATGTTGCGCTCGCGGCAGACCTCGACAATGGCCTTCAGCTCGTCTTCGGCGATGACCGTGCCGGTCGGGTTGGCCGGGCTGGCGACGATGACGCCCTGGGGCGCCGGGTCCAGGTCGCGCAGGGCCTTGGCCGTCAGCTGGAAGCGCACGTCGGCGCCGCAGTCGATCTCCTGCGGGACGATGTGCAGGGCCTTCATCGTGTTGCGATAGGCGACATAACCGGGCCGTGCGATGGCCACGCGGTCGCCGGGGGCGAAGCGCATGTTCAGCGCCACCACCAGGGCGGGCGAGGCGCCGGCGGTCATGATGACGCGCTCGGGGTCGATGACGACGCCGTAGCGGTCCTTGTACAGCTTGGCCACGCGGGCGCGCAGCAGGGGGCTTTCCCAGTAGCCGCCGGCCTCGGCGTCGATCACGCGGTGCGCCTCGGCGAGGGCGCGGCTGGGGGCGCCGGTCGAGGGCTGGCCGAACTCCATATGGATGACCGACTGGCCCTTGGCCTTCATCTCATGGGCGATGCGGCTGATGGCGATGGCGCGGAAGGGTTCGATTTCTACTGTCATGTCAAAGCGTCGGCCAATCTGAGGAAGCCCGCCACGTCGATGGTCTCGGCGCGGGCGTCGGGTTCGATTCCAGCGGCCTCGCACAGGGCGGCGCCGCCAAGTTGTTTCAGGCTGGAGCGCAGCATCTTGCGACGCTGGCCGAATGCGGCCGCCGTGACCCGTTCCAGCCGCTTCAGGCGGTCGGGGGCGGGGCGCTCGCTCAACGGTATCAGATGAACCACGGCCGACGCCACCTTGGGTGGCGGGGTGAAGGCGGCGGCGGGCAGGTGCATGACGATGCGCGCCTCGGCCACGGCCTGGCTGATGACGGCCAGGCGGCCGTAGGCGTCCTCGCCCGGCTGGGCCACCACGCGCTCGGCGACTTCCTTCTGGAACATCAGGGTCAGGGCGCACGGCGTCCACGGCCCGGTTAGCCACTTGATCAACAGCGGCGTGCCGACGTTGTAGGGCAGGTTGGAGACCAGATGCGCGGGTCCCTCGACCAGTTCGGCTTCCCTCACCTTCAGGGCGTCGGCCTCGACGATGGTCAGGTGGCCCGAGCCGTCGTCCAGTTCGGACAGCAGGGGGATGAAGCGCGGGTCCTTCTCGACCAGCACCACCTTGCCCGCATCGCTTTCCAGCAGGGCGCGGGTCAGGCCGCCTGGGCCGGGACCGACCTCGATGACGGCGCGGCCGTCGAACGGCCCGGCATAGCGGACAATCTTCCGCGTGACGTTGAGGTCCAGCAGGAAGTGCTGGCCGAAGCTCTTCTTGGCCGACAGGCCGTGGGCGTCGAGCGTTTCACGCAGGGAGGGCAAGGTCACTTCTCCTTCTCCCCTCGGGGGAGAAGGTGGGCGGCGGAGCCGCTCGGATGAGGGGGCTGGGTCCGCCTCTGCGCCGCACGAAGGCGGATCGCGCCCAACAGGACGTTAGGGTCGGACAGGAAGGCCTCATTGCCCGATCTCAGCACCATAAATCCCGCCTGCTCCAGTCTGGCGTCACGTTCGGCATCCTGCGCCTCATGAAGCTTATGGACGCCGCCGTCCAGTTCTACGACGAGTCGAATTTCCGTGCAGGCGAAGTCGCAGATCACGCCGCAGACAGGCGTCTGTCGACGAAACTTGAGGTTATCGAAGCGGCGGTCGCGGACAATCCGCCAAAATATTTCCTCGGCGCAGGTGAGGGCTCGCCGTTGTCGGCGGGCGCGCTTCGTCCTGTCCGGCGTTTGCCACATGGCCGGCCGCCCCCTCATCCGAGCGCCTTCGGCGCCCACCTTCTCCCCCGAGGGGAGAAGGCTATCGGTTGGCGCGGGCGGACGCCATCTCGGAAGCCAGGCGGACGGCGGCGATGAAGCTGTCGGCGCGGGCGACGCCCTTGCCGGCGATGTCGAAGCCGGTGCCGTGGTCGGGCGAGGTGCGGACGATGGGCAGGCCGAGCGTGGCGTTGACCCCGCCCCAGAAGTCCAGCGTCTTCACCGGGATCAGCGCCTGATCGTGATAGAGGCAGACCACGGCGTCATAGCGCGCCCGTGCTTCCTCGTGGAACAGGGTGTCGGCGGGCAGGGGATCGGTGATGTTCAGTCCCTCGGCGCGCAGGGCCTCGGCGGCGGGGCGCAGCACCGTCACCTCCTGCAGACCGATGGCGCCGCCTTCGCCCGCGTGGGGGTTGAGGGCGGCCATGGCCAGGCGCGGCGCGGCGATGCCGAAGTCGCGCTTCATCGATTCGTGGACGACGCGAGCGACGCGGGCGACGCGCTCGCCCGTCACCAGTTCGGGCAGCTGATCGATCGGCACATGGATGGTGACGAGACAGGCGCGCAGGTCCTTCGCCGTCAGCATCATCACCGGGCCGCGCGTGCCGCTGAAGGGGATGTCGGCGGTCAGTTCGGCGATGAACTCGGTGTGGCCCGGAAAGCGGAAGCCGGAGGCGTACATGGGCGCCTTGGCGATCGGCGCCGTGACCAGGCCGCAGCCTTCGCCCGACAGCACCAGATCGACGCCGCGCT
>DGIZ01000168.1 GCA_002386585.1 Brevundimonas sp. UBA4609 | reverse complement strand
TGGCGGCGGTCAGGTCGTCCAGCGTGGTCACGGCGGCGAAGGCCACGGTCGGGGCGCCGACGGCGTTGAGATAAGTCTTCTCGTCCACCCGGTCCTGGGCCACGGCCAGAGCCGTCGGTCCCGGCGCGACCAGGGCGCCCGCTTCGGCCAGGGTCTCGACCGAGGCGGCGGGGACGTTCTCGAACTCGAAGGTGACGACGTCGCACAGGCGGCCCAGCGCCTGCAGCGCGTCGGGGTCGTCATAGCGGGCGGTGATCTGGGCGCGCGAGACGCGGGCGGCCGGGCTGTCGGGCTGGGGGTCGAGAATCACCACGTCGAAGCCGAGACGCGAGGCGGCCTGACTCAGCATCCGTCCCAACTGGCCCCCGCCGAGAATGCCGAGGGTCGATCCGGGGGGCAGGGGAAGGTCGGGCATCAGTCCTCGACGCTTTCGGCGACGGATTCGGTCTGCGCGGCGCGGAAGGCCGACAGGCGCTCGGCCAGGGCGGGATCGGACAGGGCCAGGATCTGGGCCGCCAGAATGCCGGCGTTGGCGGCGCCCGCCTCGCCGATGGCCAGTGTGGCGACGGGCACGCCGCCGGGCATCTGGACGATCGACAGCAGGGAATCGAGGCCCTTCAGCGCCTTGGACTGGACCGGCACGCCCAGCACCGGCAGATCAGTCATGGAGGCGGCCATGCCGGGCAGGTGGGCCGCGCCGCCTGCGCCCGCGATGACGACCTTGAAGCCGTTCGCCTTGGCCGTGGCGGCGAAGTCATAGAGGCGGTGGGGCGTGCGGTGGGCGCTGACGACCTTGGCCTCCCAGGCGACGCCCAACTGGTCCAGGCGGTCGGCGGCCAGCTTCATCGTGGGCCAGTCCGAGCGGCTGCCCATGATGATAGCGACCGGAGTCGTTGAAACGGGCGGCGTGGAGGCGGTCATGCGCAAAGGCTCCCCAAGCGGAAAGCGGCCCGTTACAGCACCCGCGTTGCGCCCGCAACCGAGGACGCTAGACTCAGCTGCGTCGCGGGGGCTTGAGTCGGCCGGAAATGCGACGCCGGAGCCCGCCTTGAACCACCTGGCCGAACAGACGACCGCTGCGGGCGCCGATGCGGAATCGCAGGCCGAGATCGCGCGCCTCCGCGCCGAGGTGGCGGCCCTGACCGAACGGGCGGAGCGGGCCGAGGCCTTGGCCGACCACGACGTGCTGACGCCGGCGCTGAACCGGCGGGGCTTCATGGCGGTTCTGGCGCGCAACCTGGCCTATTGCCGACGCCACGGAGTCGAGGCGGCGTTGCTGTATCTCGACCTGGACGGGTTCAAGGGGGTCAACGACGACTTGGGCCATGCGGCGGGGGACGCCGCCCTGATCGCCGTGGCCGAACTGCTGCTGGCGAACGTGCGCGAATCCGACGCCGTGGGCCGGATGGGCGGCGACGAGTTCACCGTGGTGCTGATGAACGCAGGGGCCGAGGAGGGACGGGAAAAGGCGCGGCGGTTGAGCGAGGCCCTGAACAGCGACGGCTTTGTCTGGGAAGGCGAGCGTTTGCCCCTGGGCGGCTCGTTCGGCGTGCGCGCCTTCGCCGGACAGGCGGACGCCGAGGTCTGGCTGTCTGAAGCGGACGCGGCCATGTGGCTGAGGAAGAAGGCGCGGCCGGAAGCGACCCGATGACGAATTGAAAAGGGCGCCGAGGTCAGCCTCGGCGCCCTTTTTCCTTATCCGTTCAGCAGGCTGTTGCGTCGGCTGTAGAGCAGGTAGACGACCACCCCGATCACATTCCAGATGACGAAGTTGATCTGGGTCGAAGCGGGCAGGCTGAAGAACAGATAGACGCAGCCGGCGATAGCCACCGGCCCGACCAGCCACCAGACCGGAGCGCGGAAGACGCGCGGACGGCCGGGTTCGCGACGGCGCAGCACGATCAGGCACAGACCCACCGAGGCGAAGGCGACCAGGGTCCCCGCATTGGCCAGGGCGGCCAGATCGCCCAGGGGAATGAAGCCGGCGATGATCGCCATCAGCACGGCGGTGCCGGCGGTGACGCGGACCGGCCCGCCCGAGCGCTTGGAGACATGGGCCAGGCTGCGGGGCAGCAGGCCGTCGCGGGCCATGACGAAGAAGATGCGGCTCTGGCCGAACATGAAGGCCAGGATGACCGTGGGCAGTGCGACGACCGCGGCGCCGGCGATCAGGGTGGCCCAAAGATCCGATCCGACCGTGCGGGCGATGTGCGACAGGGGCTCGGGCGACTTCATGAACTCGGTGAAGGGCATGGCGCCCAGGGCGGCGATGGCCACGGCCATGTAGATGGCGACGCAGGCCACCATGGAGCCGATGATGCCGATGGTCAGGTCGCGGGCGGGGTTGCGGGTTTCTTCCGCAGCGGTGGCCACGGCGTCGAAGCCGTAGAAGGCGAAGAAGATGATGGCCGCCGCCGCCATGACGCCCATCTCGGCGCCGATGCCATGCGAGAAGCCGTAGGGCATGAAGGGCTTGAGGTTGTCCGGGTTGAAGTGGGGCAGGGCGATCGCCACGAAGGCGATCAGGGCTGCAATCTTGACCACCACCAGCACGGCGTTGATCGAGGCGCTCTCACGCGTGCCGGCGACCAGCAGGCCCGCCACGGCGGCGACGATGATCACGGCGGGCAGGTTGACGATGCCGCCCTGCGACGGCGCCGAGGTCAGCACGGCGGGCAGGCCCATGCCGATCCCCTCCATCATGCCGGAGAAATAGCCCGCCCAGCCCACGGCCACGGCCGAACAGACGACGGTGTATTCCAGGATCAGGCTCCACCCGACCATCCAGGCCGCTCCCTCGCCCAGGGTGGTGTAGGAATAGGTGTAGGCCGAACCCGACTCCGGGATCATGGTCGCCAGTTCGGCGTAGGCCAGGGCGGCGCAGACGCAGACGACGCCCGCGATGACGAAGGCCAGCATGACCGCCGGCCCCGCCCGTTCGGCCCCGACGCCGATCAGGGTGTAGATGCCGGTCCCCACGATGGCGCCGACGCCCAAGGCCACCAGGTGGGGCCAGGACAGGGTCGGCTTGAGCCCGTGGGCTTTGGGCGCTGCGCCCCCCAGCGCAGGCAGAGCCTTGCGGCGTGTCATGAAACTCATGCGTCTCCCCCGGACGATCCTTGGCGGCGATTGTAAAAATATTCGGAATAACGGCGTTTTTCCGTAGCATTATTGGCGATAACCTGGGAGCGCCAAGCTATGCCGCAACAGAAAAAACGACCCTGAAAGGCCGCTTTATATCCTGATCATTGGATCATAAATTCAGATTTACCGCAGAAACAACGCCTCTATCCCGCATTGCGCCTGAAATTGCGCATTTCGAAGATGACTCAGTTTTTCGAAGCTCTTGTGAATTTTATTTCGTCATAACTGCAATATCCGAAGCTCATGCTTCCCTCGGAATGGTAGCGATTCAAGGAGCCGGCCAAGCGCCGGACAGACGCTTGCAGGGGCTGCGGCCCCCGATCTTGGGAGG
>DGIZ01000146.1 GCA_002386585.1 Brevundimonas sp. UBA4609 | reverse complement strand
CGCTCTTCCGATCTGGTCAACAACGCCGGCTATCCGGTGCAGCCGGGCATCACGATCCCGGCCAACGCCACCAGCATCACCATCTCGCGCGACGGCGTGGTGAGCGTGACGCAGCAGGGCCAGACCAAGCCGGCGCAGGTCGGACAGCTCACTATCAGTACCTTTATTAACGATGCCGGTCTCGACAGCATGGGCGAAAACCTCTACCAGGAAACCCAGGCGTCAGGCGCGCCGACCCAGAGCACGCCGGGCCAGAACGGCGCGGGCCTGCTCTATCAGGGCTATGTGGAAACCTCTAACGTCAACGTGGCGGAAGAGCTGGTCACCATGATCCAGACGCAGCGCGCCTATGAAATCAACAGCAAGGCGATCAGCACCTCCGATCAAATGCTGCAGAAGTTAACGCAGATTTAATTTCGGTTATCAGGGCCAGCGCTGGCTGGCCTGAAGTCAACACATCTATAAGGTCGTGACTCCGTGGCGAAGCAACTGAACATAAAGCCTGGACATTGGTTGGTGGCGACAATGCTGCTGACCCTTAACGGTTGTGCGTTAGTGCCGCGCACGCCGCTGGTGGAAGGGGCAACGACGGCGCAGCCGCTGCCTTCCGCGCCGCCGGTGGTCAACGGCTCTATTTTTCAGGGCGTCGCGCCGCTCAACTACGGCTACCAGCCGCTGTTTGAAGATCGCCGCCCGCGCAATATCGGCGATACGCTCACTATCGTCCTGCAGGAAAACGTCAGCGCCAGCAAGAGCTCTTCAGCCAACGCGACGCGCGACGGCAGCGCCAGCTTCGGCCTCGACGCTATTCCGACCGGCCTGAACGGCCTGGTGGGCGCAGACGGCTCGAAGGCCAATGTGGGCGCCAACGGCAAAAACGATTTCGCTGGCAAAGGCGGCGCAACCGCCAACAACACCTTTACCGGCACCATTACCGTCACCGTGAATCAGGTTCTGTCGAACGGCAACCTGCGCGTGGTCGGCGAGAAGCAGATCGAGATCAACCAGGGCACCGAGTTTATTCGCTTCTCCGGCGTCGTGAACCCGCGCACCATCAGCGCCAGCAACTCGGTACTGTCGACGGCGGTGGCCGACGCCCGCATCGAATATGTCGGCAATGGATATATTAATGAAGCGCAGACCATGGGCTGGTTCCAGCGTTTCTTCCTGAACATCTCGCCGATGTAATGAGGTCATGATGAAAAGTGTGAAAAGTTTACTGCTCGGCCTGAGCCTGACGCTCGGCCTCTGCCTGAGCGCTCACGCGGATCGCATTCGCGATCTGGCCAGCGTGCAGGGCGTGCGCGACAACCAGCTGATCGGCTACGGCCTGGTCGTGGGCCTCAACGGCACCGGCGACAGCGTGCGCAACTCGCCCTTCACCCGCCAGTCGCTGGAGGGGATGATGGAGCGCCAGGGCGTCAACATCCGTGGCGCCAACCTGAACACCAAGAACGTCGCGGCCGTCATGGTCACGGCCGAACTCCCCCCCTTCGCCACGCCGGGCTCGCGGCTGGACGTCAGCGTCTCGGCCATGGGCGACGCCAAGAGCCTGCTGGGGGGCACGCTGCTGGTGACGGCGCTGCAGGGCGCGGACGCTGAAATCTACGCGGTGGCGCAAGGGTCGGTGCAGACAGGCGCCGTCTCGGCCTCGGGCGCGTCAGGCTCCTCGATCACACGCGGCGTGCCGACGGCGGGCCGTATCGCCTCGGGCGGGGTGGTCGAGCGCGAGACGGGCTTCGATCTCGGTTCCATGCCGTCAGTGCGCCTGACCCTGCGCAACCCCGACTTCACCACGGCGCAACGCATCGCCGCCGCCATCAACGAAACCTACCCCCAGACGGCCTTCGCCGAGAACGGCACCGTGGTCGCCATCCGCGCGCCCCAGAACTTCGGCATGGCGGGCTTCCTGAGCCGGGTCGAGAACCTGCCGGTCCAGATCGATTCCCCGGCCAAGGTCATCATCGACGAGGTCAACGGCGTCATCGTCATGGGCGAGGCCGTCCGCATCTCCACCGTCGCCGTGGCCCAGGGCAATCTGACCGTCTCGGTCCAGGAAACGCCTCTGGTCAGCCAGCCCGAGCCGTTCAGCCGGGGCGGCCAGACCGTCGTCGTGCCGCAGTCCGACGTCAGCATCTCCGAGGAGACCGGCCGCCAGATGCGGATCGTCGGCGGCTCGACCTCCCTCTCCACCCTGGTCAACGGCCTGAACGCCCTCGGCGTCAGCCCGCGCGACATGATCAGCATCCTGCAGGCCATCAAGGCCGCCGGCGCCCTTCAGGCCGAGATCGAGGTGATCTGATGGACGCTCTCGCCGTCTCTCCGGGCCTGCTGCGCGCCGACACCCCGGCCCGCCCCGGCCCGCCGCAGAATCTCGAAGCCATGCGCCGCACGGCCGAAGCCTTCGAGGCCAGCTTCCTGTCGCAGATGATGAAGCCCATGTTCGAGGGCCTCAGCACCGAGGCTCCCTTCGGCGGCGGCGCAGGCGAGGCCGCCTGGCGCGGCTTCCTGGTCGACGCCATGGCTCAGCAGACGGTGAAGGCGGGCGGCGTCGGCCTGGCCGACAGCGTCCTGGCCCAGATGATCAAGATGCAGGAGCAAGGCGCATGACCGCCGATGTCGAGACCGCCGCCCTGCGGGTGCAGCACCTGACCCGCCTGACCCGAGACCTGACCGATCGCCTATCGCTGGAAATGGACGCCATGCGCGCCCACCGCGCTCAGGATCTGGCCCATGGCGTGGCCGAGACGCAGGAGATGGCCAACCTCTATCGCCGCGAATCCGCCCAGGTGAAGGCCAACCCCGCCGCCATCGCCGCTGCGCCCGAAACCGACCGGCAGGCCTTGATCGAAGCCACCGAAACCTTCGAGGCCGTCCTGGCGGAACACGCCGTGACCGTCGAAGCGGCCCGCCAGGTGTCCGAAGGCCTGGTCCGCACCATCGCCGCCGAGGTGGCGGGCGCCCGAGCTCAGGGCGTGGGCTACGGCGCGGCGGGTCAGGCGATGCAGGGCGACGGACGGGCCGTGGCGCTGAACCGCACCGCCTGAGGCCCCTGATCGCCATTCTTTAACAGCGTGCGGTCTACGGCTTCGGCATGACACTGACCCCCCGCCTCCTGGGCCTGGCGTTCGCAGCCGCTGACGCGCTGATCGAAGTCGATCAGCATGGCGTGGTGCGCTTCGCCCTGGGTTCCGGCCCCGTCGCAGGTCAGCAAACCTCAGCCTGGGTCGGCCGCCCTCTCGGCGAGCGCCTGTCGGTCCAAAGCGCCGCGACGCTGCGGAACCTGCTGGACGCGCTGCTGCCGGGACAGAGAAGTCCCGCCGCTGAGGTTCTGGTCGATTGTGGCGACGGCCGGATGCGCCCCGCAACCTTACGCGTCTTCGCCCTGCCCGACATCGCCCCGGCCCGGTCCTGCGCCCTGTCCTATCAAGGCGAGCCCTTCGAGGTCGACCACGCGTCTCCGGCCGCAGGCGTTCCGCCGAGAGACGCCGAGGGCTTTCTGACTCATGCGCACGCCAGCCTTTCGAGCGGCGAGACCGGCGCCCTGCAACGCCTGGCCCTGGCCTTCATCGACGTGAACGGCCTGCATGACGTCGATCCCGCCACGCTGGAGCGGGTTCACCATCGCATCGGCGGCGCGCTCAACGCCGCCTCTCACGACGGAGCCAGCGCGGGTCGGCTGACGTCCGACCGCTACGCCCTGATCCGCAAGCTGGACGATACGCGGGATCTGGCGGCGGAAATGCGGAAAGCCGGTCAGGCCGAGGGTGTTGTTCTGTCGGCCGTCGCGACGCAGAGCGCCCTGGGCGGCGACGCCGCCTCGGCCCTGCGCGCCATGCGCTTCGCCATCGAGGGCTGCCTGAAGGACGGCGGGCTGGGTCATCCGGAGCTGTCCTTCGCCGATTCCCTGCAACGCACGCTGAAGGACGCCGACCGTTTCCGCAGCATCGTGCGCGACCGAGATTTCGCCCTCTATTACCAGCCCATCGTCGATCTGAAGACCCGGGCCGTCCATCATTTCGAGGCCCTGGCCCGCTTTGGCCAGGGATCAGGCCCCGCCGCCGCCATCCGCATGGCCGAGGAACTGGCCCTGATCGACGGCTTCGACCTTGCCGTAGCGGAAAAAGCGGTGCGGCGCCTGCGCGAGCCGGGCGGCGGCCTGCTCAAGATCGCCGTCAACGTCTCGGGCGCCTCCCTGGCCAACGACGCCTATGTCGCGGCCCTGCTGAAGATGACCGCTGCGGCGCCCGATGATCGTCGGCGCCTGATGGTCGAGGTGACGGAGACCGCCGCCCTGGCCGATCTGGCCGCCGCCGACCGGCGCCTGGGCGCCCTGCGCCATGCGGGGATCAAGGTCTGCATCGACGACTTCGGGGCCGGTTCGGCCTCCTTCGATTATCTGCGCGGCCTGTCGGTCGACGCGGTGAAGATCGACGGCGCACTGGTGCGCGATATCCATACCGACGCCCGTACGCGCACCCTGATCGCCCATCTAATCGAACTATGCGGGTCGCTGGAACTCGAAACCATCGCCGAGATGATCGAGACGGATCAGATCGCCGACGCCCTGCGCGACCTAGGCGTCACCCACGGTCAGGGCTGGCTGTTCGGCCGGGCCGAGCCTGAGCCGCGCACCATTCTGAACACCCCCGCGATCCGAGGACGCCGTCAGGGCGTGGTCGAAGGCTGGAGTTGACCGTCCTTCAGCACGATCGTTCGTTCGACGCCCAGATTCGCCAGAAAATCTGCGTCATGGCTGACCACCACCAGCGCGCCGTCATAGCCTGACAGCGCCGCCTCCACCGGCTCGACGGAATCGATGTCCAGATGGTTGGTCGGCTCGTCCAGCACCAGCAGTTGCGGCGGCTGCGTCCCGGTCATGACGCAGGCCAGGGCCGCGCGCAGCCGCTCGCCGCCAGACAGGTCTCCTGTCTTGCGGTCGGCCTGCACATTGCGGAACAGAAAGCGGGCCAGAGCCGCCCGCGCCGCATTGGGCGTGCCCTGCGGGTTCAGCCTCAGCCAGGCGTCGACGAGCGTTTCGTCCGGCTTCAGCATGGCCGCCTGCTGATCCAGCAAGGCCGCGCGAACCGGCCGCTCAACCGAGCCCGCCGATGGTTCGGTCAGCCCCGCGATCAGCTTTAACAGGGTCGTCTTGCCCGCCCCGTTGGGACCGGTCACGGCGACGCGCTCCGGCCCGGTCAGACGCAGGGAGATCGGCCCCAGCAGACGGCGGCCGTCATCGGCCCTCACGACCGCCTCGTTCAGGTTCAACACCATACGTCCCGCAGGCAGCCCGGTCGGCGGCATGGCCAGCGCCATCTGGCGCACGCGTTCGACGCGCTCGCGGGCCTCGACCAGATCGCTCTCGGCCGCCTGGCGTTTGCGTTCCGCCAGCCGCTGACCACGCGCGCCGGTTTCCTCGGCCCGCTGGGCCTGGGCGTCGAGCAGGATCTCGGGATCGGAGCTGTTGGCGCGCGCCGCCTTGCCCGCGCGATCGCGCCGAGCCTGACGCTCCTGGGCCATCTGCGTCTCACGCTGGACCCGACCGATAGCGCGTTCCGCCTGTTCCAGATCGCGCTCAGCAGCGGCCCGTTCGGCGTCGCGACGCTCGACATACAGATCCCAGCCGCCGCCATGCACCCGCGCGCCCAGACTGGAAAGCTCGACGATGCGGTCCACGCGACGCAGCAGGGCGCGATCGTGGCTGACCAGCACCACCCCGCCCGGCCAGTCGGACACGACATCGGCGATCATGGCGCGGGCCTCGGCGTCCAGATGATTGGTCGGCTCGTCCAGCACCAGCAGGTCCGGCGCCGCCAGCTTCAGCCCCGCCAGCCGCAGGCGCGTCTGTTCGCCGCCGCTGAGGTCCGCCGTACGGCGATCCAGCGCCAGATCAGCCAGACCGACCTCGACCAAAGCCGCCTGCATCCGCTCTTCCAGCGTCCAGTCCGCCTCGGCCATGTCGTCCAGCGAACCTTCACCCGCCAACACGCGATGCAGGACGGCCAGAGGCGCAGCGACACCCAGCGTCTCGGCGACCGTCTCATCATCCGCGAGCGTCTGCGCCTGCGCCAACCAGCCGACCGTTCCGGCGCGTGCGATCGCGCCCTCAGCCGGTTCGGCCAGACCAGCGACAAGGCGCAGCAGCGTGGTCTTGCCCACGCCGTTGCGACCCACGACGGCCGTGCGTTCGCGCCCGAAGGCGAGCGTGAGATTGTCGAAGAGGCTTCGGCCGTCAGGCGTGCGGGCCGCGACGCCGTTGAGCGTCACGAGCGCGGATGCGGGCCGGCTTGGGCTTGGGTTGAGTAAGGACATAGGCGAACACGAGCAGCGGCATGGAAAGGGCGAAACCGATTTCCAGGGTGCTGATCATGATCGTCTTGCCTCCTCACTGATGCGTTGGCTGATAGAAGGATGGGGACGGAAGTTTCGTAACGCAACCCCAAAACTGCGGCTCAGCTTTCGCAATGCGGCCGCCACGCCCCCTTGGACAATCGGCGTCATGGTCTTTCGGCCTTGCGGCTCCTATCTTGAGCGTCATGAGCACGCCTGATCGTCCCGTCGCATTCCGTATCGACCGTCCTGCGCCGGATCGAGCCGAAGCCGCCGCACGTAGGGAAGCCGCCGTGGCCCGCATCCGCGCCGAAACCGGCATCGACGAAGACATGATCGACGCCCTGGTCGAGGGCTTCTACGCCAAGGTGCGCGAAGACGATTTCATCGGCCCGATCTTCGACGCCCGCATCGACGACTGGGGGCCGCATCTGGAGCAGATGAAGCTGTTCTGGTCGTCCGTCGCCCTGTCCACCGGCGTGTATCAAGGGCGGCCCATGCCCAAACACCTGCCCCTGCCGATCGACGCGCGTCATTTCGACCGCTGGCTGGGGCTGTTCGAAGCCACCGCCCGCGAACTATGCCCGCCCGTCGCCGCCGAACACTTCATCGTCCGCGCCCGCCGCATCGCCGAAAGCCTCGAACTGGGCGTCGCCAACGCCAACGGCGTCCTGGTCGGCCCCGGCGAACGCTATCGCCGCCCCGAAACGCCGTGGGCGCCCGAAGCAGGCTAAAAGTTCTCATATTGTTCTTGCTGTTTCCGGCGAATTGATCCCCATATAGCGTCGTCGCCCCGGACCGTTCCGGGGCCTTCCGCGTTCCCGGATTCCATGACCGAAAAGCACAACTTCATTCGCGTTCGCGGCGCCCGCGAGCACAACCTCAAGGGCGTCGATCTCGACATTCCGCGTGAGCAGCTGGTGGTCATGACCGGCCTGTCGGGGTCGGGTAAATCCTCGCTGGCGTTCGACACCATCTACGCCGAAGGCCAGCGCCGCTATGTCGAGAGCCTGTCGGCTTATGCGCGGCAGTTCCTGGAGCTGATGGGCAAGCCGGATGTGGATCTGATCGAGGGCCTGTCCCCGGCGATCTCCATCGAACAGAAGACGACGTCGAAGAACCCGCGGTCGACCGTCGGCACCGTCACCGAAATCCACGACTACATGCGCCTGCTGTGGGCGCGCGTGGGCATTCCCTATTCGCCCGCCACCGGCCTGCCGATCGAAAGCCAGACCGTCAGCCAGATGGTCGACAAGCTGACCGCCCTGCCCGACGGCGAGCGCATCCTGCTGCTGGCGCCGGTCGTTCGTGGCCGCAAGGGCGAGTACAAGAAGGAAATGGCCGAGTGGCAGCGTCAAGGCTTCCAGCGGCTGAAGATCGACGGCGAGTTCTACGCCATCGAGGACGCCCCCGCGCTCGACAAGAAGTTCAAGCACGACATCGATATCGTCGTCGATCGCATTGTAACCAAAGAGGGTCTTGAAGGCCGTTACGCCGACAGCATTCAGACCGCGCTGGGTCTGGCCGACGGCATCGCCACGGCGGAATGGGCGAATGCGCCCGAAGGCGAAGAGCCGCGCCGAATCGTCTTTTCCGAGAAGTTCGCCTGTCCTGTCTCAGGCTTCACCATCAGCGAGATCGAGCCCAGGCTGTTCTCGTTCAACAACCCCTTCGGCGCCTGTCCGGCCTGTGACGGCCTGGGGGTCAAGCTGGCCTTCGACGCTGATCTGGTGATCCCGGACCGCGACAAGACCCTGCACAAGGGCGCCGTGGCGCCGTGGGCGCGCGGCCCCTCGCCCCTCTATACGCAGACACTGCAATCGCTGGCCCTGCACTACGGCTTCTCGATGGACAAGGCGTGGCGCGACCTGCCGGAGAAGGCGCAGAGCGTCATTCTGCGCGGCTCGGGCGGCGAGAAGATCAAGTTCGTCTATGACGACAACGCTCGCAAATACGAGGTGTCCAAGCCGTTCGAGGGCGTGCTGCCGAACCTGGAGCGCCGCTGGCGCGAGACCGACAGCGCATGGGTGCGCGAGGAACTGGGCCGCTACCAGTCCGAAACCCCGTGCGAGGTCTGCGGCGGCAAGCGCCTGAAGCCCGAGGCCCTGGCGGTCAAGGTCGGCGGCGAGGACATCGCCGACATCTCCAACCTGTCGATCTCCAAGGCCTTCCTGTGGTTCTCGACCTTGGAAGACGCCCTGACCGAAAAGCAGGTCGAGATCGCCCGGCGCATCCTGAAGGAGATCACCGACCGCTTACGCTTCCTCAACAACGTCGGCCTGGATTATCTGAACCTGTCTCGCAGTTCCGGCACCCTGTCGGGCGGCGAGAGCCAGCGCATTCGTCTGGCGTCGCAGATCGGCTCGGGCCTGACCGGGGTGCTGTATGTGCTGGACGAACCGTCCATCGGCCTGCACCAGCGTGACAACACCCGCCTGCTGGACAGCCTGAAAGGGCTGCGCGACCTCGGCAACTCGGTCTTGGTGGTCGAGCACGATGAAGAAGCCATCCTGACGGCCGACTACGTCATCGACATGGGGCCGGCCGCCGGCGTCCACGGCGGTCAGGTCTGCGCCGAGGGCACGCCCGCCGAGGTCATGGCTAACCCCAACTCCCTGACCGGCCAATACCTGACCGGCGCGCGAGAGATCGAACTACCGCCCGAAGGCCGCCGCCCCATCAACCGCAAGCGGATGCTGAAAGTCTCAGGCGCGACGGGCAACAACCTGAAGAACGTCACGGGCGAGATCCCGGTCGGCGTCTTCACCTGCATCACCGGCGTGTCGGGCGGCGGCAAGTCGACCTTTACTATCGAGACGCTCTACAAGGCCGCCGCGCGGCGTCTGAACAATGCGTCCGACGCCCCCGCCCCCTTCGACCGCATCGAGGGGCTGGAGCATTTCGACAAGGTCATCGACATCGACCAGTCGCCGATCGGACGCACCCCGCGCTCGAACCCCGCCACCTATACCGGAGCCTTCGGCCCGATCCGCGACTGGTATGCGGGCCTGCCCGAGGCCAAGGCGCGCGGCTACGGCCCCGGCCGCTTCAGCTTCAACGTCAAGGGCGGCCGCTGCGAGGCCTGCCAGGGCGACGGCGTCATCAAGATCGAGATGCATTTCCTGCCCGACGTCTACGTCACCTGCGACGTCTGCAAGGGCAAACGCTACAACCGCGAGACGCTGGAAATTGTCTTCAAGGGCAAGAGCATATCCGACGTTCTGGACATGACGGTTGAAGAGGCTGCGCGCTTCTTCACCGCCGTGCCCTCGATCCGCGACAAGATGTTGACGCTGGAGCGTGTGGGTCTGGGCTACGTCAAGGTCGGCCAGCCCGCCACCACCCTGTCCGGCGGCGAGGCCCAGCGGGTCAAGCTGTCGAAGGAGCTGTCCAAACGCGCCACCGGCAAGACGCTCTACATCCTGGACGAGCCGACGACCGGCCTGCACTTCGAGGACACGCGAAAGCTGCTGGAGGTGCTTCAGGAGCTGGTCGAGAACGGCAACACCATCGTGGTGATCGAGCACAACCTCGACGTCATCAAGGTGGCCGACCACCTGCTGGACTTCGGCCCCGAGGGCGGCGACGGCGGGGGCGAGATCGTCGCCGTCGGCACGCCGGAACAGGTCGCCGAGAACCCCGCCAGCTGGACCGGCCGCTACCTCAAGGAAGTGCTGGACCGGCACGAGGAACGCCGCAAGGGCCGCGTCGCCGCCCTGACCGCCGAACCTGCGCCCGCCAAACGCAAGGCCCGCAAGAGCGCCTGACCTGAAAAGTACGCCGCGCCCCTGTCGGAGCGCGGCGTTTCATTTCCAGCGAGGCCGTCGGATCAGACGCGCGGCACGCCCTTGATGCCCAGATAGGCCGCCGAGAACGGCGCATAGATGACGGCCGCCTGCGCCGCCGACAGCAGGGCGTTGACCACGCCCCACACCAGCAGGGCCGGCCAGAACTTCACGAGAAGCGTGGCGACATTGGTCGTCTCTGCTCCCGCCAGGCTCTCCAGGCCGCCGAAGATCAGGTTGAGCGGCGCGATGACGATGGAGCCCAACAGCCCCACCAGCATGGACATGACGCCCGCCAGAACCGCCATGCCCAGCAGCGGCCAGAAACGGCCCCTGGTCATGGCCCAGCTTTCCTTGATGGCGATCTTCTGCTCCGCGAAGGTCGTCGGCGCGACCAGGCAGAGGCGCACGGCCAGCCAGACGGCGACCGCAGCAACCCCAAGTCCCACAAGAACCGCCGGCAGGATCAGGAAGGGCGCGCCCATGCTCGCCGCCAGCCCCACAAAGACGCTGACCAGCACCGTGCCGCCCATGATCACGCCGAACATCAGCAGCGCCACAACCAGCGTGGCTCCCAGGATACGCAGTTCATCGCGTCCCAGGCGCAGGTAGCCGAACCGCTTCTCCTCCGGGCGAATGACGGAGCGCGCCACCGCCGCCGTCAGCACGGCGCTGAACAGCAGCGACAACGGCAGGGCCAGCCCCATCATGGCGCCGTAAGCCTGCCCCAGGGTCGTCAGATCGCTCATCGACGGCTCGGCGCTCTGTTCGATCTGCTCGGCCAGGTTGATGATGTTGATCAGGCTGCCGCCGGCCACGGCGAAGAAGACCGCGAAGAACACGATATAGGCGGCTGCCCAGGCCAGAATGGCCATCGGTGCCCGACGGGCCAGGCGGAAGCCCTCAAAGGCGGATTCGGTGGCGTTGAAACTCATGCTGGCTCCTCGATTCTCGCTCAGCTTAACGCAGCCGCGCCGGTTTCGTCCTGTTTCTGCATCGCCAGCATCTGGCGACAGGCCGAAACGCCGGGCGCGATCCAGATGGCGACGATGACGCCGTAATAAGCCGCAATGGCGATAAAGGCCGCAGCGCCTGCCACTGCGACAACGAGCGGGTTGAAGGCCGGAAGCTCGCTCGACGCGCTCTGGGCCCAGGCCGCCAGTTGAGGCCAGAAGGGAATGCTGACGCCCAGGGCGATCAATCCCGCCACGATCAGGAGCAGCACATGGACCACCATCGTGACGGCAAGCGTCGCGACGAAAAGGCCCAACAGCATCCCGACGCGGCCCTTCGTCATCTTCCACCCCTCCACGAAGGCGAAATCCTGAGACGCGATGCTGAGCGGCATGATCATGGAGGTCCGCAACCCCGCCCAGACGATGCCGACGATTCCCGCCAACCCCACCGCCACGCCCAGCACCACAGCCGCTGTTTCGGACACCATCCAGAAGGCCGCCCCAAAGGCGAAGGCCAGTAGAAGGACGACCAGCATCACGCCATAGCAGCCCGCCATGACGGCCAGGCCGGCCACGGCCACCCTCGCCTCATCCATGCCGACTCGAAGATCGAAAAAGCGACCCGGCGCGCGCTCGGGCCACAGCACCGCGCGGCAGATGGCGGCGATGATCAGGACGTAACCGATCAGCTGCACCACATTGATCAACATGGACCAGGCCTGCATCCGCATCATGGCGGCGAGCGCCTGCGGGCTGGCGTCTGCATTCTCAGCCATGGCCTCAAGACCGATCGTCATCAAGAGATCGATCATGACGATGGCGGACAGCAAGACAGGTAGAGCCAGAACGACGCCCCAGGCGAAGACGCTGCCGGGCCGACGCCGGATCAGACGAAAACCATCCGCCAGCGCTTCATCGATCTGGAATCCATGGGTCATGAACAGCCTCCGCCGTCGCTTATAAGGACGAACGTCGTCCTCCGACAGCCTTGACCGCACGCCCCGCATGACAGGGGCGCGCCACGCGGCTATTAGGCCGCCATGTCGAATGCGTCCCCCACTCCCCGCCCCGTCCACGTCATCGGCGGCGGCCTCGCCGGATCCGAAGCGACCTGGCAGATCGCCCAGGCGGGCGTGCCCGTCATCCTGCATGAAATGCGTCGGGACGAGCCGGAGCAGGTCCGCACCGACGCCCACCACACCACGGGCCTGGCCGAACTGGTCTGCTCCAACTCCTTCCGCTCGGACGACTGGGAGTTCAACGCCGTCGGCCTGCTGCACGCCGAGATGCGGGCGCTGGACAGCCTGATCATGGCGTCCGGCGACGCCAATCAGGTGCCCGCTGGCGGCGCCCTGGCGGTCGACCGCATCGGCTTCTCGGACGCCGTGACGGCCAGACTGGAAGCTCACCCCCTGGTGACCATTGTGCGCGAAGAGATCGCGGGCATTCCGCCGGAAGACTGGGACAACGTCATCGTCGCCACCGGCCCGTTGACCTCGCCCGCCCTGGCCGACGCCATCCTGAAGGCGACCGGCGAAGAAAGCCTCAGCTTCTTCGACGCCATCGCGCCGATCCTGCACGCCGACAGCATCGACTTCGACGTGGCCTGGCGCCAGTCGCGCTATGACAAGGAAGGCCCCGGCGGCGACAAGGCGGCCTACGTCAACTGCCCGATGGACAAGGCCCAGTACGAAGCCTTCATCGACGCCCTGCTGGACGGCCCCAAGGCGGACTTCAAGGAATGGGAGAACGTGCCCTATTTCGACGGCTGCCTGCCGATCGAGGTCATGGCCGAGCGCGGCCGCGAGACCCTGCGCCACGGCCCGATGAAGCCGGTCGGCCTGACCAATCAGCACAACCCGACAGTCAAGCCCTACGCCATCGTCCAACTGCGTCAGGACAATGCGCTGGGCACCCTGTTCAACATGGTCGGCTTCCAGACCAAGCTGAAATACGGCGCCCAGACCGACGTCTTCCGCATGATCCCCGGCCTGGAGAACGCCCAGTTCGCGCGTTTGGGCGGCCTGCACCGCAACACCTTCCTGAACAGCCCCAGGCTGCTGGACAAGCAGATGCGGCTGAAGGCCATTCCGCGCCTGCGCTTCGCCGGTCAGGTGACCGGGGTCGAGGGTTATGTCGAAAGCGCGGCCATGGGCCTGCTGACCGGCCGTCTGGCTGCGGCGCAGGCATTGGGACGCGACCTGTCTCCGCCCCCGCCGGAAACCGCCATGGGCGCCCTGGTCGAGCACATCACCGGCGGCCACCTTGAAGGCTCAAAGTTCCAGCCGATGAACATCAACTACGGACTGCTGCCCCCGCTGGAAGCGCCCAAGGTCGATGAAGACGGCAAGCGCATCCATCCCAAGGAGCGCGGCCGCGCCAAGAAGCGTCTGCAGAGCATCCGCGCCCTAGATGCGCTCAAGGCCTGGCGCGACGCGGCAGCCTAGCGCAGCTTCGCGCCGCCGGGTTTGAAGGCCAGGGTCATCGCCGCCATGGCGACGAGGCCCAGCCCCATCAGCATCCAGGCCTGACTCAGGTCCGACAGGCGGTCGCGCAGCAGCCCGGCCGCCAGCGGCGACAGGCTGGCGATGATGTAGCCGCCGCCGGGCGTGCCGGTGATCAGCCAGGGCTTGTCGTCCTTGAACACGATCATCGGCGTGATGGTCGAGCCCAGACGCTTGCCCGGCGCGGGCGAGTTCGGCTCGCCGCGCGTGCCCCAGGAGAAGTTGTCCAGGTGGTTGTTCAGCAGGATGCCCGTCCCGACCGGAGCGACATGCGCGCCGTAGGAGTTGGACAGGGTGTAGGTGTTCGACACCGCATTGCCGAAGGCGTCCGCCACCGAATAGTGGGTCGTGTCCTGGCTCTCATAGGGATAGGGATTGCCCTCGGGGACGTCCGCCGCCTTCAGCGTGCGGTCCAGGGCGATCAGCTTGACGCGCTCGGCGGCGAATTCCTTGCTGGCCAGGCCGTGGGCCGGGGTGGTCCACTGCGGCGCGCCCCCGATCAGACGACGGTCCGACGAGGTGATCTTCATCGCTTCCGAGATCAGGTGCAGGCTGTCGACGCTGCCCCATCCCATGGCCTTCAGGTCGAAATGCTCCAGCAGGTTCAGCGCCTCGGCGACGCTGACGCCCGAGGCCGTCGGCGGCATGAAGGAGATGCGATTCCCGCGATAGCTGCCCCAGATCGGCTCGGACACGTCGGCGCGATAGGCGGCCATGTCCTCCAGGGTGATCACGCCGCCCTGGGCCTGGATGCCGGCCACGATCTGGCGCGCCAGTTCGCCCTTGTAGAATTCGTCCGCCCCGCCGCTCGCCACCTTGCGCAGGCTTTCGGCCAGCAGGGGCTGACGGAAGGTCTCGCCCGCGCGGTAGACCGAGCCGTCCGGCTTCAGATAGGCCTCGCGCGCGCCCGGATCCGTCGCCAGCACCCGCGCCCGGCCCGCCGTAGCGTCCGCCTCCCCGTCCGACAGGACATAGCCCTCCTCGGCCAGGCGGATCGCCGGCGCGACCAGATCGGCCCAGGGCATGGAGCCGAAGCGCGAATGCGCCTCCCACAGGCCCATCACCGTGCCCGGCACCGAGACGTTGATGAAGCCCGACGGCTTGGAACGGTCGAACCTGCCGTCCGGCCCCAGCAGAAGCTCAGGCGTCGTCGCGGCGGGCGCCGCGCCGTAATAGTTGACGGCGATGTCCTGCGCCGGCCGATCCGCCGTGGCGGCCATATGCACGATCATATAGCCCGAGCCGCCGATGTTGCCCGCGCGCGGCAGGGTGACGGCCTCGGCGAAGGCCACGGCCACGGCCGAATCGACCGCATTGCCGCCCTGGCGCAGGATCTCGACGCCGACGCGGGTGGCCGGATCGCTCTGGCTGACCACCATGCCGCCCCGCCCGACCACCGGGCTGTGGATCTGGCCATAGTTGACGATGTCGCCGCCGCTGCCCGTCGTCGGACGAACCTGGGCCGCCTGCTGCGCCAGGCCGGGCCCGGCCAGCAGCATGAGCGCCGCCGCCGAAACCGCCGTCGCCGCTCTCGTGAAACCAAAACGCATCCTGTTCCCCCGCCGCAAATCCCGCCCGCAGCCGCCGACAAAACAGCCTCGGCGCTGACGACAGGACAACCTTGTCAATATCCATAGCGATAGCATTGCTGAAAAGCGCACCTCAAGGGTGATTCTTAGCGATTATCGCGCTCAATATCTCGGATATCGGCAATATTTATTCTGCAGAGGTTGACGCCTCGTCTGTGGCCGCTTTTAGTCCGAACCGAGGCAAATCGCCGCGCGCGCAGGATTCCATCCAGAAGCGCTCAAGGATTTCGCCTCTTCGAAAAAATGGTCGGGGAACAGGCGCCTCATCAAAGGGGCCGCACTGACCGCAAAACGGGGATGCAGATGTCATGAGTTCAATCTTTGCGCGTCACAGCATGAAAGCGGCCCTGCTGGCCACCACCGCCCTGTTGGGCGCTACGGCCGCAACCGCCCAGGAAGCCTCGCAGGAGGCCACCCAGGTCGACGAGATCGTCGTCGTCGGCTCACAGATCCGGGGCGCCAAGGTGACGGCGGCTCTGCCCGTCACGGTCGTGGGCGAGGAGTTGATTCAGGCCACCGCCGCCACCTCCGGCGACGAACTGCTGCGCTCCATCCCGCAGATGGGCGACGTGACCTTCAACTCCTCCTACCTGCCGGCCACCTCGAACTCGGCGCGGGGCGACACCGGTTCGGTGAACCTGCGCAACCTCGGCATCGGCAACACCCTGGTGCTGCTGAACGGCCGCCGCGTGGTGGGCCACCCGACGTCGCAGGCGAACGAGCACCTGGTTCCGGTGCTGACCTACAACACCAACGCCATCCCGGTGTCGGGCCTGAAGCGGCTCGAGGTGCTGCGTGACGGCGCCGCCGCCATCTACGGCGCCGACGCCGTGGCCGGCGTGGTCAACACCGTCCTGCGCGACGACATGAACAACTGGACCGTCTCTAGCCAGTACGGCGGCGCCGAAGGCACGGGGATGCGGGAGTTCAACTTCTCCCTCTACGGCGGCAAGGACATCGCCGAGGGGCGCGGCAACGTCTCCCTGTTCTTCAACTACGACCACCGCGACGAGCTGACGACGCTGGAGCAGGACTATACCGCCTCCGACGATAAGCGGCCGCTGTTCGCCGGAACCGGTTTCGAGAACAATTCCTCGCTCAACGGCGTGTCCTCCCTGACGCCATGGGGACAGTTCACCCTGAACAGCCCGGCCACCTACGGCGGCGAATCCTTCACCACCTTCACCATCCAGCCGGATTCGATGGCGAACTGCGCCGCAAGCCTGGGCAACGGCCTGTGTCTCAAGAAGACGACGACAGTGGACCCGGCCCTTCGCGCTGACACCGCACAGGAAGACCTCACGGTCATCCCGGAAGTCGATCGCTTCAATCTGTTCCTCACCGGCCGCTACCAGATCAACGACGCGGTCGAGGCCTTCGGCGAACTGGGTGGGTATTACGCCAAGTCCCACGCTCGCCAGGCGCCGATCAACACCCTGTCCTCGGTCGTCATGACCATTCCCGGCACGAACTATTACAACCCCTTCGGCCAGGACATCCGCCTGACCGGCTACCGCTTCAACGACATGGGGCCGATCAACGTCGACGTCACCAATCAGCAATACCGCATCCTGGGCGGCCTGCGCGGGGACTGGCGCGGCTGGAACTGGGAATCGGCCCTGCTATGGTCCGAGGCCTCAGCCAAGGACGTGTCCGACAACATCTCGACGACCCGACTGGCCGAGTGGGCGGCCAAGTCGACACCTGACGCCTATAATTTCTTCAATGGCGGCGATCCGGCCAACCCGCGTTTCGGCGACGCCACCCCGTCGGACCAGGCGGCCTTGGACGCCATTCGCGTCGACATGGTGCGCAAGACCAAGACGGAGCTGGGCCTGTGGGACTTCAAGGTTTCGCGCCCTGACCTGTTCCAGTTGCCCGCCGGTCCGGTCGGCATGGCCGCCGGAATCGAGTTCCGCACCGAGACCCAGTTGGACGACCGTGACAGCCGTATCGACGGGACCATCCGCTATACGGACAAGTCCGGCGCTACCTACAGCGACCTGATCAACTCGGCTGAGAACCCCGACACCTACGGCGAACGGGACGTCTTCTCGGCCTATCTCGAGTTCGCCGCCCCGCTAGTCTCGCCCGAAATGGGCGTCCCTCTGGTGCATAACCTGGAAGTCCAGCTCGCGGGCCGCTTCGAGAACTATTCGGACTTCGGCGACGTGGCCAAGCCCAAGATCGCCGCCGCCTGGGACCTCGTCGACGGCTTCCGCGTCCGCGGCTCCTGGGCCCAGGGCTTCCGCGCCCCCAACCTTGAGCAGATCAACGCCACGGTGATCACCCGCTCCAACAGCTCCAACGACTATGCCTATTGCGAGGCCCTGATCCGTCGCGGTGCCATGACCGGGATGAACCAGTGCGGAGCCTCCTACACGCCGCCGACCAGCTTCCCCGACTACACCAGCATCAGCACCACCCACGTCCGGAAGCTCACCGCCGAGCGACGCTCGGGTAACCCGGACTTGCAGCCCGAAGAATCAGAAACCCTGTCGTTCGGCCTGGTCGTCCAGCCGCGCTTCCTGCCTGAGCAACTGGGCGACTTCACCTTCACCGCCGACTGGTGGAAGGTCGAACAGACCGGCATGGTGGGCCTGTTCCGCGGCCAGAACGCCCTGATCCTGGACTACCTGCTGCGCAAGCAGGGCAGCTTCAATCCCAACGTCATCCGCGCCGACGCCACGGCGGCTGATCAGGCCATCTTCGCCGGCACCGGCCTGGCGGCGGCGGGCGAGGTCCTCTACGTCACCGACGCCTATACCAACCAGCAGCCCCAGACGGTCGAGGGCCTGGATCTGGGCGCGATGTGGAGCCTGCGCGGCACCAGCATCGGCGACTTCAGCCTGAACCTGAACGTCTCTCATCTGCTGAAATACTATCTGGAGATGTCGCCGGGCATGGCGGACCTGACCGCCGCGCGCGAGTCGGGCGAGATCGACCCCGCCATCACCTTCGGCGGACGGATGGGCGACATGATCGCCGATCTGGGCCGTCCGGAGTGGAAGTGGTCGCTGTCGGGCAGTTGGCGCTACCAGAACCTGACGGTCGGCGCGTTCACCCAGTACATCTCGTCGCTGTACGACAGCAGCCTGGTCAACTCGGCCGGCGACTACTGGACGGTGGATTCGACCATTACGGCCAACCTGTACGCCGAGTATCAGTTCGACGACGGCTTGCTGTCCGACACGGCGGTTCGCGTCGGCCTGCGCAACATCACCGACGAGCAGCCGCCGCTGTCCGGCGCCGGCTATGTCGGAACGGTCTATCAGCCCTACGGTCGTTACTGGTACGCCAGCATCCGCAAGACCTTCTGATCAGCCTTTCATCGTTCAGGGGCGGCAGGCGAAGACGCCTTCCGCCCCTTTGCTTTTTCTGCTTCCGGAGTTCCCCATGAAGCCCGTCTCGATGCGAACCCTCGCCCTCGCCGCCGCCCTCGTCGGTTTCGCCGCCCCCGCCCTTGCCGGGGAGTTGTCGCCCCAGGCGCAACAACAGATCACCTCGACCGTCGACCGGAACCAGGCCGCCCTCGACAGCGCCGCGCTGGAAATCTGGAAGTTCGCCGAGTTGGGCTATCAGGAGACGCAGAGCTCGGCCCTGCTCCAGGGCCAACTTCGCGACGCAGGTTTCACCGTGACCCCCGGCATCGCCAATGAGCCGACCGCCTTCCTCGCCAGCTTCAAGACCGGCGAGGGCCCGGTCATCGCGGTCCTGGCCGAATACGACGCCCTGCCCGGCCTGTCGCAGACCCTGAGCCCGATCCAGGAATCGGCGGGCGGCCACGCGGGCCACGGCTGCGGCCACAACCTCTTCGGCGCCGCCTCGGTCCACGCCGCCATCGCCGTGAAGGCCTGGATGGAGGCCAACAACATCAAGGGCGAACTGCGCGTCTACGGCACGCCCGCCGAGGAAGGCGGCTCGGGCAAGGTCTATATGGTGCGCGACGGCCTCTTCGATGACGTCGACGTCTCGCTGCACTGGCACCCCGGCAATGTGAACTCGGCCCGCCAGGGCGACACAATGGCCAATGTCTCGGGCAAGTTCCGCTTCTACGGCACCGCCTCCCACGCCGCCGCCGCGCCCGACAAGGGCCGCTCGGCGCTCGATGGCGTCGAGTCCCTGAACTACATGGTCAACATGATGCGCGAGCACGTGCCCGACCGCACCCGTATCCACTACGCCATCACCGACGGCGGCAAGGCGCCGAACGTCGTCCCGGCCTATGCCGAAGCCTACTACTACGTCCGCCACAACGATCCGGAGATCGTGCGCGACGTGCTGGAGCGGGTGAAGCTGGCGGCCGACGGCGCCGCCCTGGGCACCGGCACCCGCGTCGAGTTCGAAGCCATCGGCGGCGTCTATTCCATGCTGCCGAACGAGGCCCTGATGCATGTCATGGACCGCAACCTGCGCAGCGTCGGCGGCATCACCTGGACGCCCGAAGAGATCGCCCTGGCGACCGAAATCCAGAAGACCCTGACCACCCAGCCTGACCTGGCCTCGGTCGGTCAGATCGAGGACGCCGTGATCGGCGGCGACTTCGGCGGCTCGACCGACGTTTCGGACGTGTCCTGGGTCACGCCGACGGTGGGGCTGTCCACGGCCACCTTCGTCCCCGGTTCAGCAGGCCACTCCTGGCAGAACGTGGTGGCCGCCGGCACGACCATCGGTCTGAAGGGCGCGCACCTGGCGGCCAAGACCCTGGCCCTGACCACCGCCGAACTGTTCCAGAGCCCGGACACCATCGCCGCCGCCAAGGCCGAGTTCGAGCAGCGTCGCGGTCCGAACTTCGAATACCGCGCCCTGCTGGGCGACCGCGCTCCAGCGCTGAACTACCGCGACTGACCGTCGTGGCCCTCGGGCTCGTCCCGAGGGCCTTCGTCGCTCCACGACCAGGCTGCAGACCTGGCGGCCTGCACACGAGGTTGAGCGACAACACGCCTCGAACCTCTTAGGCGGCGCTCTACACAGAACATCGCAATGCCTGCTTCGTTAAGGAGGCGCGTCGCCGGCCGGAGCTCCCCCTGACCGCGCTTATGGCTGGGACAAGGCCGTTCAGCAGCCCCCAAAGCGAGAAATGAAACAAGTGGAGTCGACGATTTCAGCGCGCCCCTGATCACCCAGCAGGATGAGTTGCGTCAGTCCGCTCCGCCTCTGCCTTTCGCTTTTGCCTCGACCACATGGCGGCGTATATGCCGCCCTTGCACAGAAGCTCCGTGTGGCGACCACGCTCGACGACGCGGCCGTCATCAATCACCAGAATGTCGTCAGCGTCCACTATGGTGGACAGGCGGTGGGCGATGATCAGGGTGGAGCGCTCCGCCGAGACCGCTCGCAGACTAGCTTGAATCTCGAGCTCTGTACGGCTGTCCAACGCGCTCGTCGCCTCATCGAACACAAGAATAGAGGGGCGTTTCAAGATCGCCCGCGCGATCGCGATACGCTGCTTCTCGCCGCCCGACAGTTTGAGACCTCGCTCGCCAACTTGGCTGTCATATCCATCGGGCAGGCTCTGGATAAAATCATGAATTTGAGCTGATCGTGCGGCGCTTTCAATTTCTTCCCGGCTAGCCCCGGCACGACCGTACGCGATATTGTAGTAGATCGTGTCGTTGAACAGCACCATGTCCTGCGGAACGACGCCGATCGCCTTTCGCAGGCTTTCCTGGGTGACTCGCCGCACATCCTGACCATCGATCATGATGCATCCGTCAGCGACATCATAGAAACGGAAAAGCAGTCGCGCGACCGTGGATTTACCGCCTCCGGTAGGACCTACGAGCGCGACGGTGCCCCCTGGCGGTATCTCGAACGACACGTCTTTCAGCAATCGCCGACGCGGGTCGTAGTCGAACGATACTCGCTCGAAGCGAACGTGGCCGTATGGCGCCGTCAAGGCGGTCGCATGGGGCGAGTCCTCAACTTCCACCGGCTGCTGAAGAAGCTTGCTCATAGCTTCAATGTCGGCGACGGACTGGCGGACGCTGCTATAGACCATCCCGAGCATATTCAGCGGCGCATAGAGTTGAAGCAGGTAGGCGTTGACCAGAACGAAATCGCCGATGGTCATCGAGCCAGCGACCACGCCGCGCCCGGCCATCAACATCACAGCGACAGAGCCGGCGGAAAAGATGACTGTCTGACCGATAGTCAACACGGACTGCATGGCCTGACTGCGGATCGCGGCTCGTTCATAGGCGCGTCTGGCTGCGTCGTAGCCCCTCGCCTCATGACGCTCCGCACTGAAGTACTTGACGGTCTCGTAATTGATGATGCTGTCGGTCGCCTTGATGCTGGCGACCACATCCCGCTGGTTCATCTCTCGCCGCAGATGCACCTGTCTTTGCGTGACAACAGCCGTAAAGGCCACATAGGCGCCGATGCCGAGCAGCGTCACCAACGCAAAGTCCAAACTGTAGAAGCGCCAGAGGATAGCGCAGACCAGCACCAGTTCGAGAAGCGTCGGCAATATACTGAACAGTACGAGCTCCAGAAGGAACTCGATGCTGGCGGTGCCCCGTTCGACGATGCGCGACAGCCCGCCCGTCTGGCGCTGGATATGAAAGCGCATCGACAGCCGGTGCAGGTGCTGGAACACCTCCAGCGCCGTCAGTCTGATCGCCCGCTGAGCGACGTTAACGAACACCAGTTGACGGAGATCTCCGGTTATCTGGGCGCTGACGTTGGCGACGCCATAGGCGGCGATCAGCACAATGGGCACGACCACCACCATCCCCCCGGAAAGGGCGTCAATTACCTGCTTGTAAATCAGCGGCGCACTGATGCTGATCAGCTTGCCCAGGACGATCAAGGTCACCGCCGCGATCACTCTCATGCGGAGAGCCGGCTCGTCGCGCGGCCATAAGAGCGACAGCATCCGTAAGGCGATAGATCCTTGGCTGCTAACGGATGCGTCTAAAGGCATGACAGCTCATCGTGATTTAGAGGATGTCGGCGCGTCCTACCCGACGCCAATCAACCATAGATCGCTCTTGCATTCGATCCAGCCCCATGTAGCGTTGTTCTGCGACATGGGCGCCCATGTCGTGTTTCACACCAATCGAAAGGTCTCTGGTTATGGAAAGCGGAAAGAAAACCTTCGCGTTCAAGTTGGCTGAGAAGAAACAGAGTGGTTTGAAGGACGGCAAATGGACGGCGCGCGCCGGGGTAGCCGTCGCCGGTTGCACCGATCCGACCGGCCAGGGGATGTATCGTGCGAGTGAATACACTGACGGTCGCCCTGCTCCGCTCGACAAGGGCTACTGGTGCTAGATTAGAGCATCGTCTCAGGCAGGGATCTCCATGGCGGGGTCCCTGTCTTCTTAGTCAGGCTGTTCGAGATCTCCAGGCATGGCGAAACGCGTCCTGATCGTCACCCACTCCTTTGACCTCCATGCGGACCTGGTCTCCGCCAAGTTGAAGGCGACAGCCTCGCCTCCTTTCAGGCTGAACCTCGACGATTTTCCAACCGCTTTCGACATCACGTTGACCTTCGCCGATGGACAGTGGGGTGGAGGATTGACCCATCGCCCCACAGGGGACTCCTTGCGGATCGAAGAGATCGGCGCCGTCTGGATGAGGCAAAAGGCGGATTTCCGCTACCGGTCCGGCGAGCTTTCGCCCCAGGAGAAGGCCTACGCCGACGGCGAAATGGAGCATATTCTGTTCAGTATGCTTTACGCGCTCGATTGTTTCTGGATGAGTCACCCGCTCGCCGTGCGAGGCGCAAGCTGGAAAGGCGAGCAACTCCTTCGGGCAGCCCGAATGGGGTTCGACGTTCCGTCGTCCATCATCACAAACCGGCGAACCGACGTCGACAGGTTCCGGCGCGCCGTGGACGGCGACATGGTGTTTAAGACGCTATCGTCTCCGATACTGGCTGCCGACGAGGTCGCCGCCGAAGACCGGATCGCCAGCCATCTCTCGACGACCCTCATAACAGACGACGATGACGCCTTGCTCGACGCGGTCGTGGAACTCCCCAGTTTCTTTCAACCCAATGTGCCAAAGGCCCATGAGCTGCGCGTCACCATTATTGGAGATCGCGTGTTCGCAGCAAAAATCCACTCGCAGGCAGACCCTAGGACTGTGATCGACTGTCGCGATATGTCGGCCGAGATTCTTTACGAGGCCGAAACGCTGCCTGCCGATATCTCGTGTCGCTGCCTGGATTTTGTTCATAGCTACGGCCTGACTTATGGCGCGATCGACTTGATCGTTACGCCCGAGGGTCGACACGTCTTTCTAGAGAACAATCCTGTCGGACAGTTCCTGTTCGTCGAACAACTCGTGCCGGCCCTGGATATGACAGGGTATACGGCTCGCATTCTGTCGGACGGCGCACGGAACAGGAGGGCGCTATGAAAATCCAGCCCTACATCCAACAGATCGAAGCCCAAAGACAGAGCCGGGTTCTAGTCTTAGCCGCCTCGAACCTTGAGCTCGAACTCCTGCCGTCACTGTACGATGCTTTACGCGATATGGGGCGGAGCGAGCGGCTGGATGTCGTATTCTATTGCCGGGGCGGAATCGTCAATGCCGCGCGGCGGATCGCCTTGCTTCTGCACGAATTTACGGACCACCTGACCCTCATCGTCCCAGACAGATGTGAATCGTCAGGCACCATCGTGGCTCTGAGCGCCCACGAGATCATCGCAGGCCAAGTCGCAGTGTTTTCGCCGATCGACCCCTTACTTCAAGCTGGCGTAGTCGCATCCGAACAGGCTCCCCTAGCGATCTCCGCTCAGGATGTGCGGCTTTTCGGCGAAATGGCCAAAAACTGGTTCGGCGTCTCCGATGAGGAAGCACAGGTCGGAGCCTTGACGACCCTATGCGAAAACATCTTCCCCACGACGCTCACCTCCTTCTACAGATCGTGCTTAGAAACCCACGAGATCTGCTTGGAATTACGGGCCCGCGCAGCTCCGTCGGTTGCAACGACGGCAAACATGGCCGTCATAGACCGACTTCTATATGGGCATCATTCACATACGTTCGCCCTTGCCGGCTGGGATCTGGAGGCCTTGGGACTGCCCATCCGATCCGATCCGCAGACCGAGGATCTAGCCTGGGAAATATCCAGATCAATCCGAGAGTTGGTGGGAGCAAGCGCACGAAAAACCACCACGGACGGTTGGTTTGATGCTGTCATCGCGACACGAGAAGGCGCCAAGAGCCGTTGGCGCGCGCCCGCCGACTTGGCGCCCCAGTGGAGGCTTGGCCAGATCGAATGAACGATGTCGCCTACATCGGCGAAATCTGTCGATTCTACGTTATGCTAGTTCTCTTGGCGGCAGCGGCAGGCAAGCTAAGAAATATCCGAGCATTCCAAAACGCACTCGAGGCGCTCACGGGCGTCAGCAGTAAATGGAGTAGAGGCGCAACCCTGTACCTCATTACTGCAGAAGGACTTGTTGGCCTGCTTCTACTCTTCGGTGGAGAGGCGGCACGTATCGGCATGATGGCTGCCGCTGCCCTTTTTCTGGTCTTCTTGAGCGTGATCTCGCTGGCCCTCACCCGACGGAGTACAGTCGCATGCAACTGCTTCGGCAGCTCCCTCCACACAGTCTCTGGCATCGACCTTCTACGTAGCATCGGGTTGCTAACTGCCTGTGCAATATATCTCGGCCAGTTCGGAGACATGAATGACATCGCCTTCATAGACCTCATCGCGATTTTCGGCGTTGCGATGATCGCCGCACTCCTTTCCATTCACATGCAAGACATAAAGTCTCTTTTACATCGTCGGCAGATAATTGAATAAATATGAACGATAGAATTATTGATATTGTTATTATATTTTTATTGTTTTCTACAGTACTGATTTTATTTCTTGTTTTTCGATTATCTGGCAGAATCAAGGAATTGGAGAACTACATTCTGATTAATGCCAACAATGTCGGAAATATTATACCAAACTTCAAAGGACGACGAGAGTGTGATGGCTCTTCCGTCACCTCCATCGACCTCCAGGGGCATAACGTCGTTCTTGTTTTTCTGTCATCCAAATGTTCAGCCTGTCTCGCTAAGCGCACGCAACTTCTGAATTTGCTCCCTGGCATGGCCCGTGCCGGGGTGACCTTCTGGATCGCGGCCGACGACACCCACGACATTTCGGCAATTGTCGGTGGTTCCACGCTCGAATCACATGTTCTTAGAATAGGTGCTGATACGCGGCGGCGCTTGAATCCAAGCAACCTCGTGCCTTCCTACATCTTCATCGACGACCAAATGGTTGTACGTGACCAAAGTCACATGGAGGACGAAAATTGGATCGATTTCGTCAAACAGATGGAAGAACACTCAGCATAGCGACTCGGCTGGAGGTTCCTGCCGGCATGGCCACGGACAATCTCTGAAGCTCTCGAACAGTTGTCCGAATAGACAGGTTGAAGAATAGAGCAGGCCTTGAACAGCCCCCCTAAGCGTCCGACGGTTCGAACAAACGCGCCAGGTCGACCCGGCGAGCCAGCAGGTTTTCCAACGTATAGCCGTCCAGCACCTTCATGAAGGCGGCCAGGGCCTGATGCAGCGCGCCCGTCAGGCCGCAGGCGGGCGCGATGATGCAGTTTCCGCAATCGACCAGATCGAAGCCGTCCTCGGTGTGGCGCACCACGGCCCCGACGTTGATCTCGGCCGGCGGGCGCGCCAGCCTCACTCCGCCGAATCGACCACGCACGCTGACCAGATAGCCCGCGTTCACCAGGTCGCTGACCACCTTCATCAGGTGGTTCTGGGAGATGTCGTAGGCTTGGGCGATCTCGGCGATCGAGCACAGCCGATCCTCGCGTGCGCCCAGGTAGAGCAGCACCCGCATGGCGTAATCCGTATAGCGCGTCAGGCGCATTCAACCTCTCTGGAGCCGCTGACGGCGGGGCTCTCGATCAGCGCGTCATCGCGCCGCAGGAAATTATATGCATCCTCATTGCATGTTTCAAATGCTGGCTATAGATGCATTAATAATGCATCAATGGAGCAAGGGCGATGAACGGCCGCTCGCATAGTCTGGAACAACCGCCGGCCCCGGCCGCCCGAGCCGCTTCAGCGCCGAGCCCCTATCGCTCGACGCCGGTGTTTGACGCCTTGTCCCTGCCCACCGCCCTGCGGGCCGATCACAGCCTCAAGGCGGGAGCCTGGGGCCTGATCCAGGTGTTGGAGGGCGAGGTCCGCCTGACCTATCGCGACCGGCACATGACCACTGTGCTCCGTCCGGGAACGCCGGGCCGTATCGAACCGCAACAGGTCCATTTCGTCGAACCGTTAAGGCCGATGAAGATGCGCGTCGATTTCTACAACGAGCCGCCCGGTTAGACGCCGGCAGCCCCCCCCTTTCCTTCCCCCACTTAGTATCGCCTAGGAGTTTCCTGATGGCCCAAGCCCTCAGCGAGCGCACGATCGCGCTTGTCAAAGCCACTGTTCCCGCGCTCGAGGCACACGGTCTCGACATCGTCCACGAAATGTACTCGCGGATGTTCCAGAACCCCGAGATCCGCGACCTGTTCAACCATTCGCACCACGGCGACGCCGGTTCCCAGCCGCGCGCCCTGACCGGCGCCATCCTGGCCTACGCCGCCAACATCGATAACCTGGGCGCCCTGGCCGCGGCGGTCGAGCGCATCGCCCAGAAGCACGTCGGCCTGCAGATCCTGCCCGATCACTACCCTCACGTCGGCGCGGCCCTGCTGGGCGCCATCGCCCATGTTCTGGGCGAAGCCGCGACAGAAGAGATCATGACCGCCTGGGGCGAGGCCTACTGGTTCCTGGCCAACATCCTGATCACCCGCGAAGCGGCCATCTACGAGGACCTGGCGGCGGCCAAGGGCGGCTGGAACGGCTGGCGCGCCTTCGAAGTAGTCGAGGTGCGCCCCGAAAGCGCAGTCATCACCTCCTTCGTGCTGAAGCCCAAGGACGGCGGCCCGATCCTGCGTCACCGACCGGGCCAGTATCTGACCTTCTGGTTCGACATCCCCGGTCATGCGCCGATCAAGCGCAACTACTCCATCTCCTGCGCCCCGAACGACGAGACATATCGCATCTCGGTCAAGCGCGAGGACAAGGGCCTGGCCTCGGGTTGGCTGCACGACAACGCCCGCGTCGGCATGGTGCTGAAGGTCGGGGCTCCGGCGGGCGACTTCTTCCTGCCCGAGACGCCGCAGCGCCCGGTCGTGCTGCTGTCCGGCGGGGTCGGCCTGACGCCCATGGTGTCGATGCTGGAGACCCTGGTCGCCGAGAAGGCGGATACGGAGGTCCACTATGTCCACGGCGCCTATGACGCCGGGGTCCACGCCATGGGGCCGCACATCCGCGCCCTGACGGCGGCCCATCCGCGCGCGCGCAGCACCGTCTTCTATGAAGCGCCCGCCAATGACGCCGACGGCCATGATCATGCAGGGCGCATCTCCGGCGCCTGGTTGAGCCAGCAAACGCCGATCCAGGAGGCCGACTACTATCTGTGCGGCCCCCGTCCCTTCCTGCGCGCCCTGGTGTCGGATCTTCGAGAAGCCGGCGTCCCCGCAGACCGCATCCACTATGAATTCTTCGGCCCCGCGGACGAAATCCTCGCGGCCTAGCCGTCGCAGAACCTGAATGGAGCCAGCATGGCCCGCTACAGATCGTCGACAGACGCCACAGCACGTTACGCCAGCGTCGCCTTCGTTGCGACCTTGTGGCTGGGCCTGCTGATCGGCGTTTCATTCCTGGCCACGCCGGTGAAGTTCCAGGCGCCGTCGCTGACCCTGGCGACGGCGCTGGAGGTCGGCCAGGCGACCTTCGCCCTGTTCACGCGTGTGGAATGGGGCCTGGTCGTTCTGCTGGCCCTGGCTGTCGCATGGGTCGGGCGAACGAGCGCCCAGTTTGGCCTCTGGATCTGCGCGGGCGTGCTGGCGCTTGTCCTTGCAGCGCAGTCTCTATGGCTTCTGCCGATACTCGACGCTCGGATCGCCTTCATCACCGCCGGAGAAACACCGCCGCCCTCTGAGCACCACTGGCTCTACGTGGCGCTGGAGACAGGCAAGCTTCTGATCCTTGTAGGGCTGGGCTCAATGCAATGGCGCGCGTCACCCGCGCGCGCCATGGCCTGATCGTCCAGGTTCCCGCCGAACAGCGAGTGCTCGGCCTGTAAGACGTCGCCGTTCGAGGCGCGACGGAACCGCCAGGGGCCGCCCGCTTGCAATTATATCGTATTACGACATATTTGATCCCATAGGAGAACGACGATGTCCGCACCGCCTGACGACGTAACCATCCGAGTGATCAATGAAGGCGCCGGCTGGCGTCTGGAATGTCGCCCCCGCTTCGAGGCTCAGATGTTCCGTTCCGGGCGGGCGGCCGAAGCTGCGGCGCGTTCGATCGCCGCACGCTTCGCCCTGTCGGGCCTCGGGGTTCAGATGGCCGTAGAGGATCAAGGTCACGCCATTCTGGGGACCACCACCTTCTTCCCCCTACCGGTCCCCGACACCCTGAACGCCGCGCCGACCGCTCGAGGAGGTCTGTTATGAGATCCGTGCTCGTGTTCGCGGCGTCAGGCATGCTGGCGCTGCTGATCGGCATCTTTCTGATGGTAAGCGGCAGTCTGACATCGAATATGGTCAAGGCCGTCATTGGCGTGGCCTTCATCCTGTCCGGCCTGTCGGCGATCGGCTGGTCCGTCATCAAGAGAAACAAGAACCTGTAGCCTGTATGGTCGTCGCCTGATGTCGCATCCCTCCACCGAACTGACCCAGGCGGATTTCGAATCCCTGGCCCGGTTCCGTTTCACCATCAGGCGGTACCTGGCCTTCGCCGAACAGGGAGCCAAGGCGGCGGGCCTGACATCCCAGCAACATCAGGCCTTGCTGGCGATCAAGGCGCAGAGTTTCACCAGCGAGATGACGGTCGGGGACCTGGCCAACCGCTTGCTGCTACGCCCCCACAGCACGGCCGAACTGGTCAACCGCCTGGTCGCGGCAGACCTGATCACACGCGACAGCGCCGTCCATGACCGGCGCAAGGTTCATGTGCGCCTGACGCCCAGGGGCGAGGCGGTTCTGGCGACGCTTTCGGCGCGCAACCTGCGTGAACTCCAAACCGTGACCCCGGCGTTCGAGGCGCTGCTCCTGCAGTTGTCCGACCTGGTGGAGGACTTTGTCGGCCCAAACGATTGCGACACCGGCGCCTAGACGGCTCGGCTCAGACGCCCGTGATCGCCCCATCGGCGCGGTTCACGCCGACCCGCTTCAGCGTCGTGACCTCGAACGGCTTGGCGAAGATGGTCGAGACCTGCATCAGGGCCGCCTCGGCCCGGTCCTCGGTCAGGGTCAGCAGGATGAAGCCCTTGGCCGACTGATCGCAGAAGCGCACCTCGTCATTGGCCTGCATCAGCGCCGCGCCCAGGGGGAAGCCGCCGATGGCGTCGCCGATCGAGGGGCTGGAGACTGCGCTGGTCCCGAACTCCACCGCCCGGCGCGCACCGCTGGCGTCCTTCAGCTCATTGACCCAGAAGGCGTGGCTGTCGCCGGCCAGGACGATGGGCTGCACCCCCGCCTCGACGAAGGCTGCGTAGAGGCGCTCGCGCCCGGCCGGATAACCGTCCCAGGCGTCGAGGTTGAACGGCAGGCCCATCTTGAACAGGAACAGGGCCTGTTCGAACTGGTCGCGATAGGCTTCGGGGATCTGGGCCATCAGGCCCTGAACCTGGGCCTCGGTCAGGGTGCGCGACACGTCGGGACCGACCACCCGCGCCATGACGACCTGATTGCCCAGCACCTGCCACGGACGGCCCTTGGCCTTGGAGGCGGTCAGTTCGCGTTTCAGCCAGTCGCGTTGCTGCGCCCCCATCAGGTCGCGAGCGGGATCGTTCAGCAGGGCGCGGAAAGCGTCCAGGTCCAGCACCGGCTCGCCGTCGGGGCCGTCCTTGGCGGTCAGATCCTTGTCATAGGCCAACGGTTCGGTGCGGCCGGTCAGGCGGGTCTCGACCATCATCAGGCTGGCCAGATCGCCGAAGTGGAAGCTGCGGTGGATCGCCTCCTTCAGCGCGCCCGGCGCGGCCTCGCGGATCGGCATCCACTCATAATAGGCCTTCAGCGCCGCCGCCTTGCGCTGGGCGAAGTCGCCTTCGGTCTCGGGCTGGTGGTTCTCGGCGCCGTGCAGCCAGGCGTCGTTGGCCGTCTCGTGGTCGTCCCAGACGCAGATAAAGGGCGCGCGGGCGTGGGCGGCCTGAAGGTCGGCGTCGCGCTTGTACTGGGCGTGGCGCAGCCGATAGTCGGCCAGGGAGACGATCTCGTGCGCCGGCTCGGGCACGCGGCCCAGCATCGGCCCGGTCGCCATGCCATAGGCGTCGGAATCCGCCCCGTATTCGTAGATGTAGTCGCCCAGATGGACCACGGCGTCGAGGGTCGGCAGGGCGGCGATCGCCTCATAGGCGTTGAACAGGCCGCCGGGGTGCAACTGGCACGACACCACCGCCAGATTGACCGGCGCGACGCCCTCCGCCGCCAGGGTGCGGGTGCGGCCCACAGGCGAGCGTGTGTCGCCCACAGCGAAGTCGTAGCGATAGTCGCGGCTGGGGCGCAGGCCCGCCGCGTCGGCCTTGACCGTATAGTCGCGCTCAGGCCCCGTCTCGAACCGGCCCGAGGCGACGACGCGATCGCCCTCCCGGTCCAGCACGCGCCAGACGACCGAGACCGGCCCGGCCTGGTCGTCCGCCGGAGTCACGCGCGTCCACAGGATCACCCGGTCGGTCGCCGGATCGCCCGAGGCCACCCCGTGGGCGAAGGCGACAGCGACGCCTTCGCCCGTCGGGACCGTGGCGCAGCCCGCCGCCGCTCCCGCGCCGAACAGGCCCAGAAGGCCGCGACGGTTCATGGTCATGGCTCTGGTCCTCAGTAGCGCAGGGTGAAGGCGACGCCATAGCTGGCGCCTCGTCCGGCGATGAAGGTCGGCAGGCCCAGCGCATCGCCGGTGTTGCCCGCGTCCTTGATGTATTCCTCGTCCAGGATGTTGTCGCCGAAGGCCTCGACGCCCCAGTTCCCCGACAACGGGGCGTAGCGCACCCGCAGGTTCAGCAGGCCGTAGCCGTCCTGGTATTCGTCCTGCACCGTGTCGGCGACGAAGTTGCCGGTCTGCAGCTCCGGGCGGTCGTTGTCGTCATCGAAGAAGACCTTGGACTGCCAGGTGTAGGTTGGCTGGACCTCGATGGTCCCGGCCTCGACCGGCAGGCGCCAGGTCGCGCCGAACGAGGCCATGTGGTCCGGCGACAGGCGGAAGCGATTGCCGTCGCGCGCGCCCCCGTCGAAGCGCGAGTGGTTGTAGCCGTAGGTGCCGAACAGATCGAAGGTCGGCGTCGCGGCGAAGGCGACCTGGCCCTCAAACCCATAGGCGTTCGCCTTGCCCGCATTGACGGTGACGAAGCGGGTGCCGTCCTGCTCGGTCGTCTGGAAGTTGTCGTAGGCGTAGTGGAACACCGCCCCGTCCAGCCGCAGACGGCGATCCATCAGCGCCGTCTTGTAGCCGACCTCGAAGCTGTCGACGGTCTCGGCGGGGATGACTTCAAAGGTCGGGGCGCCCAGCGGAACGGACGGGCCGCGCACCTCCAGCACCTCGGGGCGACGGCCGCGCGCATAGTTGGCGTAGAGGCTGGCGTCGTCCGACAGGGCGTAGCGCGCCGTCAGACGCCAGGTGAAGCCGTCGTCCTCGTGATCCGCCTGGATCAGGTCGCCGTTATTGGCGGTCGGCTGAGCGGTCAGCGCGAACAGAGGCAAGCCCGAGGCCAGCGGCAGATCGGCCGCGCCTGGCGTCGCCAGCCCCGTCAGGATGGCCGTGATCTGCTGCTGCAGCCGCTGAGCGCCGGCTAGGTCTCCAGCCTGAGCCAGTTGCTGGGCCTGAACGCCGAGGGTCTGCACCGCCACTAGGCCGCCGGCGATGGAACGGCCGTTCAGCACCGCCGCGGAATAGCCCGTGGTCTTGTCGTCGCGCGTCCAGCGCACCCCGCCCGAGAACTCCAACCGGTCGGTCGCCTTGAAGGTCAGATCACCGAACAGATCATAGGAGGTCAGATCAGCCCGGTTCGTCGCCGTCTCGATATGGGCGGGCTTCAGATTGCCGACGATGCCGGGGATCAGCGGATGCGCCGCGGCAGGCAGCATGGACTGCAAGATGCCGCCCATCAGCAACGGCGTCGGCGCGGCGTAGAACATCTTCAGCCGCTGATCGCCCAGCGGCGTCGCCAGTTGCAGCAGGGCCAGACGCTCGTCGAACTGGGTCGGCATCCGCTGGAAGCCTTCCTCGTTGAAATAGCCTGCGCCGACGAAGCCAGAGAAGCGGCCGCCGTTGTCGAAGTTCAGGCGGAACTCCTGGCTCCACTGTTCGCCATAGGCGTGCTCGGCCGCCGTGAGCAGCGGCAGCGACGTGCCGTCCGGATCAAACACCTCGGTCGAGTCGAACTGGCGATAGGCCGTGGTCGAGTTCAGCGTCAGCGACGGCGACAGATCCCACTTCACCAGGCCCGTCACGCCCCAGACCTCGCGATCCAGACCCAGGCTGACGCCGCCGTCGAAATCAGCGCCCGGCGTCAGGGCCGCCCCTTCCCACGGCGCACGACCGCCCAGGGAGGCGCCCGTCCTCGGGTCGAACGGATCATAGGCGATCGACTTGAACGAGGTGCCGCTGGCCGTATCCGTCTGATAGTTGGCGATCAGATCGGCGCGCAGATTGTCGGTCGGCGCCCAGGCGCCCGACAGGCGCAGGGCCTTGGTCTCGATCGAATTATAGTCCTCGCCGCCCAGCAGGTTCTCGACCGTGCCGCCGCGCGTCTTCATCCGCGCCGCCAGGCGCAGGGCGCCGGTCTCGCCGACGGGCGCGTTCACGAAGCCCTCGACCGCGCGATAATCCAGGTCGCCCGCCTCGATGCGAGCGCCGGCGTCAAACTGGCCCGGACGGGCGCGGTTCTGCACCAGATTGACCGCGCCGATCAGGGCGCCGCGACCATAGAGAGTCGACTGCGGCCCCTTGGCCACCTCGATCCGCTCCATGTCGAACAGTTCGACATAGGAGCCGCGCGACTTGGAGATCGACACCCCGTCCTGGAACACCGACACGCGCGGCTCGGCGGTAGCCGCGCCCGAGTCCGAAGTGATGCCGCGCATCACGAAGCCCGGATTGTTCGGCGACTGGTTCTGCACCAGGAAGCCCGGCACAAAGGCCGACAGCTGGTCGAACTCCTGCACGCCCAGGTTTTCCAGGAAGTCGCCGCTGTAGGCCGTCAGAGCGAAGGGCACCTCGATCGGGTCCTGAGCGCGCAGCTGGGCCGTCACCACGATGTCGTCCACGGCGGTCGTCGCCTCCCCCGGCGAAACGCTCTGGGCGTGGGCGGCTCCGGTCGCCATCAGACCCGCTACGGCGGCGCCCGCCAGGAATCCACGCTTGAGGCTGATCGGCTTCATGGTCTTACCCCCTGAGAAAGCGGATCAGACCTAGAGATGCTGAATGTCGCGTGCGCGACGAGCCGGTCACAGCCGAATGAAGCTGCGGCGGCGATCAGGCGAAACTTCCTCGCACCACACCCTATTTTTCAGCCGCAGCCTCATCCTTGAATCAAGGGTGCCTAGTCGCAAGTTCGGCATCGCCAACGCGCAGAGGATCGAACGGCAAGTGATGAATCTGGGGCTCGAACCGAACTTAGATTGATTCTGATAATCGTTCGCACTAAAGGCAGGGCCTGTTTCCAACGGGGTGCCGCCGATGCGTTCGCTATTGATGATTTCCGCCGGGCTCTCCGCCCTCGCCGCCGCCTTCCCGGCCATCGCCGAGGAGGCTGCCTCCGCGATCGATCTGAACCAGCCGGTGCGGGTGGCGCCCGTCACCGTCGTCGGCACCCGCACCGAACGCCGGGCCGATGAAGTTCCGGCCAGCGTCAGCGTCATCACCGCCGAGGCGATCGAGACCAATCTGGTCACCGACATCAAGGACCTGATCCGGTTCGAGCCGGGCGTCAGCGTTCCGACAAGCCCCGCCCGTTTCTCGGCCGCCCTGTCGGGCGCCGGGCGCGACGGCAATTCGGGCTTCACCATCCGCGGCATGGGCGGCAACCGGGTGCTGATCGTGCAGGACGGGGTGCGGGTGCCGGACGGCTTCGCCTTCGGGGCGCAGGCTGTGGGGCGCGGCGGCTACAACGATCTGGATCTGGTCAAGTCGGTCGAGATCCTGCGCGGTCCGGCCTCGGCCCTCTACGGCTCGGACGGCATCGCCGGGGCGGTCAGCTTCACCTCGAAGGACCCGACCGACTTCATCGAGGCGGGCCGCAGCTTCGGCGCCCGTGCGCGGGTCGGCTACAACTCCGCCGACGAGGGCTGGACCGAAGGCCTGGCCCTAGCCGGGCGCAGCGGGTCCCTGTCAGGCCTGCTGGCCTACACCCGTCGCGACTCCCAGGAGACCGAGAACATGGCCGAAACGGGCGGCGTCGGCGCCGCGCGGACCCAGCCCAACCCTCAGGACTTCGCCTCCAACGCCGTGCTGGCCAAGCTGGTCTGGGACGCAGCGCCCAATCACACTCTGCGCCTGACCTACGACCACTTCGACCAGGACATGGAGGGCGAGGCGCTCAGCAGCTATTCCGCCTCCGTCACCGGCCTGAGCGCCCAGGACGAGACGCAGCGAGACCGCGTCAGCCTTGACTGGCGTTTTGACGACTTCCTGGGGCTCGATTCCGGCTCCGCCGCCGTCTTCTGGCAGGATGCGACGACGCGCCAGTTCACCTATGAGCAGCGTCCGACGCTGGGCGATCGCACCCGCGACGTGACCTTCGATAACGCCGTCTGGGGCCTGGCGGCGCAGGGTTCCAAGAGCTTCGGCGGCGAGGCGGTTCGCCACCGTGTCACCTTCGGCGTCGACTGGTCGCGCACCACCCAGGAAGGAATCCGCGACGGCACGGTCCCGCCGATGGGCGAGCCTTTCCCCGCCCGTCCGTTCCCCAAGACCGAGTTCGACCTGGCGGGCCTGTTCATCCAGGACGAGATCGATCTGCTGGGCGGCCGTCTCAGCATCATTCCGGCCCTACGCTACGACTGGTATGAGCTGACGCCCAAGGCCGACGCCCTGTTCCCGGCCCCGGCCGAAGGCCAGAGCGACAGCCATCTGTCGCCCAAGATCGGCGCCATCTACTGGGCGGACGACCACTTCGGCGTCTTCGCCAACTACGCCCAGGGCTTCAAAGCGCCCTCGCCCATGCAAGTGAACAACTTCTTCGCCAACCCGGTGTTCGGCTATGAGTCCATCCCCAATCCAGACCTGAAGTCCGAGACCAGCGAGAGCATCGAGGGTGGCTTCCGCTTCCGCAATCTGGAGGCCTTCGGCGGCGCCCTTTCGCTGCAGGCCACGGCCTTCCGCACGGAATACGACGACTTCATCAATCAGGTGGTGGTGAGCGGGACCGGCGTGCCGGGCGTCGATCCGCTGATCTATCAGTACGTCAACCTGACCAAGGTCGAGATCTGGGGCCTGGAAGCGCGCGGCGACATCCACTGGGACAACGGCCTCTCGGCCATCGTCGCCGCCTCCTTCGCAGACGGAGAGCAGGAGACGGACGGCGAACGCGGCGCCCTGACCAGCGTCGATCCGATCAAGCTGGTCGGCGGGCTGAACTACGCCGCCCCCTCGGGCGTCTGGGGCGGAAGCGCCACCGTCACCTGGTCGGACAGAAAGTCGAACCACGAATGCGGCGGCGGCCTGTGCTGGCCGGGCGAGCGCTTCACCCTGCTGGACATCACCGCCTTCTGGAACGTGACCGAGCGGGCCACCCTGCGCGCCGGCGTCTTCAATGTCTTCGACGAGAAATACGCCTGGTGGAGCGACGTGCGCGGCCTGAACCGCCCCGCCGTCGGCACCCGTCCCGCCACGCTCGACGCCTTCACCCAACCGGGCCGCAATGTCGGCGTCTCGCTGAACATCCGCCTGTGAACCGCCTCATGACCCACAAACGCGAAGCTCTCCTGCACAAGAACGGACAACCGATGCGCGCCATCCTGATCGCTGCGGCCCTGCTGACCGGCGCCTCCGCCGCCCAGGCCCTGCCCCTCGCCTCGACCTCGCCCCAGACCCAGGCGTCGTCACCGGCCCCGACCAGCGCCTTTGAACGCGACCGCCAGGCCATCCTGGCCCAGGTCGGCGACTATCGCGTGCGTTTCAACATGCGTGAAACCGTCGGCCTGCAAGCCGACTATCAGCCGCTTGAACCCAAGACGTCCGGCGGGACGGAGATCGTGCGCGTCGTCCATGACACGGGCGACCGCATCAGCCTGCAGCACATCCTGGTCATGTATCACGAGGGCCAGACCATCCTCGTCAAGCACTGGCGCCAGGATTGGACCTATCAGCCCGAGACCGTTCTGACCTACGCCAGCCCCGACCAGTGGACCCTGACGCCTGTGTCCCCTGAGGACCGTCGGGGCGCCTGGTCCCAGACCGTGTGGCAGACGGACGATTCGCCCCGTTACGGCGGCGTGGGGCGCTGGAGCTACGACAACGGCATGACGGTCTGGACCTCGGGCCCGACCTGGCGCCCCCTGGCTCGCCGGGACGCCGTGCGGAACCCGGTCTACGATCGCTATCTCGGGACCAATCGCCACGTCATCCGTCCCGGCGGCTGGGTCCATATCCAGGACAACGTCAAGATGACCGGCCGCGACGGCGGCGAACCTCGCGCCATGGTGCAGGAGGACGTGGTCAACACCTATGACGCGTCCGCCGCCTTCGAACCCAAGCCCGGCGACGACTATTGGGCCGCGACGAAGGCCTATTGGGCCGAGGTCCGCGCCGCCTGGGACGCCGTCATCACCCGCGACGGCGGCGTCCATGTGCAGGAAGTCGCCGACACCGGCGCCGTCACCAGCGCCGCCCTGATGGAGATGGCGGACAAGATCAACGCCGGCGAACTGACCACCGAGGCGGCGGCGGAACGGGCTCGCGCCCTGATCAACGAGGCGACCCGCCCCTGAGGACGGTTCCCTCCGCCCTACCAGTTTATACGAAGACCCAAGACGGCTTCGGTGGCGGTCTGGCGGCTTTGGTCGCCGTCGATCGTCCACCGATGGCTGGCTTGGCCGTAGAGGCTCACGTTCGTGCTCACGCGAGCGGTGAGGCCGCCGCCGACTTCCAGCGCCGTGTGGCCGAACCGGTTCTCGATCGAGGGGGAGGATTGCCCCAGGATCACGCCGTCCTGGCCGGAGAAGGCGCGCCAGAGATTGATCCGTCCATAGGGCTGCCAAAGCGTCCCGCGCGCGTCGCGCCGGGTGTATTGCAGACGCGCCCCGATCCGCCCGGTCCAGGCCGACCCTTCATCCCAGTCGACGCTGGAATACTGGTCCTGCGTCCCGTCCACCCGCACATCCTGGTAGACGATCTGCGCCTGCGGCTCGACTAGCCAGCTCTCTCGCAAGGTGATCGGATAGCCGGTCTCGAGCGACGCCGTGTATCCGGTCGTCTCGGTCGAGGCCCCGGAGCCATAAAGGGACGTCGCCTCCATGTCGTACCAGCTCTGCTGCAGGACCGTATCGACATACCAGCCCGTCGGGCCGAAATGCGTCCAGTAAGCCCCGACAGACGAGCCGTCCGTTTGCAGGCGGCCCACCTCCAGATCCCGCATCCCGCGTGCAAGGCCGCTCATCGACGCGTCGTGGTCGGTATAGGCCACATACAGGCCGACGTGATCACGACGGCCGCTGTCCGTCGTCCGCCGGAAGAGGTCGAGCCCGGTCTGGAACCCGACCAGATCGCCCTCGGCCCGCGCCTCGGCCGTTCCGCCCCAGCGGTTGTCCAGCCGCGCCCCGAACAGTCGCCCCCAGGCGCCGTTCATATAGGTTCGCTGCTCCGCCGAGCCCCGAAGATTTTCCTGATCGCCGACGCGCTCGTGCAGCGTGCCCAGGGCTGAAAGGGCCATCTGTCGCGCGATCGCAGGAATAGGCGCGTAGAGCGGCGTCTCAGGACGATAAATCGGAATGTCGGGCCCGTTCGGATCCTCGCTCTTGAGATGAGACCTGAGGAACCAGTCGCCCGGATCGGAGTCGCCGCCCCGGAAGAGCTGATACTCATAGGCGCCCGCCACGACGCGCTGGCCCAGCGTGAAGGCCTCGGCCGTCGTCGCGCCGCCGCCGGTCACCTGGACCAGCCGAATGCCGTCGTCCACGGTCAGCGCGCCGGGGCCGCCGGTATTGTTGACCAGGATGGTGGTCGTGCCGCCGGCCTGACCGCCATTGATCACCAGCAGGTTGGTGGGCGAGGCGTCGTCGCCGAGATAGGTGTTGAAGCCGATGCGGCTCCCTGCGCCGCCCGTATAGCCGCCGACCGTCAGCGTGCTGTAGCCGTCCTGTCTCGCCAGGAACTGGATCACGCCGGCGTTGGTCACTGCGCCGATCGCGCTGGAATCGCCAGTCAGATTCCAGGCGCTGTCGGCGTCGATCGTGATGTCGGCCGCATTTCGCGCCAGGCCGGTCCAGAGACTGCCCTGCGCCAGGGACACGTCGGCGGTGTTGCCGGGGTCGGCGAGCAGGTCGCCCGTCCATTGCGAAGCGATCAGGCCGGCGCTGCTCGCGCTTCCGGAACCGATCAGGCGCTGATCGCCCGTCCAGCTGCTGTTGCTCAGATTATAGGCGAGGGTCGATGCGTCGACGACGATGTCGCCCGCAAGCGACGGCATGTCGGCGATGTTCAGCGTCAGGTCGCTGGCCACACCTGCGGCGTCGTCGCTCACCTGCGCCAGCAGGGGCCGGCCGTTGACGACGGCGGGGTTAAGCACGGCGGTGCCCCCGATCGAGACCACGCCCGTCCCGCCTTCGGAAAGGATGATCGCGCCGTCGGCGGCGCTCAGGCTCCCGCCGGTGATCGACACGGCGTTCGCCTCGCTGCCCGCGAGGTAGATCGCCGACGATCCGGCGCCGTTCGCCGCGACGGCCGCGCCCGAAACCGTGAGGTTCCCTCCGTCGACGGCGGCGACGCCGTGCGCGCCGGCGCCGGCGGTTTCGACCGAACCGCCCGCCATCTGCACCGTC